>JAFGAM010000134.1 GCA_016933675.1 Candidatus Anaeroferrophillacea bacterium
GAAAAACCGTTACGCGGGGGTGTTGGGGTGGCACTAACTTTCGTGGTCGATTTGTCCGAGATGGAGAATATGTACCCGATATGCCGTACCAACGTCTTGGTTTAGAGAGGAGTTCGATATGAACGGTCTGATGAGAGCGTATGCGAAGAATGGTCTGGTCGTGGTGGCGATTCTGGGGCTCTTGGCCTCGGTGGCGGCCGCAGCGCCGATCACGCTGACCAATGGCGTGCCGGTCACCGGCTTGTCCGGGGCGATCGGCAGTCAGGCGTATTATGCGATTGTCGTGCCCAGCGGCCAGGACGACCTGGAAATCGCCATTTCCGGCGGCACCGGCGACTGCGACATGTACGTCAAACGCGGCAGCGAGCCGACGACCACCAGCTACGACTACCGGCCGTACGAGGTCGGCAACAACGAGACCGTCACCGTCGAGAGTCCGGCCGCCGGCACCTGGTATATCATGCTGCGCGGCTACAGTGCCTATTCCGGCCTGACGCTGGTGGCCACCTATTCGGCCAGTATGAGCGTCGTGCCCCTGACCAACGGCGTCCCGGTCGCCGCCCTGTCCGGCGCCGCCGGCACCGAGGTCTATTTCAGCCTCACGGTCCCATCGGGCCAGTCCAAGCTGCAGATCGCCATCTCCGGCGGCACCGGCGACTGCGATATATACGTCAAACGCGGTGCCCTGCCGACGACCTCGGACTACGACTACCGCCCCTTCCTCGTCGGCAACGAGGAGACCGTCACCGTCAACAATCCGACGGCCGGCACCTGGTATATCATGCTGCGCGGCTATGGCGCTTATGCCGGCGTGACCTTGCTGGCCAGTTACGGCGGCGGGGTCGGCACGTTACTGGAGAACGGCGTGCCCGTCACCGGTCTGACCGGCACCCAGGCCAGCGAGCAGATCTATCGCATCGAGGTCCCCGCCGGCCAGAGCAACCTCGAGATCAGCATCTCCGGCGGCACCGGCGACGCCGATCTCTACGTCAAGCTCGGCGCCCAGCCAACCACCTCGGACTACGATTACCGGCCGTTCCTGGCCGGCAACGAGGAGACCGTCACCGTGCCCAGCCCGACGGCCGGCACCTGGTATATCATGGTACGGGGCTACAGCAGCTACTCCGGCGTGACCCTCAAGGCCAGCTATGGGGATATCATCACCCTCGAAGACGGCGTGCCCGTCACCGGCCTGGCCGCGTCATTGAACACCACCACCTACTACAAGATCGACGTCCCCTCCGGCAAGACCACCCTGGAGATCACCATCGCCGGCGGCACCGGCAACGCCGACCTCTACGTCAAGTACGGCGCCAAGCCGACCGTCAGCAGCTGGGACTACCGCCCCTATCTCTCGGGCAATACCGAGACCGTCACCGTCAGCAACCCGGCCGGCGGCACCTGGTACATCATGCTGCGGGCCCGCCAGGCCTACAGCGGCGTGACCCTCGAGGCCGACTACTGGTTCAGCGGCACCGTCACGTTGCTGACCAACGGCGTACCGGTTACGGGCATCGCCGACAGTGAAGGCGGCGAGAAGTACTACCGCATCATCGTCCCCAGCGGCCAGAGCAAGTTCGAGATCGAGATCTCCGGCGGCACCGGCGACGCCGATCTCTACGTCAAGCACGGCTCGGTCCCGACGACCACCGACTATGACTACCGGCCCTACGAGATCGGCAACGACGAGACCGTCACCATCGACAATCCGACCAGCGGCGACTGGCTGATCATGGTCCGCGGCTATCACGCCTACGCCGGCCTGACCCTGCTCGCCACATACGGCACCAGCAGCGGCGGCGACACCGTCACGACGCTGAGCAACGGCATCCCCGTCACCGGCCTCAGTGCCGCGGCCGGCACCGAGACCTACTATAAGATCGAGGTCCCCAGTGGCCAGGCCAGCCTGGAGATCGCCATCTCCGGCGGCACCGGCGACTGCGACATGTACGTGCGTCAGGGCGCCAAGCCCACCACCACCGAGTGGGACTACCGCCCCTACCAGATCGGCAACAACGAGACGGTCACCGTCACCAGTCCGACGGCCGGCACCTGGTACATCATGCTGCGGGCCTATCAGGCCTATGCCGGCCTGACCATCGTGGCCACCTACAAGGCCACGTCCGACGACGTGATCACCCTGAGCAACGGCGTGCCTCTGACCGGCCTCAGTGCCGCCACCGGCACCGCAACCTACTACAAGATCGTCGTCCCGGCCGGCCAGGACTTCCTGACCATCGCCGCCTCCGGCGGCACCGGCGACTGCGACATGTACGTGCGTAAGGGCTCCAAGCCCACCACCTCGACCTGGGACTACCGGCCCTATCTGATCGGCAACAACGAGACCGTTGATATCGCCACCCCGGC
>JAFGAM010000003.1 GCA_016933675.1 Candidatus Anaeroferrophillacea bacterium
GGCGTGCTTGCGGGCATAGCTCATCAGCTCATCGTCCTTCATGATGATGTTGGGTTTGATCTCGCTGTTGATCACCTTGGTGCGGAGAAGGTCGCGGCGCAGCTTCGCCCGATAGTCGGTCATCGACATGCCCTGGGCGGCAAGGGCACGTTCCAGATCCTCGGGATTCATGCGGTTCTGGCTCACCACCCGTTCGATGGTCAGATCGAGCTCCGAGTTGTCGACGGTGATCTCCAGCTCCCGGGCCCGGTGGGAAAGCAGCAGGTCCTCCACCAGCTTTTTCGCTTCCCGCTCCCATGCCTCGTCATATGCCTGGGTCGACATGCCGGCGGCATTGCGGCCGTAGCGGGCGGCCATGGACTGTTCCACGTCGTGGTTGGTAATGACCTCATTGCCGACCACCGCCACCAGGCGGTTGAATACCACGGCCCGGGAGGCGGCGGGGAGCACCGACAAAAGCAGTACCAGGGCGGTGAGCCGGAGAAAAACGGTGATACAATGCATGGGGAAATGACCTCAAATGATGTTCGCCGAGTTCAGCGCGAAGTTACCTGATGATGAATCGCTGCCGCGGGCAGCATGGGGCGCTGATTTCTGAATTCCGACCCGGTGGTCAGGATGTGCTGTCAGGATGCACCGGTTCCCGGTATTTGACCACCGCCTGCTGCCGGGCGGCGGCCTGCCAGGCGGAGAAGTGCTGCCGCAGCCGCTCGGCGTAGAGATCGTCTTTGACGGTGTTTTCGATTTCCGTAAACGGCGGGACCCCTTCCGGATGCCGCTGTTCGAGACGCACGAGGTGGTAGCCGAAGGGGGTGTTGATCACCGGGGTGATCTCACCGGGTTTGAGCCGTCCCAGCCGGACGCTGATTTCCGGCAGAAAATCCCCCAGCGCCATGGGTTCCAACCGGCCGCCGGCGGGTGCCTCGCCGGCGATGGAGAAACGGTCGGCGGCCGCCGCCATGGTGATGCCCTGCCGCTCGAGCATCTCCTTGACCTCCCATGCCTGGTGCTGGTCGGCAAGGAGCAAATGGATCGTCTCGTAGCGTACCGGTTGATGATAGTGTTTGCGGCGGGCGGCAAAGTAGGAACGGGCCTCGGCGGTCGAAGGATACGGTACCTCTCGACCCAGGGCCGAAAACAGCAGCTTCCCGACGCGGCGGGCATCGGTTTCCTTTTCGTTGATGAGGCCGCGGCTGTGGGCCGCGGTCAGGACCACCTGTTCGTCGATCAGTTCTTCGAGCAGCAGGCGGCGGATGGTTTCCCGGGTCACCGTTTCCGGCAGCGTTGCCAGGGCGTATTCGGCATCATAGGCCGCCAGGCGTGCCGCCAGCGCCGCCTCGGTGATTTCCGTGTTTCCCACCGTCGCAGCAATCTCCGCCTTCGGGGTGCAGCCGGCGGCCAGGCCGGTCATGAACAGCAGAACCAGCAGATGCAGCGCGACGGTACCCGGTAAAAAGCCGCTGAACCGGTACCGCATCCCGGCAGCGTTCCTCCGGTGGTCAGCGGTCGAGGCGTTCGGGATGGGTCTCAACCACCAGCTCCTTTTTCAACCGGTCGACCAGTTCAGTGAACAGCCGGTTCTTGCGTTCCATCCGCAGCCTTTCGGTCAGCATCTCCTCCACCTCGTCGAATTCCTGCTGCCGCGCGGCCCGGGTCTCCTCCACCCGGATAAGGTGAAATCCGAAGCGGGTCTCAACCACATTGCTCAGTTCGCCGGGTTTCAGGGCAAAGGCGACATCGGTAAAAGGTTTGTCCATCCGGTCGCGGGAGAAGAAACCGAGATCTCCCCCGCGTTCGGCGCTCGGACAGGTGGAGTGTTCCCGTGCCAGGGCGGCAAAATCGGCTTTACCGTCTTGCAGGTGTGCCCGCAGCTTCTCCGCCTCCCGGCGGTCGGCTACGAGGATGTGGCGGGCGCGTACCTGGGAGTCTTGGCGAAACTCGTCCGGGTGGGCGGTGTAGTATTTCCTGGCCTCCTCCCCGGAAATTTTGGCCACCTGTTGTTCCACCTCGCGCTCCAGCAGGGTGGAGACCGCCAGTTTGCGGGTGAATTCGTCGATTTGCCTGCGGATGGCGGGTTCCTCCAGTACGCCTTTCTTCCGCGCCGTCTGGAACAGCACGTTGCGGGTCACCAGGCTGTCGAGGAATTCCTTCTGCACCGCCGGTTCGGCGGCCATAAGACGGTAGTTTTCCGGCAGCCCGGCAACCTCGGCGTCGAATTCGGCGCGGGTGATGGTTGTCTCACCGATGGTGGCGAGTACGGCACCGTCGTCGGCCGCCGTCGCCGGGGATGGCGCCGTGAAGCAGAGGCAGACCAAGGCAATGCCGGCGGTCATCAGCACGGCGGCGGCGAAGCGGCGCCAGGGACACGTTTTCATTAGAATCTCCTTATAAAAATCTCTATAAAATTAACATGTTAGAAGATTGATTGCAACAGTTTTTCAAGCCGGGGATAGACTTCGGCGACGTTTGTTCCGGTCTGTACCGCCAGCGCCTGATCCGGGGTCAGGCGATAGGTGTCGGGCTCCACCCGCAGCAAATGCATGACCTTTTCGGTTGCCGGCGGCCGCTCCGGGGAGAAGGTCAGCAGCAGGCGTCGGGGGCCGACATCGAGATGGGTGACCCCGTATGCGGCCAGCAGCAGCTTGACGCGTTTCTGCTGCCAAAGGGTTTCCACCGCCGCCGGCGGCGGGCCGAAGCGGTCATGGAGTTCGTCGTGCAGCTCGTCCAGGCCGGCCTCGTCGGCGGTCGCCGCCAGGCGCTTGTAGAGCTGGATGCGTACCGGGACGTCGGCGATATAGGTCGGCGGCAGGCAGGCGGTGACCGGCCAGCGGATCTCCGGCTCGCGGTGTTTTTCCGGAATGGTGCCGAGGCGCCGCGTCGCCGCCGCCTCGGCCAGTAGTTCCTGGTAGAGTTCATAGCCGATGGCGGCGATGTGGCCCGACTGCCGGCGCCCCAGCAGGTTGCCGGCGCCGCGGATCTCCAGATCCTGCATGGCGATGCGAAAGCCGGCGCCCAGGTCGCTGGCCTCGGCGAGGGCGGTAAGGCGCCGCCGGGCGTCGGTGGGCAGGCGGTCGATGGCCGGCACCAGCAGGTAGGCGTAGGCCTTGCGCTGGGAACGGCCTACCCGGCCGCGGAGCTGGTAAAGCTGGGCGAGGCCGAAACGGTGGGCGTTGTTGATGATCATGGTGTTGGCCGAGGGGATATCGAGCCCCGATTCGATGATCGTCGTGCACAGCAGCAGGTCGAACTCCCGCCGGGCAAAGGCCAGCATCGCCGCCTCCAGCCCGGCGGCCCTCATCTGGCCGTGGGCGACGCGGATGCGGATGCCGGGCAACAGGTTCTCCAGCCGGCGGGCCATGGTGTCGATGGTGCGAACCTCGTTGTGGACGAAGAAGACCTGCCCGCCGCGGCCGGTCTCCTTCCGCACCGCGTCGCGCACCACCTCGTCGCTGTAGCCGGTGACGTAGGTGCGGATCGCTTGGCGGTCCCGGGGGGCGGTGTTGATCACGCTCATGGTGCGGATGCCGGCAAGGGACATGTGCAGCGTCCGCGGGATGGGGGTGGCGCTCATGGCGAGGACATCCACCTCCCGGCGGAGTTCCTTGATGCGTTCCTTGTCTTTGACGCCGAACTTGTGCTCCTCGTCCAGCACCAGCAGGCCGAGATGCTGGAACCGTACATCGCGTTGCAGCAGGCGGTGGGTGCCGATGATGATGTCGATGCCGCCGGTGGCGAGCCGGTCGAGGATCTCCCGCTGCTCTTTCACCGGCCGGAAACGGCTCAGAACCTCGACATTGATCGCCTGGGAGTGGAAACGCTCGCGGAAGGTTTCATAATGCTGCTGGGCCAGCACCGTGGTGGGAACCAGTACCGCCGCCTGGCGGCCGCCGGTGACGGCGAGAAACACCGCCCGGATGGCCACCTCGGTCTTGCCGTAGCCGACGTCGCCGCAGATCAGTCGGTCCATGGGCCGGTCGGCGGTCATGTCGGCGATGACCTCGCCGATAGCCTGCTGCTGGTCCGGGGTTTCCTCATAGGGGAAGTCGGTCTCGAACTCCGCAAAGCCGGCATCCGGCGGCGGGAAGGCATGGCCGTGTTCCGTCTGCCGGCGAGCGTAGAGGTCAATGAGTTCGATCAGCAGGTCGTCGATGGCCTGCCGCGCTTTCGCCGTCTCCCGTTCCCAGGTGCCGCTGCCGAGCCGGTGCGGGGTCGGCGGGGCGTCGCCGACCCCGTGGTAGGGGTGAATGAGGTTGAAATGATCCACCGGAACATAAACCAGATCGCCGCCATGGTATTCAAGGACGAGGAAGTCGCTGGTGATCCCTTCCACCGCGAGGGTTTCCAGCCCCCGGTAGATGCCGATGCCGTGCAGGCGGTGGGTGACGAAATCGTGTTCCTTCAGGGCCGCGAGGTCGTCGAAGAACGGCTGCGCGCTCCCCCGGCGCGGCGGCGCGGCGGCGCGTTTTTCACCGAAGAGATCGGTGTCGGTCAAGAGGACGAATCGCTCTCCGGTGATGCGGGTGCCGGCGGCAAGGGGGGCAACGGCCAGATGAACGCGGCCGGGTGCCGGCAGCTCCCCGATTGCGGGCGGCGCGAGTGTTGCCGGAACCTCGTATTCGCCGAGCAGCGCGCCGAGCCGGTCACGGCCGGCGGGACCGCGGCAGGCGAGCAGTACCCGGAAGCCGCCGCGCAGCCATCCCTTGATGGTTTCGGCTACCGGGGCGAATACCGCCTCCTCGTGCCGTGCCGCGGTGCGGACCAGCAGGTCGCGCAGATCCCGGTTGGTGCAGGCGGGGATGACCACGACAGCGGCCGCGGCCGTTTTCGCCGCCGGTACCGCCGCGTTTCCGGATGGGCGTTCGGGGGGCGGCGGGTCGTTCATTTCCGGCCGGTCGATGATGTTCATCGCGGCACCGGGCCACCACGAGCGGAAGGTGGCGGTATCGGCGAGGTAGGCCCCCGGTGGCCAGGCGAAGCGGTGCAGATCGCGGGCGGTGGTGTAGCCGTGGTCCAGCATCTCGCCCAGCGATTCGATCTTCTCGGCAAGCAGCTCCGGGCCGACAAAGACCGGCACGGTGTCGGCGTGCAGGTAGTCGCGCAGGGAATGCCATTCCGGGTCGATGGCCGGGAGCAGTGCGTCGCTGCCGGGGAAGGTGGCGTCACCATGCTCCAGGCGTTCATACCACGCCGCCATGTCGGTATGGGCGTCGTTCAACTCCACATAGGCCTGCTTGAGGCGTTCGCGTACCGCGGTCCGGTTTCGGGGCAACAGGATCTCCCGCGCCGGGGCGATGGTCAGTCGTTCGATCTCGGTGCCGAGACTCTTCTGGGTCTGGGGGTCGAAGGGGCGGATGGATTCGATCTCACGACCGAAGAAATCCAGCCGGCAGGGATGTTCCTGCAGCGGTGAAAAGATGTCGACGATGCTCCCCCGGACGCTGAAATCTCCCGGCTCGTCAACGCTGGGCACCCGCTGGTAGCCGCGGGCCACGAGCCGCTCGAGCAGCCGTTCGCGGTCGATTTCGGTGCCCCATTCGAGGGTCAGGAAACGGGTGAAGAAGGCCGCCGGATCGGCCATGCGGTCGATGGCCGCGGTGATCGAGGTAAAAACCGTCGGCCGGGCGGCGGCACGGATGCCGGCCAGTACGGCGATGCGTGCTTGCTCCACCCGCGGTAGGGGCAGCACCTGCTGGTAGGGCAGCCGCTGGACCGGGGGAAAGGAAAAAAAATCCCCCGCCGCGATGCCGAGCAGACCGGCGCCGGTGTGGGTTTCGCTCCGCAGGCGTTCGGCGGTGCGGGTGTCGTGGGCAACGACCAGCAGCGGCCGGCGGCAGGTATCGCCGAGGCGCGCCAGAAAGAGCGGCACCGCGGCGCCCACAAGTCCGGCGACCGTTACCGGGTGACCGGCAGCGATGCGGGGGGCGATAACTTCCAGTTGGCGGGAAAACAATGACATGGCGGACGAGGCTGTCGGGCTGGAGGTATTAGCGGGGTTCATCTTGCGGTTGCCCGATTTTCCGTGTGTCCGGGAGGGCATCGGCGGGCCGGTGGTCGATGAATGTTTTCACCGCGTGTTCCACCCGGGCGACGTCGACGGTGGTGTTCCAGCAGGGGCCGTGGGGCCGCCGGTTGAGAATGCCGTAGACCGGCAGCGGATAGGTGTCGTGCAGGCCGCTGGTGAGGTCGCGTTCGCAGGCGACGGCGATGATAACCCGGGGACGGTAGTCGCGGACGATCTTGCGGGCCAGGGTGCCGCCGGTGGCCACCGCGATGCGGGTGCCGTAGCGTTCCGCCAGCGCCAGCAGTTCGTCGATGACGCAACGGCCGCAGCGGGCGCAGTTGGAGATCCGGGTGGTGATCTTGCGCTGGCAGTCGGCATCCTGGAGGCAGTGGGGCAGGAGGATCAGCAGCCGGTCGGGCGCTACCTTGAGGTGGCGGGAAAGCACCAGCTGGTTGTTGATCTCGATGAAGGAGCGGTTCACCGTGTCCCGCGGGATCCCCAGCAGCCGGCCGATGAAGACCATCACCGGCAGGAACACCTTGATCACCAGGCCGCGAAGATTGCGGGTGAAGGGCAGTTCCCGTTCCAGCATGATGGTCAGCACCAGCAATACCATGATACCGGAGAGTACGGCGAAGCCGACGGTGCTCACGGTCAGGCCGATGGCCGGCAGCAGCGGGTGAATCTGGCGCAGGCCGACGGTACCCACCCAGCCCAGCAGGGTGACCAGCACCAGCAGGATGGTGAAGGCGAGGATCAGGAGGCCGAGGAAGATACGTTTGCGGGCGGTGAGGATCCGTTCCGATGGCTGCAGCATGGGTTATGCCGAAAGGGTGAATCGTTCGCCGGTTTGCAGATGGCCGCCGCGCAGGAACTCGGCGGTATCCCGTGCCGGCCGGCCTTCCGCCTGGAGGCGGAGAATTTCCAGCCGGCCGTCGCCGGTGGCCGCCAGCAGCCGGTTCCCGGCCACGGTGATGGTGCCCGGCGACGCGGCTTCCGGGAGGTTTTCCCCCGCCGGCCGGGCGGTGATGATCTTCAGGCGCCGGCCGCGATGAAACGTATGGGTGCCGGGCCAGGGCTGCAGGGCACGGATGCGACGGTCCAGCGCGGCTACCGGCAGCGTCCAGTCCAGCAGGCCTTCCTCTTTTTCCAGCCGCGGCGCCCGGGTGGCGTCGGTTTCGTCCTGCGGCCGGGGGGTGATGGTGCCCGCTTCCCAGCCGTCGAGGGTGGCGAGCAGCAGCCGGGCGCCGATGCCGGCGAGCCGGGCGGTCAGATCGGCGGTGGTGTCCCGGGGAGCGATGGCGGCGGTTTCCTGCCGCAGAATGGCGCCCGTATCCACCTTTTCGGCGACCATCTGGATGGTGACCCCGGTCTCGCGGCAGCCGTCCAGGAGCGCCCGGGCGACCGGTGCCGGGCCGCGGTAGCGCGGCAGCAGCGACGGGTGAATATTGACCGCGATGCGCCGCGGCAGGGCGACGATTTCCGGCGGGACGATCTGGCCGTAGTCGACGACGACGAGGTAGCCGGGGGAAAAATCGCGCAGTCGTCCGACCGTTTCAGCGGCGGCGATCCGGGCGGGGGTCAGCGGCGTGAATCCCAGCTCCCGGGCGCGATCGGCCACCGGTGTGGGCCGTGGCCGCCGGCCGCGGCCGGCGGGCCGGTCGGGCTGGGAAATCACCAGCAGAGCGGCGGGTTCCAATCGATGCACCAGGGCTTCGAGGGTGTTGACGGCGAAGGTGCCGGAGGCCGCGAGGACGACCTTCATGGGCCGGCGGCCCGCCGCTGTTTCCGCTGCCGGCGCAGGAAGATGTCGCGCTTCAGGGGGCTGATGCGGTCGATGAACAGCAGGCCGTTGAGGTGGTCGATCTCGTGCTGCAGGACGATTGCGGCAAAGCCTTCGACGGTGAACTCCAGCTCCCGTTCGTCGAGGCTGAATCCCCGCACCTGGATCTGTGCCTGGCGGATAACCTCGGCGGTGAAGTCGGGGACGCTCAGGCAGCCCTCCTCGATGCCGGCGGTGCCGGCGCCGGCGACGATCACCGGGTTGACCAGGATCAACGGCTCACGGCCCCGTTCCTCGCCGGGATCGGCGACGATCAGCCGTCGGGAGACGCCCACCTGGGGCGCTGCCAGGCCGACACCCGGGGCGGCGTACATGGTGGTCAGCATGTCACGGGCAAGCTGGCGCAGTTCGTCGTCGATGATCGTGATCTCGGCGGCCTCCCGTTTGAGGACGGCGTCGGGATAGACGTGGATGTGATGCAGGCTCATGATGAAGAATACAGGGGTTCGGGCGGCAAAAAAGATGGTTTCGTGATCCCCGGCAAAAGTGACCGGCCGGCGGCGGAGCCACGGGGCCATGGCGATAATCCTACCGCCAATATAGTGATCCCGGCGGAAAATTGCAACGGGAAATCGGCCGGGGGTCGCCCCGTTGAGACGGCAGCCATGCGGCAATAATCATCCCGGACGTCATTGTCTGAATGTAATCGTTAAGATATCCGGTTTGTTTCCGAAAACAGCGTATAATATATTATGTGCCGGATCGTGTGCCGCCGGTCGGCGCGACGGCGAAACGGCGTTGGGGTGAAACCGGAGGAAACCATGGGAATATTCCGCACCGTCGGCGAGGTACTGGAAAAAAAACTGCTCGCTACCATGACCAGAAAGCTTGTCTTCGGGCTCATCGGCAACGCCGCCTTGACGTTCATTGGTCTGGTATTGTTGTGGCTGAATTACCGCAGTGTCGCCGGGGCGGTGTACGGTCTGGCGGCCGGGGGGGAGGCGGCGGAGCCGGTCGTGGCGTCGCTGCGAACCGGTTTCTGCCTGGTTGCCGCGCTGCTCGGGTGCAGTGTTATCGTTTCCTGGTTTGTCTTCGTCGTGCAGCGCGCCGGGATTGTCGAGCCGGTCCAGGGGATTGTTGCCACCATGCAGGAGATCGGCCGGGCGGGAGCCGATCTATCCCGCAATATGCCGGTCGAAACCCATGATGAAATCGGCGAACTGGCGGCGGGATACAACGCCTTCATGGATGCACTGCGCGAAATCCTCTGGCGGGTGCGGGTTCTTGGCGTCGATCTGGGGGTGGCATCCGCGGTCGTCGTCAAACATGTGGACGAGGTTTCCACCGCGGCGAAATCACAGCGGCAGCTGGCGCAGGGCGTCTTCTCCGCCTGCGAACTGAGCAGCCATGCGGTCGAGAACGCTATTGCCGCCGCCCGGACGATTACCGCGACAACAACCCGGAACGTGTAGGATGCCCGCCGCTACCGCGACGAGATGAAACATCTGCGGGGGAGCGTCGAAAATGTTGGCGGCATGCTTGCCGGTTTTCGTCATACGGTTACGGAATTGACGGAAAAATTCGAACAGATACGGACCGTGGCCGGCCTGATCGGCGGGATCTCGACGCAGACGAACCTGCTGGCGCTCAACGCCGCCATCGAAGCGGCACGGGCGGGAGAGGCGGGGCGGGGGTTTGCCGTTGTCGCAGCGGAGATCCGCACCCTGGCCCAGCGGGTCGGGCAGGCCACGGACGAAATCAACGAAAATATCGGTGCCATGACGCACCAGGTGGAGGAGACCGCGAACCGGACCGATGCGATCAGCGGTGATGTCGCCGAAACCATCCGGGTGGTCGACCGGACGGCGGACACCTTCAGGCATCTGGTGGATGATTTCGAAGCGACCAATACCGGCGTCGGCAGTATCACCGCAGCCATCGAGCAGGTCCGGCAGATACTGGATGACACCCGCGACAACGTTCACGGCATCAATGCCGTGAGTGAGCAGGTGGAAAAACAGATGGTGACCGCCGATGCGAATGCGAAGGAGCTGAACCGGAAGGTCGAGGTCGTCCAGTCCATTGTTGCTCGCTTCAAAATCGGCAGAGGATATTTCGAATCCGTTCTCGGCCTTATGGCGGCACAACGGCAGGATTTCGAGGCGCGGTTGACTGCTATGGAGCGGCGCGGGATCGATGTTTTCGATACCGATTACCGGGAAATCCCTGGCACCGCGCCGAAGAAATACCACAGCGCCTACGACGATATCGTGGAAAGAGAATTTCAGCGGATCTATGACGATATCCTGAGCGGCGTGAAAGGCGCGACATTCTTCCTCTGCGTTGACCGCAACGGCTATGCGCCGACCCACAACCGCAAATTCTCCCGGCCGTATACGGGCGATCCGAAAAAGGATATCTTCAGCCGGGACAAGCGTATTTTTGACGATTACACCGGCATTAGGGCGGCGCGAAACCGGGAGCCGTTTTTGCTCCAGGCCTATGCCCGGGATACGGGGGAAGTGCTCAATGATATTTCCGTGCCGATCATGGTGGACGGAAAACACTGGGGCGCGCTGCGGATGGGTTTCGAACCCGAGGCGCTGCTGGAGCACGGCTAGCGGCGGGATGACCGCGGTTGCCCAACCCCAGCACAACTTCCTCCATCTGTCCGGCCGGCATGCCGGGGATGCCAGCAGTCGTTCAACCCCAACCCGTGACGGTTGCCGTGTCGGTCTCTTCCCCTGGGCGCCGCTTTCATTCCCGCCGCCGCGTTCTACCCTTGACATGATTCGGTGCCGGCCCCATATTATGTCCCGCACTGCGGCGGCAGGGAGGGCTTTTTTTGAGGGTTTTTTCCTGCCGACGGGGTCGCGGGGGAGGGAACCCGTGGCCGTTGTGAGTCAGGGGCCATTTCGACGAACCGGAGAGGAAGGATCAGCGATGACCACCGAAACGAGAGAATTTCAGACCGAAATCAAGCAGTTGTTACATTTGATGATCAACTCGCTCTATTCCCATCCGGAGATATTTCTCCGCGAGCTGATCTCCAATGCCTCCGATGCCATCGACAAGCTGCGTTTCCGTGCCCAGACCGAGCAGCATCTGCTGGCCGACGGCGAGGAACCGGAGATCCGCCTCGATGTCGATCCGGAAAAGCGCATCCTGTCGGTGAGCGACAACGGTGTCGGCATGACCCGCGAGGAGGTGGTGGAACAGATCGGCACCATCGCCAAATCGGGCACCCGGCAGTTTACCGAGGCGCTTTCGCGCCGTGAAGGCGGCGCGGTGCCGCCGGAACTCATCGGCCAGTTCGGCGTCGGTTTCTATTCCAGCTTCATGGTCGCCGACCGGGTGGAGCTGGTTACCCGTGCCGCCGGCACCGATGCCGCGGTGCGCTGGGAATCGGACGGCAGCGGCAGCTATACCATCGGTGCGGCCGAGCGCCCGCGGCCCGGTACCACCGTGATCCTCCATCTGCGGGAACCCGGCGAGGACGGCCAGGATTTTACCCGCGAATGGACCCTGCGTGCCATTGTCAAGAAATACTCCGATTTTGTCACCTATCCCGTCCGTCTCGAGGTCGAGCGTGAGGAGACGCCCACCACTGCCGACGGCAAGCCGATCGAAGGTGCCAAGCCGGAGAAGAAGCGGAGGGTGGAGACGCTGAACTCCATGAAGCCGCTGTGGAACAAGCGTGCCGCCGAGGTGAAGGCGGAGGAGTACCGCGAGTTCTACCACCACCTGAGTCACGACTGGGGCGAGCCGTTGGAGACCGTCCATGTCAACGCCGAGGGGATGACCGAGTACAACGCCATCATGTTCATCCCCGCCCGGGCCGGTTTCGAGCTCTTCATGCCGGACCGCAAGTCGGCGATGCAGCTCTACGTCAAGCGGGTGTTCATCACCGACAACTGCGAGGAGCTGATGCCGCCGTACCTGCGCTTCGTCAGGGGGGTGGTGGACTCCGCCGATCTTTCCCTCAACATCTCCCGGGAGATGCTGCAGCATGATCGCCGGGTGCTGCTGATCAAAAAGAACCTGGTGAAGAAGCTCCTCGATACCTTCGCCGCCATGCTGGAGCAGGAGCGGGAAAAATATCTCACCTTCTGGGAGCAGTTCGGGCCGGTGCTCAAGGAGGGGATGCACTACGATGCCGAGCAGCGCGAAAAGTTGCAGGATCTGCTACTCTTCGCCTCCACCGCCGGCGGTGATTTGACCACCCTGAAGGAATACGTCGCACGGATGCCGGAAGGACAGAAGGAGATCTACTACGTCACCGGCGAGGAGCGCGCCGCCCTGGCCCGTGCACCCCATCTCGAGGCGTTGAAGGCGAAGGGCTTCGAGGTGCTGCTGATGACCGACCCGGTGGACGAATGGGTCCTCCAGGGTCTGACTTCCTACGATGAGAAACCACTTAAATCGGCCGCCAAGGGTGACTTCAGTGTCGCCGGCGAGGACGAGGGCGAGGATGCGAAGAAGGAGCGTGAGGCGGCCTCGGAACGGTTCAAACCGCTGCTGAAGTGGCTCGGTGAACAGCTCGGCGGGCAGGTGAAGGAGGTGCGGGTATCGTCGCGGCTGACCGACAGCCCGGTGTGCCTGGTGGCCGACGAGTATGATCTCAGCCCGGCCATGGAACGGCTGCTCAAGGCCTCGGGCCAGGAGGTGCCGGAGCGCAAGCGGATTATGGAGGTCAATCCCGGTCACGACCTGCTGCAACTGCTGCGCGCACGCTATGTTGACAACCCCTCCGACCCGCTGCTGCCGGAATACGCCCGGCTGCTGCTGGATCAGGCGTTGCTGACCGAGGGCTCGTCGCCGGTGGACCCGGTGGAGTTCGGCCGGCGGGTCGCCCGGCTGATGGTGGAGGCGGCGCAGCGCTGACGCCGAGATTTTGCTCGTCGCTGGTGATGTTCACCGCCGGCCGGGTTTCCGCCCTTCATGCGGGCGTCCGGCCGGCGGTTTTTTTATTCCGCCGCCGGTTCCGTGCCGCTTTCCCTGTCCGGCCGGTCACCGGGGGACGTTCCTGAGCCCCCCGCCGGCGCCGCCTCATCCGGCCGGCCACCGGGGGCCGCCCCAAGGTCTCCTGTCGATGCCGTGACCGGGCGTGTCGCGGCGGGTGCGGTATCCCCCGGGTCATTTTCGGCCTTGGGTTCGTTCGGTTCCTCCTGTCCGCCCGGTTCCTCCTGTCCGTTCGGTGCCGCGGCGGTTTTCCCGTTTTCCTCCGGTTTGGCCGGAAGTCGTATGGTGAACGACGTTCCCACCCCTTCGGTGCTGTCGACGACGATGGAACCGCCATGCTGGGTGACGATGTCGCAGGCGATACTCAGGCCCAGACCGGTACCCCTCGAGGTCGTGCGAAAACTCCCGTAGCCGGGTGTTGCTGTTCTCCAGTTGCTTGCAAAGCAGCTGGTGTTCGGCCTCCAGGTTCCACTGGTTCAGCAGGGCGCGGGCCAACTGCCGGATCTCCTCGTGGTTGAAGGGCTTGTTGACATACAGCAGGTCCTGCCGGCCGGTGATCTGGACGATGTCTTCCGGGGCGTACTCGTGGTAGGCGGTGACGATGACGATCTTGATATTGGGATCGATGGTCCAGATCCGGCCGGCGGTGACGATGCCGACGGGCAGTGGCTGGTCCGCACCGCTGAAATCAGTCCCGTCCGCGGTCAGCAGGCCGATACGATGGCGGTCGTCGTCGCCGCCGCCGACCAGTTGCCGATTGATGGCGCGGTAATCGAGCCAGGCCAGCAACTGGCCGGCACGGGTGTCCTTGAAGTGGACGGGGACCCGGATGATCACCTCCCCGCCGGCCGCGGCGGAATTTGCGCATACCTCGACGGTTTCCCGGCTGGTCGGGGTGATACCGGCCGGCTGATGCCGGCCGGCGGCCGGGTCGCGGGGATCGGTATCGGCCAGCGTGGCACCGTTTTCATCGCTCAACAGAAACCGCCGGTAGACCGGGAAGGAGCGCAGGGATTTCTGCTCGGTGATGAGGCGCCGCAGCAGGGCGGTGATGTTCAGCATCGTGCCCTGGAGGCCGTGCTGCGGCGACATTCCCAATGCCCGGTTGATGAAGTATGACTGGATAATGCTGTGGCGGGCCAGGGTTTCCACGTCCAGCAGCCGCTCGCGGTAGAAAAAGGACAGGTTGGTTGCCTGTCTCCCGGCGTCCCGGTAGCATTGCAGCCGCAGTGAATCGTGGGGCTGTTTCCGGCTCTGATAGCCGGAAGACAGGTAATAACCGGTCAGCGACATGGTGGTGACGACCACCAGGGCTTTGATCCAGATTTCCCGTTTAGGTGTCTGCTGCACCGCGTTTCCTGTGTTTCTGCCGTTATGCCGGCGATGATGGACGACGATGGCG
The DNA here is from genome assembly GCA_016933675.1 of Candidatus Anaeroferrophillacea bacterium. GTDB lineage: Bacteria > Desulfobacterota > Anaeroferrophillalia > Anaeroferrophillales > Anaeroferrophillaceae > JAFGAM01. The sequence continues at coordinate 14,149 of JAFGAM010000003.1, forward strand.
TCGAACTGTTGTCGAAGCCCTTCACCGTCAATCTGCTGACCGCCCGGGTGGCGGCGGTGCTTGCCCGAACCTCGACCGGGAGCGATTGACGTCGACCGGGCGAAGACGGAGTGCAGTGCGTATTCTATGCCGATTTCCCGCCGCGAGGCCAACGGTCCTGGCCGTTTTTGAAGCCGGGTGAGATGAAACAAGACTGGCGTGTTGTTGCGTTTTGCAGGTATTTTCCCGAACGGTATTAACAATTTGCTACCGGAAAGGAAGATGGCCGATGAACCGTGAACGGAGATACGGCCGCCGGCAGCGGCGGGCGGGATTCACCCTGATCGAGCTGATCATGGTGATCGTCATTCTCGGGGTGCTGGCAGCGGTGGCGGTACCCAAATACTTCGATTTGAAGGATGAGGCCAAAATCTCCTCCGAGCTGGGGGTTGCCGGCAGCGTCCGGGCGGGGATTGCCGCCTGGCGGGCGAAGTACCCGGTCGAGGAGGATGTGCCGGCAAGCCCTGCGGGGCAGACGGCGAGCGCCGAGGCCTGGCCCATGACCATCGACGGACAAAGTGTTGATGCCACCGGCGGTCTGTTCGCGTATGTTCTCGAGCCGCCGCTGGATACCGCCGACGGCTGGGTGCGGATTATCGCGGCCAGCGGTACGAATGGTGGTACCTGGGTCGGGCCCGCGACAACCGGGAAAGATACCCTCGATGTCGATGGTGACGGAACGAAGGATGTCGGCTGGCAGTATACCAACAACGACGGCAGGTTTCAGTTGAAACCAGATGGCCACGGCCACGGGAATGTGAGGCCCGCTCCCGAAGCACTATAATGCCGATGATCCGAGTTGAAATCCGGCAGTCCCGGCCGCGGGAATTTGAACGATATCTGGGTGCGCAAAGCCGGAGGAACAAGAAGGCGTGCACGGGGACGCCGCCGCCGTGACCCGGGTTGGAGTGTCGTGCGGAAGCGTGGAATGCGCCGCCGGCCTCAACGGCAGCCGGATCAGGGTGCTGCCGGGGGGACGGCGTCGTCAGGATGCCGGGTTGGTCCGCCGGCCGCCGCCGAGACCGTATTTCCTGATTTTCCGAAAGAGGGTCGCCTCGCCGATTTCCAGCATCGGGGCCGCCTGGCGGCGGTTGCCGCCGGTGGTGGCGAGGGCGGTGCGGATGGCGTGCTCCTCGTGGTCGGCGAGGGTGGCGGCTGACGGTGGTGCGTCCTCCGTTTCCGGGTCACTGAAGAAACCGATAATGTGGTGCGGCAGGTCGGCGGGCTGGATGGTGTCGGTATCCCCGATGGCCACCGCCCGGCGGACGACGTTCCCCAGTTCCCGGACGTTTCCCGGCCAGGGATAGCGTTCGAAGATGCCGATGGTTTCGGCGGAGACCGTGTTCACCGTCGAGGACTCCTCGGCCGCCATCAGCCGGACAAAGTGGTTTGCCAGCAGGGGAATATCCTCCAGCCGGTCGCGCAGGGGGGGGACGGAAACGGCGATGACCTGCAGCCGGTAGAAAAGATCCTCACGGAAGCGGCCGTCAATGACCTCCCGCGTCAGGTCGCGGTTGGTGGGCGATGATACGGACATCGATCGGGTAGAACTTCTGGCTGCCCACCGGGCGAACCTGCCGTTCCTGGATGGTGCGCAGCAGCTTTACCTGCATGGACAGCGGTAATTCACCGATTTCATCGAAAAAAATGGTGCCGCCGTCGGCGGAACGGAACAACCCCGGCCGGTCGGTATGAGCTCCGGTGAACGCCCCCCGCCGATGTCCGAACAGCTCGCTGTCCATGACCTGTTCGTTCAGGGTGCCGCAATCGACCGGAATGAACGGCTGGTTGGCCCGCCCGTTCTGCTCGTGGATTGCCTGGGCCACCAGTTCCTTGCCGGTGACGGTTTCTCCCTGGATGAGTACCGGGGCGTCGCTCTGGGCCACCTTGATGAGCAGTTGCTTGAGCTGCAGCATCGCCGCTGATACCCCCAGCAGCCGCAGTGAGCTTTCCTGCTGCTGGAGCCGGAAGGGCGGCGGCGCGGCGGGAAGCTGCCGGTTCTGCTGCCGCAGATTGCGGAGATGGTAGACCTTCTGGCGCAGGATATCCTGTTCGAAGGGCTTTTCAATGAAGTCGACGGCGCCCGCATTCATGGCCGTGACGACGTCCTGGATGCGGCCGAAGGCGGTCAGCATCATGACCCGGGTGGCGGGAAAGTCGTTGCTGATGTGCTGAAGCAGTTCGAGGCCGTCCATCTCCGGCATCCGGAGGTCGGAGATGGCCAGATCGACGCGGTGGCGTGCCAGAATATCCATCGCCTGCCTGCCGTCCGGAGCGGTGTGGATGGTGAAATGGTCATCGAAGAACGGCCGCTTCAGGGCCGACAGGATGCGGGGATCGTCATCGACGAAAAGAGCAGGGCGAAGGTATCGGAGTCGGCAATCATGATGTGACTGCGTCTCTTGGAGGTGCGGGGTTAAGCGGCATCCGCTCTGATGCAATATTCCTCACCCTACCCCGTTATGTGTCAGCCGGTCAACAGTTGAGTGGGTTCCGTTCGGCAAAGGCCGTGGTCCACGGACCGCGGCGGGTCGGCCGGGTGAGGGCGTCCTCCAGCAGTGACAGATACTCCCGCCGCGGGAGCTCACGGGCGCCCAGCCGCTGCAGGTGGGCGGTCATGAACTGGCAGTCGATGAGGTTGAACCCCCAGTCCGTGACCACTGTGACCAGCAGTGCCATGGCGATCTTCGAGGTGTCGGGGGCGTGCGAAAACATCGATTCACCGAAAAAAGAACCCCCCAGCGAAACCCCGTAAAGCCCACCGGTCAGACAATTTTCCTCGTCGTATATTTCCACCGAGTGGGCGAAGCCGGCAACGTGCAGCCGGCGGTAGGCGGCGGCCATATCCGGGGTGATCCAGGTACCCGTTTCGTGTCGGCGGGGCGTGGCGGCACAGGCATGGATGACGCTGGAAAAGTCGGTATCGGCGGCGACGCGGAACCGTCCCCGGCGGATGCGCCGGGCCAGCCGCCGGGAGCAGTGGAATTCCGCCGGCCGGATGATGGTGCGCGGATCGGGCGACCACCAGAGCAGCGGATCCCCGGGTGAAAACCAGGGGAAGATCCCCCGGGCGTAGGCCTGCAGCAGGCGCTTGCCGGAAAGGTCGCCGCCGATGGCCAGCAGGCCGGAATCCTCCGCCAGATCCGGCGGCGGAAAGGCGACGGTCGAGTTCAACTGGAAAACTGACACCTTCGGTGATCGATCATGGTGATGTTGTCATTGACCTTTACGCCGCCATCACGGGTGGTTTCGTAATCTTCGCGGCGCGGCAGGGGGAGTCAGTCGCCCCGGTGCCCCCTTGCGGCGTATTGCGCCGGCAGGGGGCGGTGCCGTCACCCATGCGGCCGGATGGCGAAGGTCAGCCCTGGTGCCCCCTTGCGGACGCGGACGGTGCCGCCGTGTCGCAACTGTCCTTCGAGCAGCTCACCGGCCAGCGGATCCTTGATGGCGGTCTGGATCAGGCGGTCCAGCGGTCGGGCGCCGAACTTCCGGTCGTAACCGTGCTCCGCCAGCCAGGACCGGGCGCCGTCGGTGAGCGACAGAGTGACCTTGCGGGGTTTGAGCATCTCGTTCAACTGGCCGATGAACTTGTCCACCACATCGAGCATGATCTCCGGGGTCAGGTGGTGGAAATGGATGGTGTCGTCGAGGCGGTTGCGGAACTCGGGGGTGAACAGCCGTTCGATGGCCGATTTTGCCTTGTCGCCGGCGTCACTGCCGAAACCGCCGCCGAAACCGATGGTGTTGCCGGTCATCTCCCGGGCACCGGCGTTGCTGGTCATCACCAGGACGGCGTGGCGGAAGTCGGCCCTGGCACCGTTGTTATCGGTGAGGGTGGCATAGTCCATCACCTGCAGGAGGATGTTGAAGATGTCCTCATGGGCCTTTTCGATTTCGTCCAGCAGCACCAGGCAGTGGGGCGTCTTGCGCATCTGCTCGGTGAGCAGGCCGCCCTGTTCGAATCCGACATAGCCCGGCGGCGCGCCGATGAGCCGGGCGACGGCGTGCTTTTCCATGTACTCGCTCATGTCGAAGCGGACGAACGCCACTCCGAGAGAGGCGGCGGTGCGGCGGCAGATCTCGGTTTTGCCGACACCGGTAGGACCGGTGAAGAGGAAACAGCCCAGCGGCCGGTCGGGGTTGTTGAGACCGGCGTGGGAGCGTTTCAGTGCCCGGCAGAGGGTGCCGATGGCCTCGTCCTGGCCGAAGATCTCCCGCCGCAGCCCGGTTTCCAGGTCGGCAAGCCGGGTGCCCGGGTCGAGCCGTTGCCGGTTTACCGGCACCCGGGCCATGAGGGCCACTACCCGTTCGATGTCCGTCGGCACGATGCGCGTTCGTCTCCGGCCTGCCGGCTGGAGATGGACCGCGGCGGCGGCCTCGTCGATGACGTCGATGGCCTTGTCGGGCAGGTAGCGGCCGTTCAGATAGCGGCTCGAGAGCTCCACCGCGGCACGGATGGCGGCGGCGGAAAAATGCACCTGGTGATGATCCTCGTAGCGGCTCTTCAGACCGTGGAGAATTTTTATCGCTTCCCGGTGGCTCGGTTCCGGCAGGCGGATGGTCTGGAAACGGCGTGACAGCGCCCGGTCGCGGCCGAAATGCTGCTTGTATTCATCATCGGTGGTGGCGCCGATACAGCGGAAGGTGCCGGCGGCGAGGACGGGTTTGAGGATGTTGGCGGCATCCATGGAGCCGCCGCTGGTGGCCCCGGCGCCGACGATGGTGTGGATCTCGTCGATGAAGAGGATCACCGTGCGTTTCTGTTCCAGTTCGGCGATGACCCCCTTGAGCCGCTCCTCGAACTGGCCGCGGTACTTGGTGCCGGCCAGCAGGGCACCGAGATCGAGGGAGAAGATCTCGTAATCGGCCAGCAGCGGCGGTATCTCGCCGGCCTCCAGTCGGAGCGCCAGCCCCTCGGCCATCGCCGTTTTGCCGACCCCCGGTTCAGCGATGTAGAGCGGGTTGTTCTTCTGGCGCCGGCAGAGGATCTGCATGGTGCGCCGCATCTCCGTTTCCCGGCCGATGAGCGGATCGAGCCGGCCGGCGGCGGCCGCTTCCCGCAGGTTGACGGTGAACTTCGTCAGGTAACTGACCTTCTGCGGTCCCCTGCCGTCCCGCTCCCGGCGGTCGTCCGGCGGCGGTGCCTGGGGGCCGGGTCTGATGCCGTGGGAGAGAAAACGCAGTACCTCGATCCGGTCGATCTCCTGGCGCTGGAGAAAATGGCAGGCGTGGGAATCCTTCTCCTCGAAGATTGCCGCCAGCAGGTCGCCGATTTCCGCCTCCTTCTTGTCCGCCGCCTGGACATGCATGATGGTGCGTTGAATCAGGCGCTGGAACGACAGGGTTTCGATGGGCGGCTGGCGCGAGCCAAGGGGGACGCTGGGGATGCGGGTGGCGAAGAAGTTCTCGAGCTGGCGCTTGAGGACCTCGGGGTTGCCGCCGCAGCTGCGGATGATGCTGCTGCCGGAGTCATGCTGCAGCAGGGCGAAGAGCAGATGTTCGACACACAGGTACTCGTGTGCCCGGGTCTGGGCCTCGCGGAAGGCGGCGAGGATGGTGAACTCGAGTTCCTTGCTGATCAGGTTATTGCTCATCTCAGGCTCTGATGGCTCCGTCAGCCGTCCAGCCGCTCCATGGTGCACAGCAGCGGGAAGCCGTGTTCCCGGGCCCGGCGGGTGACCCGGGCGACCTTGGTTTCGGCGATGCCGCGGGGGTAGACTCCGCAACTGCCGCGGCCCTGCCGGTGCACCTGCAGCATGATTGCCGCCGCCGCGGCCGGGGACTTGTGGAAGATGTCCTCCAGCACCTCGATGACAAACTCCATCGTGGTGTAGTCGTCGTTGTGCAACAGCACCTGGTACAGGGGCGGCTCGGCGAGGTACTCCCGGTCTTCCCCCCGCACCTGTTCACGGTGATCGTGAAGAACGTCGGTCATCTACGGATTCAGGGCGTGCGCAACCCGGGCAAAGGCGTACCCGGAAGTACGCCGCCGCGACCCGGGGTGCAACGCGGCATTGATGATGGAGTCGTTCCGCAACCGCCACGGTTGAAACGGCTGCGTATGCTTCCGCCGGGCGGCCCGCGGTGCTTTGGTTGGCGGCGGAAAACGCCGTCGCCAGCGTCCACCACCGGATCATACGCTAGCACAGCCGGGCGGATAACTCAATAGTGATGACATATCGAATTACCTGCCCGGTGTCGATCCCGCTCCCCGGTGTTCTTTGACCGCCGGGCGGGACCATGGTATGTTCAGGCGTCCGGCGTCCGGCGTTGGGGTCAGCGCCCCGCTCTGCCCGTGGCAGCGATTCATCGTCAAGTAACTTCGTGTTGCACTCGGCAAACGTCAACAGGTACAAGAAGATATTTTTCCAGAGCGGCACTTGGCGTTACGTCGCTTCGAAGGCGTCAGGCGTCGCGAGAGAGGATTCGGGAGACCGGTATGGGGACGGGGGCGAAAAACGGGCGTGGATCGGGAGCGCAGCGGATGAAATGGGTGCTGTTTGTCGTTGTCCCGGCGATTGTCGCTGTGGCCGTGATCCTGCTCTGGCGCCGACCGCTGCCACCGCCGGCGATTTCCGCACCGCCGGCGCTCAACCCTTGCCGGGTGGCGCCGGAATTGTCCGGTGACGACGGCCCCGTTGAGGAACCGGCGGCCGCCGCCCTGTGCCGCGCCCTGCTGGAGGCGGCGGAATACCTGCGGCGGCGGGGAGGGGACGAGGCCATCGCGATGGTTGGTGAGCGGGTCATCGGTGCCGCCGAACTTGAGGCCTTTCAGCGCCGGCTGGCCTCCCGTCTCGCCGCCGGCATGGAGGTGCCGGCGCTGCTTGCCGGGTTGGCGGCGGAGGGTACGCTCTGCCGGCCGGCCGCCGCCGCCGGTGCGGACAAGGTGGTGCGGCTTACCGGTTACTACCATCCGCGGGTGGCGGGTTCCTTCACGCCGTCGGAAACCTGCGCCTGGCCTCTCTACCGGCGGCCGGCCGATCTTGTCACTGTCGATCTGGGCGCCTTCGCCGCCGCCGGGGTGCGGGAAGGAGCGGCGGCACCGCCGCGCGGTTTAGCGGCCCGGTTTCGGGCGTGGTGGCGCCGCTGGGGCGGCGCGGATCACCCGCCGCCGCGGGAAATCACCGGGCGGCTTGCCGGCGGCCGGCTGCTGCCGTTTCCCGACCGCGCCGCCATCGACGGTGAAGGTGCCCTGGCCGGCCGTGGTCTGGAACTGCTCTGGCTCGCCGATCCGGTGGAGCGTTTCTTTTTACATGTCCAGGGCAGCGGTGAAATCTCCCTGCCCGACGGCCGGGTGGTGGCGGTGGCCTACGACGGCAACAACGGGCATCCCTACGCCAGCATCGGTACCTGGCTCCTGGAAAACGGCCACCTGCCGTCCGGGGGCGCCAGCCTGCCGGGTATTCGTGATTTTCTCGCGACGCACCCCGAGCGGCGAGACCGGGTGCTGGCGCAGAACCCGCGCTATGTTTTTTTCCGGATCGATGCCGCCACCGGCGGCGCCCCGGGCAGCGGCGGTATGCGCCTGGTGGCCGGCCGCGGCATTGCCGTCGACCCGGCGGTTTACCCCCTCGGTGCGTTGGCATGGCTGGAAACCGAGCTGCCGGTGTTCACCACCGCCGGGCGGCAGACCGGCTGGCGGCAGGTCAGCCGGCTGGTGGTGACGCAGGATACCGGCGGGGCCATCCGTGGCCCCGGCCGGGCCGATTTCTTTTTCGGTTCCGGCCCGGCGGCGGCGCGGGCCGCCGGGATCATGGACCGGCCGGCGCGGTTGACCATTATCCTTCCCTCGCCGTCGACGGCGCGCTGAAGGCGGTACCCCGTACCGCCGGTGGCTGCCGCGAGGTATCCTTTGTCGTGGATGGTTATCGAACGTTGTTTTGACTTGACACCGGTGCGGTCAAAAGGATACATCAGAAGCCGGAATACAGAGGCGGGAACACAGAAGCTGGAATGCAGAAGCCGGGAGCCGGAATACAGGGGCTGGAAGCCGGGACTCAGCTGCCGGGAATCAGAAGCCGCAACGTCCGGAGCGAAAACGGCCGGGAAAGACAGTCGCCGTCGCCGCAGGTAGTTTTTTGCCTCCCGCCTCCTGTCCCCTGCATTCTGACTCCTGAATTATCAACCGGAACGGAGCATATTGCCATGCGTCGTATCACCACGTTGCTGCTGATTTCCCTGCTTGTCCTGCTGACCGCATCCACCGCCCCGGCCAAAACGCAAATCAACATCGGCATCGTCACCAACCCCAAGCTGGTTCATACCCGCGCCGGGCTCTGGTTCCAGGAGGAACTGGAGAAGCTGTGTCCGGGTAAATACGAGGTGGTGGTACACCACTCGGCGGCGCTGGGCAGCGAAACCCAGGTGCTGCAGCAGATCCAGCTCGGCACCACCCAGATGTCGGTATGCACCACCGGGCCCATCGAGGCTTTCGTGCCCGAGATCAAGGCACTGGAAATGCCCTTCCTCTTTCCCTCCTACGAGGCTGCCGACCGGGCCCTCGACGGCGCCGTCGGCGCGGAGTTGGAGAAACGTTTCGCCGCCGCCAACTTCGCTCTGCTCCACTTCCTTGATAACGGCTTCCGCAATCTCACCAATGCCCGTCGGCCGGTGAAGACCCCGGCGGATGCCCGGGGGCTCAAGATCCGTACCATGGAGGCGCCGACCCACCTCGCCATCTGGCGCGCCATCGGCGCCAACCCGACGCCCATGGCCTGGCCCATCTTTACCGCCCTGCAGCAGGGGGTCATCGACGGCCAGGAGAATCCCGTTGCCGTGATCCACGCGGCCAGGCTTTACGAGGCGGGACAGAAATACCTGACCCTCACCCGGCATGTCTATTCGGCGCTGGTCTTCGTTGCCAACAAGGACTTCATCTCCGGCCTGCCGGCGGCGGAGCGCGAGGCGGTGCTGGCGGCGGCGAAAACCGCCTCCCTCAAGGGCCGGGCATTTATCCGTGACAACGAGGCGCGGCAGCTCGAGGAGCTGCGGCAGCACGGTATGGAGGTGGAGGAACACCCCGACCTTGCCGCCTTCCGGGAAGCGACGGCGCCGGTAATCAAGAGCGTTTCCGGCCCGGCGAAGGAGATTGTCGCCGCTATCCGCCGGGCGATCGACTGAGTTGCGCCGGGATTTTACCGTGATCACGCCGGGAATGTGCCGGATTCGCCGATCCGGTATCGATGGTATACCTTTGGACCGATGCGTTGCCGGCGTATGCTGATGATGCTTGACCGCATGGTGGGGTGATGCTTGAACGGTTCAGCCGGATACTCAACCGCATGGTCGAGCGGTTGTTGCTGGTGCTGGGTACGGCCATCTGCCTCATCCTCTTCGCCCAGGTGGGGTTTCGCTACGCCGGCGCCTCCCTTGGCTGGTCCGAGGAGGTGAGTCGCCATCTGCTGGTGGCGATCACCTTTCTCGGCGGTTCGGCCGCCTATCGCCGGGCGAACTTTATCGGCCTGAAGGGGATTGGCCACTGTCTGGGACCGGTGGGTGCGGGCGCGGCGGTACGCCTGCTCCAGTTCCTTTCCCTGGCGCTGTTCGTGGTCGTCGCCTGGTTCGGTACGGCCTACGTTTTTACCGCCTGGCATCACCGTTCGACCGCACTGGGCATTCCCATGGGCATCCCCTACGCCGTCATTCCCGCGGCTGCGGTGATCTTCATCGTGCATATCCTTGCCGACATGACCACCGCCGGAGCGGGACCAGAGCGATGACGGTGGTGCTGCTTTTTGTCCTGCTCTTCGCCCTGATCGCTCTCGGTCTGCCCATCGCGCTGGCCATCGGCCTGCCGGCGGTGGGTCTGATCCTCGCCCCCGGCGTCTTCCCCGCGGCGGTAAAGACCGCCGCTCTCGGCCAGACCATCATCCAGCTCATGTTCGCCGGGGTCGACTCCTTCGACCTGCTGGCGGTGCCGCTGTTCATGCTCGCCGGGGCAATTATGGAGCACGGCGGCATCTCCCGGCGCATCATCGACTTTTCCGCCAGCCTGGTGGGCTGGGCGCCGGGCGGGCTCGCCTGCGCCGCCATCGCCGCCGCGATGATCTTTGCCGGCATCTCCGGCTCCGCCGCCGCCGATACCGCCGCCATCGGCGGCATCATCATTCCGGCGATGATCCGGCAAAACTATCCCGTTCCCTTCGCCGCCGCGGTGGTGGCCGCCGGCGGCGCCATCGGCGTCATCATTCCGCCCTCCATTCCGATGGTGATCTTCGGCTTTCTGACCAACGAGTCCATTGCCCGGCTGTTCGCCGGCGGTATCTTCGTGGGGGTGCTGTGCGGCCTGCTGTTCACGGCGGTGATCGTCTGGATCTCGTGGTGCCGGGGCTACGGCGAGCGGCGCCCCTTTTCCGCCCGGCGGACGGCGGTGGCGCTCCGGAATGCCGCCTGGGCCCTGGGGGCGCCGGTAATCGTGCTCGGCGGCATCCTCGGCGGCATTGTCACCGTCACCGAGGCCGCCGCCCTGGCGGTGTTCTACGCCCTTTTCGTCAGCATCGCCGTGTACCGCGAAATGGGGTGGCGGGACCTGCCGCCGCTGGTGGTGCGTTCCCAGATCACCGCCGCCGCCATCCTCTTTATCATCGCCATGGCCAAGGTATTCACCTGGCTGGTGGCGATGAAGCAGACGGCGCGGCTGGTGGGTGACGTGGTGGGGGCGATCGCGTTGCCGCCCGCAGGGGTGCTGCTGGTGGTGATGGCCGGCCTGCTGGTGGTCGGCTGCGTCATGGAGACCACCGCAGCGCTGATCCTCACGGTGCCGGTGCTCGTTTCCTTGACGCCGCTGATGGGGGTGACGCCGGTGCAGTTCGGCGTCCTCATGGTGGTCAACCTGGCCATGGGGATGCTGACGCCGCCGGTGGGCATCTGTCTCTTCGTCAGTTGCAGCATTGCCCGGGTGCCGCTGGCGGCGGTTTCCCGCGCCGCTGTGCCGCTGCTGCTGGCGGCGTTGGCCACCCTGCTCATCGCCTGTTTCTGGCCGCCGCTGACCACCTGGCTGCCGGGACTGTGGTATTGAGGCGGGAGCCAGGAGCCGACAGTCAGGAGGAATGAGGACTATGGATCGTCCGCCGGTAAAAGGTCATTCATGTTGCCAACTTTCCTGAGGACGAGGACTGCATATCAGTTTGTTTCAACAGGATCGAGGATGCATTGCCATGCTGGATGAATTCACCCCGCGGCAGGCGGCGGAACTGGCCGGGCTCGTCGCCGACGCCGAACACTTTTCCACCGGCAGATCCAACCGCGAATCGCATCGGCGCGACATTTCGTGCCACGAGGGGCCGCCGCCGGCGGGCATCATCTGGCCCACGTCCACCGCAGAGGTGGCGCGCATCCTCGCCTGGGCCGATGCCGAGGATTGTCCGGTAACTCCCTGGGGCGCGGGTACCAGTACCGAGGGCAACCCGGTGCCCGTCGCCGGTGGCCTGGTACTGGATCTTACCGGCATGAACCGGATCATTGCCGTCCGTGCCGAAGACCTGCAGGCCGATGTTCAGCCCGGCGTCTTCCGTAAGGAACTCAATCGCCAGGCCGGTCAGCACGGCCTTTTCTTTCCCCCCGATCCCGGCGCCGACGCCACCATCGGCGGGATGATCGCCAATAACGCCTCCGGCGTGCGGACGGTGAAGTACGGGGCGACGAAGGATTATGTCATGCGGCTGACGGTGGTGCTCCCCGGCGGTCAGGTTATTGACACCGGCTGTCGGGCGCCAAAGTCCTCCTCGGGCTACGACTTGACGCGGCTCTTCGTCGGTTCCGAGGGTACCATCGGGGTGGTCACCGAGGCCACCCTGCGGCTCACCGGACTGCCGGCCCACGTCCTTGCCACCACCATTACCTTTCCCGATCTCGCTTCCGCCTCCCGGGCGGTGGCGCTGATGATCGGCGGCGGTCTCTCCCCGGCGGCGCTGGAGCTGCTCACCCCGGGGCTCATCGAATTGATGAACCGTGAGAAGGACCTCGGCCTGCCGTTGGTACCGTCGCTGTTCTGCGAATTCCACGGTATCAGCCCGGCGCACCTGGAGGAGACCGCCGCTCTGGCCCGGGAGGTGTGCAACGAGTGCGGCGCCACCGGCTTCCGCTACGCCACCGAGGAGCGTGAGCGGCTGAATCTCTGGCGTGCGCGGCACGAGGCCTGGGAGACCATCCATCGTGCCCATCCGGGCCGGGAGACCCTCATCGTCGATGCCGCGGTGCCCATCTCCCGCTATCCGGAGATGGTGCTGTTCGCCCGTGAACAGGTGGAAAAACAGGATGTGACAGGCTACGTCTTCGGTCACGCCGGCGACGGCAACCTGCACGTGGTACTGGTGGGCGATCCTGCCGATGCCAACGAATGGGGCCGGCTGGAAGCGGTGAATCACGCCGTGGTCGAGGCCGCGGTGCAAGCCGGCGGTACCTGCACCGGCGAGCATGGGGTGGGCATCGGCAAGCGCAAGTTCATGGCGCTGGAGCACGGTGCCGGCTACGATCTGATGCGCCGCATCAAGAACCTGGTGGATCCGAAAGGGCTGATGAATCCGGGCAAGATTTTCTGAGCCGGGCCGGATAACATTTCCGGCCCACCCGAGGTGCGTGCGGCAGTGGTTTATGACCGCCCCGGCGGCAGGCGGTGGGATACCCATCCGTTGGTCGGGAATTTTTTCCGGGAGGCGATTGACTATTTCAAGTGACTATGCCATGGTGGTGGCTGAGACGTGAAGTTCGCGTAAGGGTGATGGCTTCGTAACCGCTCCATCTTCTTCGTCGCGCCGCAACCCGGGTCGTTCAACATATGCCGACGCCGAGCTCCGCAGCAAGAAAGTGCCGCGAATCCGGAAATCTTACGGTGCCATCATCACCTTGCGGCCCGGTTTGGCCGTTGTTACGGTTGCCTCAACCTGGAGGTCGAAGATGAAAAGTATGGCGGTCAGTCAGTTCAAAGCCCAGGCATTGAGAATTATCGACCGTGTGGCTCACGATCACGAAGAATTGATTATCACGAAAAGAGGAAAGCCGGTAGTTCGGGTAATCCCTTACGCGGATGACGAACAACCGGTGCTTTCAGGGCAGTTGGCTGATACCTTCATTTTTGAAACCGATATCGTCTCTCCTCTGGGTGAAGAAGATTGGGAGGCCTGCTCGTGAGCTATCTGCTCGATACGCACACCTGGATCTGGTGGCATATGCGGCCGGAAAAGTTGTCGGATAAAGCGAGAGAGCTGATTGCCGCGCCGGATAACCATGATAATATCCTGTTGTCGGCGATTTCGCCCTGGGAGTTCTGTAAACTGCTGGAGAAAAAACGTTTGGGAATATCCTGCAACCCTGAAGACTGGTTGGCTCGGGCACTCAAACAACCGAAATTACGTCTGGTGCCGTTGACTCCTTTACTGGCCTACCGTTCTACCATCCTGCCGCAGCCCTTTCACAATGACCCGGCCGACCAGATTATCGTCGCCACCGCCCGGGAAGAGAATGTGACGATAATTACCAA
>JAFGAM010000135.1 GCA_016933675.1 Candidatus Anaeroferrophillacea bacterium
ATCAGCGGGGTCTCGATCCCTGATTTACGGGCGAAACTGAAAGGCCGGGTCATCACCCCGGGAGACGATGCGTACGAATCGGCGCGCAGGCTCTTTTACGGGATGTACGATAACCGGCCGGCGCTCATCGTACGGGCAGCCGACGCGAAAGATGTTTCGTACGTGGTCTCGCTGGCCCGAGAAACAGGCTCTGAGCTATCCATTCGCAGTGGAGGCCACAGCACCGCCGGGTACAGCGTTTCTGACGGCGGCATCATGCTCGACCTGAAGGATATGCGATCTCTCGTAATCGATACCGAGAAGCGCACAGCCTGGGCCGAGACGGGCCTGACCGCCGGCGAATACACCACCCAGGCAGCCGCCCTCGGGCTCGCGACCGGGTTTGGTGACACCGGGTCGGTCGGGATTGGCGGGATCACGCTGGGCGGCGGCATTGGTTTCCTGGTGCGCAAGCACGGCATGACCATCGACAGCCTGCTGGCCGCAGACGTAGTCACTGCCGATGGGCAGCTCCTGCGCGTCGACGAACAGTCGCACCCGGATCTCTTCTGGGCGATCCGCGGCGGCGGTGGAAATTTTGGCGTGGTGACCCGCTTCCAGTACCGGCTGCACGAGTTGAAAACCATTCTGGGTGGCATGCTGATCCTTCCGGCAACCCCAGACGTGCTGGCGTCCTTCATCGCCGAAGCCGAGGCCGCGCCGGAAGAGTTGTCGACGATCGTCAATGTGATGCCTTCCCCGCCGATGCCGTTTGTCCCGGCTGAATATCATGGCAAGCTGATCATCATGGCCATGATGGTGTATGCCGGGTCGCTCGAGGACGGCGAGCGCGCCGTGGCGCCGTTCAGGACTCTCGCCAAGCCGATCGCGGATATGCTGCGGCCGATGATCTACCCCGAGATGTTCCCCGCCGAAGAAGGCGGTGGCGATTACCGGCCTTCCGCTGTTGGGCGCACGCTGTTTATCGACCGGATCAGGCATGAGGATGCGAAAAACATCCTCCAGTTTCTCGAGTCCAACGATGCGCCCATGCGCGTCGCCCAGATCAGGGTGTTAGGCGGCGCCATGGCGCGCGTACCCGTTGAAGCGACGGCGTTTGCCCACCGGCAGGCGCGCATCATGGCCGGGCTGTACTCCTTCTATATGAGTCCTGAGGATCGAGCAAAGAAAGAAGCATGGGTGAGAGACTTCACCGCGGCGCTATACCAGGACAACCCCGGTGAGTACGTGAACTTTATGGACAAGTCGAACATCGACCAGATCAAGAATGCCTACCCGGGCAGAACCTGGGAACGCCTGACGGCGATTAAGGCCCGCTACGATCCGAACAATCTGTTCCGGCTCAATCAAAACATCCCGCCGGTTCCCCCAACCTGAGGCCGGCTCGCATCAATAACGTTAGCGGAGGCTGTCCAAA
>JAFGAM010000136.1 GCA_016933675.1 Candidatus Anaeroferrophillacea bacterium
AAAGCAGGCCGGCGCCGAAAACAATCATATAAAGCAGGCTGTCAGCACTTCGTGCTCTGCTGAAAAGCCCGTAGGCCACATGCGCCAGCCAACCGCTGGCCACCAAAGCCCGGCCAAGCAGGAACATGCCAAAAAGAAAAATCATAATATCCGTATCGATCGCCCTGAGTGCATCGCGGGGAGCGATATCACCCGAAAGCAACACCGTTGCCGCCCCGAAAAGCATCAACTGCCATATCTGTAACCGTACGCCGCCGACCTGCCGTACCGCAATACCCGCGAATACTGTAAGGAGAACCACAACCGGAAACGTCATGTGTATGCCATCATGTAAGCCGGCCATAGTCATCCGTCAGAAAAAAAACACAAACCTCGCAGCGGGATGTAACTCGGGGTCAATCTCCTCGTCGGGGCCGATCAGCCCGACTTACCCTTGCTGTTTCCACCGGTTTGCAACGTCACCATCACCGCTTCGATGAGCCAGCCGGGGGTCGAGGCGCCGGCGGTGACGCCGATGCGTCGGGCGCCGGCGTACCAGGACGGGTCGAGGTCGGCGGCGGTTTCGATGTGGTGGGTGTTGGGCAATACCCCGCGGCAGAGTTCTTCGAGCCGGGTGGTGTTGGCGCTGGCGTAGCCGCCGATGACGATCATGCAGTCGCTGCGTCCGGCGATGGCGAGGGATTCGTTCTGGCGCTGACTGGTGGCGTCGCAGATGGTGTTGAAACAGCGGGTTTCGCCCTTGTGCGGCAGCAGGCGGTTGGCGACGGCGCGGAAGGTGTCGAAGGACTGGGTCGTTTGTGCCAGCAGGGCGACGTTGTCGCCGCCGCGGCGGTTGCCGCGCTCGGTCAGTTCCGCCGGCAGATCGTCGGCGCTGCTGACCGCCAGGGTGCGGTTCGGCCCGCCGTAGCTCAGCAGCCCCACCACCTCGGGGTGGTTGTCCTCGCCGACGATGATCACCCGGTAGCCTTCCGCCGCCATCTGGCCGACGATCTCCTGCGCCCGGCGTACGAAGGGGCAGGTGGCGTCGATGATGGTGATTTCCGGACGTGTTTCCAGCGCTTCCAGGGTCTGGCGGGTGATGCCGTGGGAGCGGATGATGACAACGCCGGCAAGGATTTTCACCGGGTCGTCGGCGCGGTGGATGCCCCGCCGTTCGAGGTCGGCAACCACCTGGGGGTTGTGAATGATCGGTCCGAGGGTGAAGATGGGCTTCCCGGGGTGTTCCGCCGCCGCCCGGACCGCCAGATTGACGGCGCGCTTGACGCCGAAGCAGAAGCCGGCGCTGGCGGCGAGTTCAATCTCCATGTTGGTTTCCTGTTCCTTCCGTTTCTTCGATCATCCGGGCGATGGCGGCGATTACCGCCGCAGTATCCAGGTTGCTGGTGTCCAGTCGGCGGGCGTCGGTCGCCTGCCGCAGGGGGGCGTGGTCGCGGGTACTGTCGCTGAGGTCGCGGCGGGCGATGTCCCGTTCCACTTCGGCCAGCGTTACCGCATGGCCCCGGGCCGTCTGTTCGGCGTGGCGCCGGCGGGCGCGAACGGCAAGATCGGCGTCGAGATAGATCTTCAGCTCGGCGTCGGGGAAGATCACCGTGCCGGCGTCACGTCCTTCGAGGATGACACGGCCCGCCTCCCCCAGCCGGCGCTGCAGGGCGACCAGCGCCCGGCGCACTTCCGGAACCCGGGAGACCGCCGAAGCCCAGGTGTCGCTTGCGGGCGTGCGGATTTCCGGGCTGACGTCGCGGCCGTCCAGTAGCACCCGGTTTTCACCGTTGGCCGGGGCGAAACGGATGTCGAGGTGGTGGCACAGCGCCTCCAGCCCGGCCCGGTCGTCGGCGTCGATGCCTGCTTCACGGGCGGCCAGGCCGACGCAACGGTACATCGCCCCGGTATCGATATAGGTGAAGCCGAGGCGGGCGGCCAGGGCCCGGCAGATGGTGCTCTTGCCGGCCCCCGAGGGGCCGTCGACGGCGATGACGAAACGAGTTTTGGGCATGTTTTGTTGATGGCTTCGCAACCGTTCCAGGTGCATTCGCGGCCTGTCGGAGGGTTCAACCCCAGGTAACGCTGAACTCCTCTGAACCGGCGGGCCGCGTATCCGGAGCCTTTGCGGTGCCGTTCCTTTTAATTGTCGGGTGGCAGTGGTTACGGTTCGTTTTTCATCAGCTTTTCCAGCAGCGGGAAAAAGCCCGGAAAGGAGGTTTCGACGCAAGCGGTGTCGTCGATGGTGAAATCGCTGCCCGCCGCCAGACCGGCGAGGTGGGCGGTCATCGCCATGCGGTGGTCGTGCCGGCTGCGGAATGCGAGCGGTTTGTCGCGGCCAGTGGATTCCGTTTTGGTGCCGCCGTGGATGACGATGCCGTCCTCCCGGGGTTCCACCTCCGTGCCGACGGCGGTCAGCAAATCGGCGATGGCCGCCAGACGGTCGCTTTCCTTGATCCGCAATTCGGCGGCGTCGCGGATGACGGTGCTGCCTTCGGCGT
Organism: Candidatus Anaeroferrophillacea bacterium; assembly: GCA_016933675.1. Lineage (GTDB taxonomy): Bacteria > Desulfobacterota > Anaeroferrophillalia > Anaeroferrophillales > Anaeroferrophillaceae > JAFGAM01. The sequence goes on from JAFGAM010000136.1 coordinate 2,481, forward strand.
GGGCCGCGACCAGGGCGAGTACCGGCAGCTCGTCGATCAGCCGGGGGATGAGGGTGCCGCCGATTTCCGTGCCCCGCAGACCGGGGCGGTGGGTGACGGTGATGTCGCCCGCGGGCTCACCGTTGAGATCGCGGCGGTTGTCGATGGCGATTTCCGCGCCCATGGCGGTGAGGACATCGAGGATGCCGGTGCGGGTGGGGTTGAGGCCGACGCCGGTGACGCGCACCTCCGAGCCGGGGATGATCGCCGCGGCGGTGAGGAAGAAGGCCGCCGCCGAAGGATCGCCGGGGACGGCGAAATCGGTGCCGGGGTAATCCTGTCCGGGGGCGGTGACGGCGGCCAGCGCGGTGCCGTCGGGCCGTACCTCCGCCCGCAGCGGCAGACCGAGATAATGGAACATCCGCTCGGTGTGGTCGCGGGAAAGCCGGGGTTCGGTGACCGCGGTCTCGCCGGCGGCGAAGAGCCCGGCCAGCAGCAGACAGGACTTGATCTGGGCGCTGGCCACCGGGGATTGGTGATGGATGCCGGCAAGGTTGCCGCCGCGGATCGCCAGCGGCGGCCGGGTATTGTCGGCGCGGGCCATGATTGTGGCCCCCATGCGGGCAAGCGGGTCGATGACCCGTTTCATCGGCCGGTCGTTGAGGGATTCGTCGCCGCTCAGGACCGAGAAGAACGGCTGGCCCGCCAGTAGCCCCGCCAGCAGCCGGGTGGTGGTGCCGGAGTTGCCGGTGTAGAGGATGTCGGCGGGCTCCCGCAGGTCGTGAATGCCGCGGCCCGTGACTACCAGTTCGCCGCCGGTCTCCAGACCCTGCACGTCGGCGCCGAGGGCGGCGATGATGCGAGCGGTGCGGCGGGTGTCGGCGGCGTCGAGGAAGCCGGTGATACGGCTTTTACCCCGGGCCAGTGCCGCCATGATCAGCGCCCGGTGGCTGATGGATTTGTCGCCGGGAACGGCGATGGTGCCGGTCAAGGGGGTGATGTGCATTCTGACTCCTGAATTCTGTTTCCTCACAACCGTCCGCGGACATAGGAGCCGACGATCTTGAAGAACCGGCTGCGGGTCTCCAGCTCCGCCAGGGCGGCGGCCACCGGCGGATCATCCCGATGGCCGTCGAGATCGAGAAAAAAGATGTACTGCCAGGGTTCGCCGCGCCGCGGCCGGGATTCGATCTTGGTCAGGTTGACATCGTGGTCGGCGAAGGGCTGCAACAGCTCGAACAGCGCCCCGGCGCGGTCACGGCCGGCGAACAGTACCGTGGTTTTATAGTCTTCCCCCGCGACCCGTGGGGTCTCGCGGGTGGTGATGATCAGGAAGCGGGTGAAGTTGTCGTTGATATCCTGGATTGCGCCGTCCACCATCCGCAGGCCGTAGAGCGAGGCGGCGTACTCGTTGGCGATGGCGGCGGCGCCGGTCTCCTCGGCGGCGATGGCGGCGGCGCGGGCGGTGCTCGCGGCCTCGATCAGCGGGATTTCGGGCCAGGCGCGCTCGAGATAGCCGCGGCACTGAGCGATGGCCTGGGGGTGGGAGTGGATGCGGCGGACATCGGTCGGGTCACCCGACTGGTTCAGCAGGTCGTGGGTGATTTTGAGCAGGATCTCGCCGCCGATCAGCACCGGGTGTTCGAGGAACATGTCCAGGGTATGGCTCACCACCCCCTCGGTGGTGTTTTCCACCGGTACCACGCCGTAAGCGCAACGCCCGCGGGCGACGTTGTCGAACACCTCGCGGATGCCCGCCGCCGGCTTGAGTTCGGCGGAATAGCCGTAGAACTTGCGTGCCGCCAGATGGGTGAAGGTGCCCCGCGGACCGAGGTAGGCCACCTGCAGAGGCTTTTCCAGCGCCAGGCAGGCGGAAATCACCTCACGGAAGATGTGGCGCACGGCGCGGTTGGGCAGCGGTCCCCGGTTTTGTTCCTCCAGCCGCAGGTGGATCTCCTGCTCACGCGCCGGGACGTAGAGCTCGCCGCCTGCGGCCAGCTTGCGTTCGCCGATGGTGACGGCCAGTGCCGCCCGCCGGTTCAACAGTTCCAGCAGTTCGCGGTCGATGCCGTCAATGGTCTTCCGTAGCTCGCCGATGGGGGTCCCGCAGCCGTTGTCAGTCATCCGTATCCTGTGGTGTTGCCGATGAACCCGGCAAATCGCGATGGCACCGTAACCGCCCCGGTTTCGCGGTGCAAGACAATGCTCTCAACAACTCTCAAGACGTCGGAACGGGATGGCACCGCTACCGTTTCAGCTTTGCGGCGCCCGCCATCATCCTTTGACCCGTTCGATATACTCCCCCGTTCGGGTGTCGATCTTCAGCCGGGTGCCTTCCTCGATGAACAGCGGCACCTGGATCTTGGCGCCGGTTTCCACCGTCACCGTTTTGCTGGCGCCGCTGGCGGTGTCGCCCTTGACGCCGGGCTCCGCCTCGGTGACCAGCAGTTCAACGAAAATCGGCAGTTCGATGTTGATCGGCCGTTCCTGGTAGAAGAGCACCGCGACGATGGTATTCTCCTGCAGAAAGCGGCGCGCATCGCCGATCACCTCGGGGGCGATGGCGACCTGGTCGAAGGTGGCGTTGTCCATGAAATGGAAGCCGTCACCGTCCTGGTAGAGGAACTGCATCTCCTTCTCTTCCAGGTCCGGCCGGCCGACCTTCTCGCCCGAGCGGAAGGTGCGGTCCACCACCGCGCCGGTCAGGAGGTTCCTCAGCCGGGTGCGCACGAAGGCGCCGCCCTTGCCGGGTTTGACGTGCTGGAAGTCGACGATGGTGAAGGGATCACCGTCGAGTTCGATGCGCAGGCCTTTGCGAAAATCGGGGGTCGAATACATCCGTTGCTCCTTGGGTTGTCGGCTTGTTGGTTGATGGCCTCATCCGAGCGGGTTTTCAACCCGGCCATCCATGCTCGTTCCGGTGCCGCGGTGCGGATCACCCGGTGGGCGGCGATACCGTGTTTACGGGGCGGGAGCACTGCGAATCCGCCCCGCAGATGTCCTGCGGAGATCTTTCAGTCCGGCAGTACGGCCGTTTCCAGTCGTTTGTCGAGGGTGGTCAGCCGTCGGCCGCCGCCGGCCTCGAGGATGACCATGTCCTCCAGCCGGACGCCCCAGCGGTGGGGGAAGTAACATCCCGGCTCGATGGTGAAGACCATGCCGGCGGCGAGAATGGTGTCGCCGCGGCCGGAGATGGACGGCGGTTCGTGGATTTCCAGGCCGACCCCGTGGCCGGTGCCGTGGCTGAATTCTGCCGTCAGTCCCGCCGCCGCCAGGTGGTCGCGGACCACGGCATCCAGGGCGGCGGCGGCCATTCCCGGCCGGGCGGCGGCGATACCCGCCTGCTGCGCCGCATATACCGCCCGGTAAACCCGCTCCTGTTCGGCGGATGGTTCACCGAGAAAAACGGTGCAGGTCTGGTCGCTGTGGTAGCCGTGCCGGCGGGCGCCGAAATCGATGGTCACCGCGTCCCCGGGGGAGAGGGGCCGGGCGCCGGCGATCCCGTGGGGCAGGGCACCGCGGCTGCCGCTGGCGACGATGATGTCGAAGGCACGGTCTTCAGCACCGAGGCGGCGCATGTGGTATTCCAGTTCGACGGCGATGTCGCGTTCGCCGACGCCGGGTTTGACCAGCGGCAGCACCTCGGCGTACGCCGCTTCGGCGATATCGACGGCTTCCCGGATCAGTTCCTGCTCGCCGGCGTCCTTGATCAGGCGGGGGGCCATGATCAACTCCCGGGCGGCAACCAGGGCGGTGGACGCCAGGGCGTCCTCGAGTTCACGGAAACGGGCGATGGGCAGGGTGTCTTCCTCGTATCCTAGGCGCGGGATCTTCATCTCCGCCAGTCGCCGGGCGCCGGCGGCGAAGACGTCGGCGCGGATGACGGCGACCGCCGGCGGGACCTCGTCGGCAGCCTGGGTGGTGTAACGGCCGTCGGTATACAGCGCGGCGTCGGTGGCGGTGACCAGCAGGAAGCCGCTGTCACCGGTGAACCCGCAGTAGTAGCGCCGGGACGGCAGGGTATGAAGCAGGGCGGCGTCGAGGCCGTGTTCCGCCAGCAGGGCCCGGAGGGCGTCGAGGCGCCGGAGATTATCGGGGGGGTGATGGGTGGTTGACATGGGTCGGAAACCTGGCCGGCGGTTGCAATCCAAAAGTCAGGCGGCGCCGTCGAGCAGCCGGCGGGCGGCATCGATGGCCAGCAGATAGCCGGCCCAGCCAAAGCCGCTGATCATGCCGGCGCACACCGGGGCGGTGATCGACGTCCGGCGGAATTCCTCCCGGGCGCTGATGTTGGACAGGTGTACTTCGATGACCGGGGGGGTGATCGCGGCGATGGCATCGCGAATGGCGATGCTGGAATGGGTGAAACCGCCGGGATTGATGATCACCGCGTCGCTACCGCCGTTGGCCTGGTGCAGTTCGTCGATAATCACGCCCTCGTGGTTGCTTTGCCGGCACCGGACGTCAAATCCCCGGCCGGCGCCGTGTCCGGTAATCTGCCGGTCGAGCTCGGCCAGGGTTGTTCGGCCGTAGATGTCCGGTTCCCGGATGCCCAGCAGGTTGAGGTTCGGGCCGTGGATCACCAGCAGCCGATCGGTCATGGAAACAGTCTCCTGCAAGGGTTTAGCGTACTTCCGTCAATCGTTCAAACATCGCGGTGAGCCGGGCGTGTTGTGCCCGCCGGACGTGTTTTTGCCGCCGGTCGCGGGCGGATATCTCGGGGTGTTCGGCATCGATTTCCCGCAGCATGACCGTCAGTGCCTCCCGGCTTGCCGGTGTTTCATCCAGCAGGGCGAGGATTATCCGCCGGGCTTCCTGCCGGTGGCCCTGTTCCAGCAGGAGCCGGGCCATGGTTTCGGTGCGGATGCCGGACGGCGCCGGGGCGGCCTGTTTCGGGGTCATGGTCCTGCCGTGATCTGCGGGTGCCGGCCGACATGAAGCCGGCAATGCGGGTTTCCGGGGCGGTGTGGACTGAGATGTAGTGAAAAAAGGTTGGCAAGTCAAGCGGAAAACCGTTGCCCATGGTGGCTTCGTGACAACCCCGTCATTACCCAAGCGTTTTGCGTGAGGGCCGTGAAAAAGGAGGATATCCATGCGCGGGGGGCGGTGGTTCCGGAGATGACGACCACGCCCTCGGCATGTTGCCGGGTGGAGGTCCGCCCGGGCGGCGGTACCGCGGGTCAGCGGGGCATCGGTACCCGTCGACGGCGAGCCGGTCGCCGCCACCGGCCGGGGCTTTCC
>JAFGAM010000137.1 GCA_016933675.1 Candidatus Anaeroferrophillacea bacterium
CACCGAAGCGAAACGGCAGGCGGTCGATCATCATCCGCCGGAAGAGACCGAAGGCCCGCTGGACCTCGGAAAGCGTAAACCCCCGTTCGAGGCGCAGCCGGGTGATATAGACGATGAAATCCCCGATGGGCTCCCAGTCCTGACGGCAGATGACCGCCAGGTTGCCGTCGAAAGCCCGGGAAACGGTTTCGACCAGCTGCTCCCGGGGCACCGTCCGGTAACGCTGGCTGATTTCAGAGGCCACCGAATAGCGCCTTCAGACCGCTTTCGCGGCCACCCATGTGGAAAGGGGGTCAGGGCCGATCACGGTGGCTGGCTTGCGGCCATCTGGTCGCCCCCGTCGCTGACCCGGAATTTCAATTCAGGGGAGGGACAACGTCTCTGCAACACGGGGTTTCCGGCCTCGCGCTGTTAAGGTGTTGCAGACCATCAGGCGAAACAAGGATTCCATGCCCTCCTGCACAGCGGTCGATTCGATAATACCGAGCGCTCTGGCAATGGCCTCGAAGGTTGATAAACCGTAAGCGTGGACCTCCCGGCGGATTTTCCATTCGGATCCGGGGCCTTCCGGCAAACGCACCATCTCGGCGTGCTCGATACCGGGAAGTCGTTTTCCCATCCGGGCCGATTGACTCCAGGTACCATCAGGCACAACCAGAAAAATGTCCCGCGGGTCCTGGGCCAGAAAGGAAGGGCTCAGCACCGAGGCGCCTTTGCCGGGATAGAGCAGGAGGGTTCTGCGTTCCGCGACCCTAAGATCCGTAAAATCCAAGCGTTGATCGGGATGGCCTTGAATCCGCAGCTCACTGTTGGTCAAGGCTTCCAGCGCCAGCCGCCCAGTGGCGGTTGGCTTGACATATTCACGACGATGCATCACCAGGATAAGCCGCGTCGGCAAATCGTAACGGGGAATGAAGCGACAGATGCAAAGTTGCCGATGCAGCCGACATCGGGAACAACGTTCACTGCGTTTGGAGCGGGAGCCCACATTTCATCCTTAGCGCCGACAAATAATCATTCCGGAAAGATTGACAACATGGATTATACAAAATAATGGCGGAGTTGCCTGCTTTCAGGCGCGTTAGCGCGCACACCCGGGTTGCGAACGACGGATTAGAAATTTCGCCTTGGGTTGAGATTTCATTTTTCATTGCCTGAAAGGAAGCATTCACCCTCGCGAGCGGATGGGAACCAAAGCCCCTTGGAGAAGTTCCGTTTCGAATTGCCCGATGGCACCCTGAACCAGCGAGCCGATCGCTTTCGGGAGAACGTTTTGCGGGCGTACGTGAATGACACTCGGCCCCTCGGCGCTAGGGGCGGCAAGCAAGACGCCAAAATCCGGATCATGGGCAAAGGCAATGAGACCTTGTCCCCGGGCATAGGACATTCATCTCCCGGCAATAAATCACCTTGCCGTCCCCTGCCGCATAGAAATCGGCGAGCATGGCCTCCCGGTGGTAACCGCACCTTTCGTAGAATGACCGGGTAGCGGCATACTGCTCGCGGGATGAGGTGTCCACATAGACGCGAGTGCCGCCCAGCTGCTGGACGCGGTGCTCCGCTGCCTGCAGTAGCTGCCGGCCCAGACCCCGCCCCTGAAAATTCGGGTGAACGGCAATCCAGTAGAGATCGTAGCTCGTTTTCGTGCAGGGAATAGGCCCAAAGCAGGCATAGCCGACGAGCTGGCCGTGGTAATCGGCCATAATGAAGTGATAACCGCTGGCATCGCCCCTATGCAGGCGTTCCGCTACCAGTTCCGCGGCGATGGCCACCTCATCGGCATGGAAAAAACCGGTCGCCTCCACCAGCCGCTGAACCCGCGAGATATCCGCCGCGACAATGTCGCTGCGAAAGGAAATCCCCTCCAGTTGACCGTAAGCCGCACGGCGGCTGTCGGCCCATTCCTGACTGCCGGCCGCCGGCCCCTGAAAGAACGGCATGGTATTCCCCTTCAGCGTCCGGATCATCCGATAGCCCCTTTCCTGACCACCAGCGGCGGCAGCCCGAGCCGACCGACCGTCCTGCCGTCGGCCGCAAGTTTTTTGGCAACCAGCACCCCGGCACACCGGCCGGGACACCCTTTGGCCAAATCGAGCCGCCCCGTCACATCTTCACTCCCCCAGCCGCCTTCATGAATCGCCGTTCGGCATCGGCGACCAAGCGGCCCACCGCCTCGTCAAAAGCAATGCCGGCCCGCTCCAGCGCGGCGGCAAACCCGGCATCCGGAGACAGACACGGATTGGCGTTTACTTCCAGCACCCACGGGTGGCCCTCTGCGTCAACGCGGAAATCGACCCGGGCATAGCCGGCCAACCCGAAGCATTCCCAGCAGCGCCGGGCCAGATCGGTCAACGACTGAAGCAGTGGCTGATCATCGGCGGCGAAATCGAAGCAGCGGGGCGTATGCTGATAGGCATAACTATCCTCTTCCCATTTGGCCCGGTAGTCGACGATTTTCGGCTGCACTTCGGAAAAGCCCTCAAAAATTATCTCGGCCGGCGGCAGAACCTGCGGCCCCGCGGCACCCGCCAGCAACGACAGATTGAACTCCCGGCCGGCCACAAAGCCCTCGGCAAAACACACCCCGCCAAGGGCCCCGGCCCGCGCCGGCAGCATCTCCTGAACAATGGCTGGGTCGGTACTCCCGACCAGGCTGTGTTCACCCAGACCAATGGAGGCATGCTCCCAGACCGACTTGATGATCCAGGTCGTCGGCAGCGGATCCGTCAGCCGGACCTGATCGGCGGTAACCCAGGGGGGGGTGGGGATGCCGGCCGCCGCCAGCCACTCCTTGGCCAGCAGCTTGTTGGAGGTCAGCAGCATGGCCTCCGCCCCGACCCCGGTGTAGGGAAGCCCCAGGACATCGAGGAGAAAGGGAACCAGATGAATGAGCCGGCCGTGGCCCTCGATGGACTCCATCAGGTTGACAACCATCTCGGCCCCTGCCGCTTCCAGCCGGCGGCGAATTTTTGTCAGATCGAGATCGCAGCCCAGGCACACGGTCGTATGGCCGAGGCGGACCAGCGCCTGGTCGATGGCCGCTGCCTGGACCAGGACGTCGGCGACATCCGGGGCGGCGGCGGCGGCAATCCGGTCATGAACAATGGCGATGCGCACGGCGGCACTACCGAAGCCGCTCGGCGGCCGACTGCAGAATCTGCTCGATCAGATCACGGTAGGGAATTCCCGACAGATTGCAGATGATCGGCAGATCCGAATGTTCCGGATGGATGCCCGCAAGGGGATTGACTTCCATGAACAGCGGCCGGCCGGCGGCGTCGCAGCGCAGGTCCACCCGGCCGGCGTCCCGGCAGCCCAGCACCCGCCAGGCAGCCAGCGCCACGGCGGCCGCCGAGGCGGCCGTAGCATCGGTTTCCGGTTCCGCGAGACGATACAAAACCCGCGACTCGCACTCCTCCTTATTGACATAGGAATAGACGCCGGGTTCGGCGGTCGCCAGCAGCTGGACCTCGATGGTACCGAGAACCCGGGCAGCCGCCCCCGTCCCGACGATGGCGGTAGTGAATTCCCGCCCGGGAAGATAGGGCTCGACGAGCACCGGCTGCCGGTAGCTGTCCAGAAGCCGCTGACAGGCCGGCCAAAGATCGGCCGGTTGCCGAATAATGGAGGCCGCCGAAATGCCCTTGCCGGTACCCTCGGCCACCGGTTTGATGAAAAATGGCGGTGGAAAGGCAACCGCGTCGGCATCGGCCGCCGTCTCGACCACGATAAAATCAGCCGTCGGTACGCCGGCGTCCCGAATCACCCGCTTGGTCATCCCTTTGTGGAGGGTCAGACTCATCACCAACGGATCGGAAAAGGTATACGGAATTCGATACAGATCGAGCAGAACCGGCACCTGTGCCTCACGGCCGATGCCGAACATCCCCTCGGCGATGTTGAACACCAGATCCCAGCGCTGGCCGGCCACCAGGGCGGCAGCCAGCTGCCGGCCGTGGCCGATGCGCTGAGTCCGATGCCCAAGGGCCTGCAGGGCGGTTTCAATAGCGGCAATGGTGTCGTCCCGGTCGAACTCCGCGGTTTCATCAGCCGAGTAACCTTCGGCAAGATAGGCGGAACGCAGGTCATAGGTCAGGCCAACCATCAGCGTCATCTTCTCTCAATATCTCCTCGTAAAGCTGGCGATGCCAGGCCAGCGCCTGGTCGATGGTCAGCTGCAGGGCTTCGAAAACATTCATGCCGTCCGGCACCAGCTGCCGCGGGCAATCCGGCGAAGGCTCCGGGTCGAGACCGGCGGCCGTATAGGTAAAGGGATGGAGCCGGCATACCAGGGGCCGGACAGCTTCCGGCAGCAGGCACCCGGCAGGCCCCAGGAACGTACAGTCGCCATTGGGCGACCTCCTGAGGATGCGCCGTTTATGACCCTCATGGTGGAAGACGTACTGTTCCCATACCGGGTCATCGCTCTGCTCTACGTAGGCAGGATCGTCCGGCACCCGCCATTCGGTGAAGTCATGCCGCTGGCTGAACGCGGCAATGCGGCCAACATCCGCAGAAGTCAGGTAAATTTCCCGGTTCTGACAGCAGGTTTTTCCCAGCCGGGCACACCGGACACACAAAATTTCTTCCACCGGAAACGTTTCCATAACCTCAATCGTGGGGACGGACACACGTGCCGAACCCGGGTCAGCGATCCATCCGGCAAAAATTACGGGGACGGACGGCTCCGGCCATCCATCCCCATGGATTCGGACAGACAGAACGATCAGCCGACAGCTTCCGGAACAACCTCAGGATAGCGAAAAATACCGTTCTCATAGTTTCGCAGCACCAGGGCCTGCGGCTCGCGGCCAACCATATACTCCGGCATCAGGGGAATCTTGCCGCCGCCGCCCGGGGCATCCACCACATAGGTGGGCACACCATACCCGCTGGTGAAACCCCGCAGGCCCCGAATGATCTCCAGACCTTTCGCCACCGGCGTCCGAAAGTGAGCCGAGCCGGTGATCGGGTCACACTGGTAGAGGTAGTAGGGCCGCACCCGCATCTTCAGTAGCTGATGCATCAGATCGCGCATGGTTTCGACCCGGTCATTGACCCCCTGCAGCAGGACGGTCTGGGAACCCAGGGGAATGCCGGCATCCGCCAGCAGGGCACAGGCCCGGAAGGCCTCCGTGGTGCATTCGTCGGGATGGGTAAAGTGAAGGCTCATCCACAACGGGTGGAACCGGCGCAGCAGCCGAACCAGCCTGGAGGTGATGCGCTGGGGCAGCACCGCCGGCACCTTGGTGCCGATGCGGATGATCTCGACATGGGGAATGGCCCGCAGACGGGCCAGAATCCAGGCAAGCTTTTCCTCGCCGAGCATGAGCGGATCACCGCCGGACAGCAGCACGTCGCGGATCGCCGGGGTGTTCTCGATATAGGTAAAGGCCCGCTCCAAACGGTTCCGGTTCGGCGTAATGCGGCCATGCCCGACAACCCGCGAACGGGTGCAGTAGCGGCAGTAGGTTGAGCAGAAATCCGTCAGCAGCAGCAGCACCCGATCCGGATAGCGATGCACCATGCCGGGCACCGGACTTTGGGCATCTTCACCCAACGGGTCATCGGCTTCGCCGGGCGAACAAACCATTTCGTCGACCACCGGGATAACGGTGCGGCGCAGCGGCTGCTGCGGGTCATCGGGGGCGATCAGGCTCATGTAATACGGCGTGATCCCCAACGGCAGCAGGTTGTTGGCACGGGTGAAGGCCAGTCGTTCGGCTTCCGAAAGGGTAACCATCGATTCGAGCTTCGCGAGGGTCCGAATCCGGTTGTTCACCTGCCATTGCCAATCGTTCCACTGCCGAGCGGTGACGACTGGATAATGGCGCTTGCGAAACGCCCGAACTGCGGGACTGGACAAATTGACCCGGGAGGCAGGCAGCCGCAGTATACGGCCTGAAACTGTGTCGGGGAAGGCTGGGGAGACGGCAGCGATACACGCTCCAGAGGGAGGTTCGTCGTCGGCACAGTGGCCGGAATTAGGAGGTTCGTCATCCACCTCGGCCGATGCATCAGAGGGAAGAACAACCAGTTGTTTGTCGGTGCAGATGGCTGTTTGCATACTTTCTCTCCAGGTGGAAAAAAGTTGTGATGAAGCGCTTCACCCGTGCCCGCACATCAACATCGGGTGTTTAGTTAAGCGCGAATATAGGACCTTTTGAACGAAAAGCAAGAGAAAAATTGGCCGGGGAAATTTTTTTGCAGCAGCGGAGATGACCAGTCGGTGCGCTCCAGCCGGCGCGGCATTGCCCACCGCGGTATCGCCCTTGACAAAGAACCATTCAGGGCATAAAACGCAAGCGGTTGATCAAGACCACCCGCGGCCGGGATTCCCCAACCACGATTGTCCACCAGGCATGCCGACCGGTGGATTTTTCAATTCCCCGGGCCCACAAAATCCTTGCGAGGCAACAACCGCATGACTCACCACTTCACGCTGCTGCAGACTGACGGCCAGTGCCGGGCCCGGCGGGGCCGGCTGACCACGCCGCACGGCACCATTGAAACGCCGGCCTTCATGCCGGTGGGAACACACGCCGCCCTCAAGGCGCTGACCCCCGCACAGGCAGAGGAACTCGGGGCGCAGATCATCCTGGCCAACACCTATCATTTGCACCTGAGGCCAGGGGAAGGACTGATCAAAAAAGCCGGCGGCGGTGCCGCCCCAAAAATTTAAGCGGCGCTCTCAATCGCGCTCCGGGTCTTCATCCCCCATCCGGCCATCGTCAAACGGCTGGCATACCAACGGTTCACAAACATACGGTCGGGACGGTCGCATTGAAAGCGCACCTGGAAGAACCGGTGAAACCGGTGGCAACTGCTCCCACAGATTGAGATGGTGAAGAATTTTGCGGCTGGCATACTGCGTCAGCGCCTGGAAACCGGCCGCTTCAGCCGGTCAGTGACGCCAGGAAACGACGGTAGGCCGCCATGCGCACCGGGGTCGCGAAGCCCTCGGCCCAGGCGCGGGCACGCCCGGCGAGCGCGGCGGCGAAGTCCGGGTCGGCGGCAATTCGCTCCACCGCCCGCGCCAGCGCCGCCGGATCATCGGGCGGCACGAGCAATGCCTGCTCGCCGTCATCGACCAGGCATTCGGTGGACGGCTGCCGGGTGGCGACCACCGGCCGGCCTGCGGCGGCATATTCGAAGAGTTTGAGGGGGGAGGTGAACAACCGCGCCGCCAAGGAATGTCCCAAGGGCAGGAGCAGACAGTCGGCCCCCTGCAGAAAGTCAGGGACGTCCACGGGAGGCAGGAAACCGAACAGGCTGAGCCGCCGGGCAACACCCTTTTCCCGCGCCCGGGCGATAAGCGCGGCGCCGGCGCCGTCGGCATCGCCGGCCTTGCCGCCGGCGATGTCCAGCACGAAGCGGTCCGGCAACCGGCACAGGGTGTCGATGAGTATTTCCGGCTGCTTCCAGGAAGAAAACTGACCGGCATAGCGGAGATGAAACAAACCGGGTGACCGCTGGTGCCGGGGGAAGTCAGCCGCCGGCGTGCCGGAGATATTTTTTTCCCCGGTCGCCGGCCCCGGGCGGAAAAATATCTCCGGGCAGCCGTTGGGCAGCAGCATGGTCGGCGCGTGACCGGGAAAAAGACGATCGAGGAAATCGATCTGCGGCGCCGCAGTGCACACAATGGCATCAACCGCGGAAAACACCTTCCGGGCCGCCCGGTACTTGCGCCACGCCCGCAGCCTACGGCCCTCATCACGCAGGCGGAGATGGGGAAAGGGATCCTGGTGCAGTTCCATGATCACGCGCACCGGGACGGAACACCGCCGCCGCAGCCGCACCGCCGCCAGGGCCTCGGTAAAGGTCCGGGCGACGAGAAAAACCGGCCCGGCGGCGGGATCGATGGCGTCGATGACAGCATTTCGCAACCGGCGGCGGCCGGCTCCCCCTGCCGGAACGGCAACCAATCGGAAAACATCGGCGAGAGTGGCGCCGTATGAACGCACATGCGTTTCGATCTCACCGGACGCAGCGGCAGCGGGCCGCGCCGCCGACCGGTAAAACAGCCGCACCCGGCAACCCGGCCCCGAACGTGACAGACCATGAAAATCTCTAATAATCGCCACCGTCTGCCCCGAGGCCGACGGAAACGCCAGGCGGTGATAGTAAAACACCTGGAAGTTACGGCAATCAGGGGCCATGACCGTGTCACCCTCGCCGTTGTTTTCCGATCCACCGGGATCGATAAAGGGGGTATAACATTGCCGGCAGCGGTTACGGCTCAGTGGTGGCGACATGTTGACACCATGCCGGCAGCATCATCCTGCGGCCGGCACGGCAAAGACAGCGGCCCGGCGGGACCATACCGCCGCCGCGTTCCCACTCCGATGAGCATCATCGCCAGCCAGGCGTTCTCGTTCTGGAACGGCGAGTTGAACATCCCCGCGATCAGCGGCAGGATCAGCGCCCCGACGGCGGCGACCCGGCTCCAGTGGAGACCCCCGCATGGCGATCGGCCGCGCCCCAGACGCCGGGCAGCGGCACCGAGAAACACCAGCAACGCGGCAACACCGAGCAGCCCTTCCTCCGCCGCTTTGGTCAGGAGAAGGTTGTGGGCGTGTCCCGGCTTCGTCCAGATGGTCCCGTAGGTGCTCAGCGGCGGATCGAAACTGAAACCGTCGACAGCGACCGCGGAAAAGTTCCGCGGTCCGACACCCAGCAACGGCCGGCCACCTTCCAGCACCTGCCTCAACCCCAACCGCCAGTGATCGATGCGATTGAGATCGTTGACGAGGATATCGCGGTCGAGATGGATGCCCCGGCGGCTGATATTGGCCTTCAGGTGCCGAATGCGCTCGCCGGCGGCGGAATCACGATACTGGGTCATCACCAGGACGGCAGCGACAATGCCGCCCACCGCCAGGCAGCCCAGGGCGGCGCGAAACGTCCGGTTCCCGCCGGCCAGCGGCAACAGGCCGCCGATACCGGCGACAAACGCCAGCAGCGCGCCCCGGCTGCCCATCACCAGCAGGACGGCGAAAAGACCGACGGCGCCGGTCAGGGCACCATACTTCACCGGCGGCGTAAAGCCTGATTCCGAATCCAGCAATACGCCGATGAGGACGAAGATCCCCATGCCGATATAGATCGCCGACCGGGTCACCACCCCGACAGAGTGCAGCTCCCAGATCGGCGTGCTGCCCGTGTGCCACGCCAAGCCCCCCCGGACCACCGCGGCAAACAGCCCCAGGACCAGGAACAGCGGCAGACGCCTGACCGCCGCCGGCGATCGGCGACGGTGCAGCAGCCAGAAGAGCAAAACACACGCCGACGCATCCCGCAACCCCTTGAATCCGGCCGCCAGGGGCCAGTTGACCGCGGTACTCATCAGGCACACCAGCCACATGGCCACCGCCGCCGTCGCCACCGGGTCGTCAAACCTCACCGGCAACCGCGCGCGGCCGGCACCGCCGGCAAAAAAGGCCCCCGCAAAACCCAGCAGCGCCAGCCAGAAGGCAACCTGCTTCGGGGTCTCGACGAGCGGCAGGGTCAGCAACAGGAGGGCGATGCCGAAGTATTCAAGCTTCCGGCAGGCTTTCACCCAGGATCGGCGGGAGGCAGGAAAGGGCGTCCGTTTCCTTCTGTCGCTCATAATAATGGTAATATTTCAGAAAGGTGTAATAGGAATAGGAAAAGGCCAGAAACATCCCGGTACAACCGTCGAGAAAGCCGCGCTGCAGAAACAGCATTCGCAATGCGGTATAGAGCGGCCGCAGCGCCAGGGTGTGCCAGCGGGTCCAGCGGCGGCGGGGCGAGACTTCGAGACTGGCAAGCTGGCTGTAGCGGTCCAACCGTCGGAGATAGTCGGAAACCGACCGGTAGGTATAGTGCTCCATATCGTTTTCAAGGGTGCCGGCGCTCCCGTCCAGCTTCACGCATTCATGCACCACCCGGTCCTCGAAACGGCCGCGGCCGCGACGGAAGAGCCGCAGACTGCGATCCGGGTACCAGCCCCCATGGCGGATCCAGCGGCCACGGAAATGGTTCCGTCGACCGATGAAATAACCGTCACGGGCGGTGGCGGAAGCAGTGGTGGCAAGGATCTCATCCCGAAGTGCGGCGGGCACCCGCTCGTCGGCATCGAGACTCAGCACCCAGGGCCGGGTGGCCTTGTCCAGGGCACTGTTCTTCTGGGTCGAGAAACATGTCCACGGTTCCCGGAACACCTTCGCCCCCATGGCCGTGGCGATTGCGGCGGTATCGTCGTCACTGAAATGATCCACGACGATGACCTCGTCGGCCCAGGCGACGCTTTCCAGGCAGGCGGCAATATTTTCGGCCTCGTTTTTGGTGATGATGATCACGGTAATGCCGGACATGGGTCACTCCTTACTGCGGGTTGCCGGCAGCGCATTGCCGCGGCCGTCTGCCGATACAGCCGGCGGTAGGCCTCGACGGTATCGTCGATGGCGAAATCACGCGCCCGGGCGGCCGCGTGAGTACCCATTTCCTCCCGCCGGCGGCGGTCGAACAACAGCTCGATGGCGGCCGCAAGCTTTACCGCGTCGGCGGGATCGTCGACCAGAAAGCCATCGCGGCCCGGCGTGATGATCTCCGCCGCACCGCACTGCCGGGTGGTAACCACCGGCAGCCCCGAGGCCATGGCCTCCAGCACAACGCTGGGAAAAGGATCGTAGATGGTGGGAAACACGAAGATATCCGCGGCGGCGTAGAGGTCGGCCACGTCCGTGCGGGGACCGAGGAAGACCACCCGATCAGCGGCAAGGCCAAGCCGTCGCGCCAGGCGCCGGTACTTCGAAATTCGGCCGCGACCGGCAATCCACAATTGAAACGGTACCGGAATGCGCGCCGCCGCCCGGAGCAGCACCGGCACCCCCTTGCGCTCGAAGTCGGAACCAACGAAGAGCAGCACCGGTACATCGGCGGCGACCCCGGCGTCGCCGCGCCGCCTGCGGCCGACCGTTTCCCGGTTCCGCAGCCGGAAACGATCCAAATCGATACCGTTGTGGATGGTGACCACCTTTTCCGGAGCGATATCGAATCGCGCCAGGATCTCGTCACGCACCAGGTTCGAATTGGCTACCACCGCCCGAAGCCGCGGATGTTCGAACATCCGCCGCTCGAGGCGGCAGAGGAAGGCATGGTAGGGATTGAACCGGATGGCCAGGCGTTTGATCCGGCCGCAGTGTTTCCGGCGCTCCTCGAGCCAGCGGGCGTGAACGCCGTCGCCGGCCCGGAAGATATCGGCACCCGGCAGCCGCTCGTTGGACTGCACCAGGTCGTATCGCCGCCGCTTCAGCGCCCGGCCGACCCGGTGCATGAAGACGATCTGGCGCAACAGCGCCGGCCGGCGCGGCGCAAGAATCCGGTTGATCCGAATCTGGTTGACCTGATCATCAGCCGGCACCGCGGGCCAGCGACGGGTCAGGATGTGCACCTCGGCACCGTCGCCAGCAAGCCGCTCCATCAGCAGGCGGGTAAATCTTTCCGCCCCGCCGTGGGGATGGTAGGCGTCACGAATAAAGGCAAGCCGCACGTTGACTCCGGGTCAGCTTCATGAACAGTAGCCGCTGCGGGCGGAATGATTCGGGAATATGGCGGACAGCAGTGCGGCCGGGAAGCGGGCTGCGGTCCGGGAAACAACCAGGGAGGATACTACTGCAGGAATGATGATGAATGAATGAAGAATACTTTAAGAAAACGTTAAGCCGCGTCCCTTGCCATTCATTCTTCTACCACTATCCGGCGCCGTTCGGGGTCGCGCGCCGGACGGTAGAGGATAACCAGGTTGCCGACACGGCCGGCCGGTTCAGCCGCGGTGAGTTCCGCCAGCCGGGCGGCGGCATCGTCTTTCGCCGCACGGTCGGCGAAATCCAGCAGCCGGACCTTGATGAGTTCGTGCTGTTCCAGGGCCTCGTCGACGGTGGCAACAACGCTTTCCGACAAACCCTTGCGCCCCACCATCACCACCGGCTGCAGGTGGTGGGCGAGGCCGCGAAGATACTTTCGTTGCCGGCCGGTAAGGGGGCTCATGCGGAACGCTCCTCGCCGGGGCCGCGCCCGCTGCCGCCGGCCGCCGCCATCAGGGGTTTGATCAAATCCATGGGCAGTGGGAAGACGATGGTGGAATTGCGCTCGGTGGCGATCTCGGTCAGGGTCTGGAGATAGCGCAGCTGCAGCGCCTGGGGATTCCGCGCCAGCACATCCGCGGCCTGAAGCAGTTTCTCGGAAGCCTGCAATTCGCCCTCGGCATGGATGATCTTCGCCCGCCGCTCACGCTCGGCCTCGGCCTGGCGGGCGATGGCGCGAATCATGCTTTCGTCGAGATCGACATGCTTGATTTCGACGTTGCTGACCTTGATGCCCCAGCGGTCGGTCTGGTCATCCAACAGGCGCTGGAGGTTCTCGTTGAGTTTTTCCCGCTCCGCCAGCATCTCGTCGAGTTCGTGCTGGCCCAGAACCGAACGCAGGGTGGTCTGGGCGAGCTGACTGGTGGCGGCATAGTAGTTCTCCACCTGGATGATCGCCCGCTCGGGATCGAGGACGCGGAAATAGACCACCGCGTTGACCTTCACCGAAACGTTGTCGCGGGAGATGACGTCCTGGCTCGGCACGTCCATAACGATGGTACGCAGATCGACGCGGACCATCTGCTGAACGATGGGGATGAGGATGATGAGCCCCGGCCCCTTGACCTTCCAGAAACGGCCGAGCGTGAAGACCACCCCACGCTCGTATTCACGCAGAATGCGGATGGCACTGGCCAGCAGCGCGAGCAGCAGCCCGAGGATGATGTACATGACCACATAGCTGATCATCTTTTTCCTCCCTTGCCTGACGGTATCAGAACAATTCCATCATCCTGGTTATGGTTCCATATTTTCCGCGTATCCGCCACCTTTTTCCGGCACCGGTTCCACCACCATGGTGAGTCCGTCCGTGGCGATAATGCGCACCTTTCGGCCGGTGGCGACGGGAACCGTGGCACGGGCGCGCCAGATCTCACCGTCAACCCGGACGCTGCCGGTGCCGGTGAAGCCCACCGACGCCAGCCCCTCGCGCCCTACCAGGCCTTCCCGGCCGCTGACCACCGGCCGTCGCCGGGCCTTGACCACCATCCCCAGCACCCCGACAATAAACCCCGCCGATACCAGGGCGACAAAACCCACCAGCCAGGGGGAGATGGCAAACCCCCCGACCCCGGTACGCATGAGCATCACCGAACCGAAGACAAAGGCCACCGTGCCGCCGATACCCAAGGCCCCGAAGCTGGGCACAAAGGCCTCGGCAAGCATGAAGGCCAGACCGAGGATGATGAGCGCCAGGCCGGCATAGCTGATGGGCAGCAGATGGAAGGCGAACAGCGCCAGGAGCAGGCAAATGCCGCCCACCACCCCGGGGAGCATGTAGCCCGGATGGGTAAGCTCGAAGAACAGGCCGTAAATGCCCAGCAGCATGAAGATGTAGGCAAGATTGGGATTGGTGATCACCGCCAGCAGCCGGGTGCGCCAGTCGGGCGCACGCACGGTGACCGTCATGCCGCCGGTGCGGATGGTCATGTTCTCACCCCGCACCAGCACCTCGCGACCGTCGACGGCTTTGAGCAGCGCGTCGAGATCGGCGGCCAGCACGTCGATCACCCCCAGCTCCAGGGCCTCCACCGCCGGCAGACTCACCCCTTCGCGCACCGCCTCCTCGGCCCATTCAACGTTGCGGCCACGCATCCGCGCCAGGCCCCGCAGGTAGGCGACGGCATCGTTGACGATCTTCTTTTCCATCGGGTCGGCGGGCGCACCTGAAATCACGTCCCCGGGCTTATCCGCCGGCCCCCGGCCGGAGTCATCCGCCGGCGCGGCATCCGGTTTGTCGGCGATCCCCTCCCCTGCCGGCGGCTCAGGATGAGGCGACGGCCGCCCACCGCCGGGCAGCGGCAAACCGCCGATGCGCACCGGTGTGGCGGCACCGAGATTGGTTCCCGGAGCCATGGCCGCGACGTGACTGGCATAGAGGATGTACGTCCCGGCACTGGCCGCCCGGGCACCGCCGGGGGCGACCCAGGTGACCACCGGCACCGGCGAGGCAATCACCTTCTTGATGATGTCACGCATGGAGGTATCCAGCCCGCCGGGGGTGTCCAACCGGATGATCACCAGGCGGGTACCGTCGGTCGCCGCCCGTTCGAGGCCGCGGGCGAGATAGTCGTTGGTCGCCGGGCCAATGGCGCCCTCGACAAGGAACATGCAGGCGGGAGACGTTACCGTCGGCGGCGCCTCTTCGGCGGCGGGGCCAGCACCACCGGTGGTACCGACAGGCAACAGACACAGAACGGCGACAACATTCAGGAGCGCCAACGCCGCCGGGACCCGGCCCGGGCAACGGGGATACCGGCGGCTCAGCTCATGGTTTCCAGGCAGGAAAAACAAGATTTCCTCCAAGAATTCAGGCGGCAGGAAAACGGTCGCTACCGACTCCGCTAGCGACGACGATTCAGGGGTTAGTCTAACCGGCGGCGACAGATTTGTCCACTGGCGTAGCGGCGGCAAAGGACAACGCGACATCATCATAAGCCGGGGAAGCCCGGTCGGTAGCGCAGCGAGACGCCGGGGCAGGATGCACCGTGCCCATACGATACATACGGTATGGGTTACCTGCCCCGTACGGATTTCGGCACCGTCAGGACATGAACCGCAGCAGGAGCGACTGGAACACGGCCCACCCCAGTACCGCCACGGTCAGCAGGGAAAGACCCAGGGCCAGCAACCGCTGGGACACGGTTTCCTGATGGTGTTCCCGGTAGCCCAGCAGGAGGGCGGTGACGATACCGGCGACGATGCCGCCGCCATGTCCCCAGTTGTTGATCCCGGGCATGAGCAGACCGAAGATCGCCAAACCGACGATCCAGCCCATGGCCTGGCGATAGATTGCCATGCCGTAGTGGCCACCACGGCTGCGCCCGTAATAGAGGATGGCGCCGATAAGACCGCAGACGGCGGCGGAGGCACCGATGGTGAGCGGCACACCGGCGAACCAGGAGACGAAGAAGCCGAAGATGCCGCTGAGAAGGTAGATGATCAGGAAGCGGTGCAGACCGTACTCCCGCACCACGAAAGGACCGAGCTGGTTCAGCGCCGCCATATTGAAGAACAGGTGCAGGATGCCGCCATGGAGGAAGTTGGCCGACACCAGGGTCCACCACCGGTGCAACCGGTCGATGGGGATGCGGCCGGTGGCGCCGGCGATCAGCAGGCTGCGGTCGGAGGGCGACAGCAAGGCGAAAGGATTGGCCGAAAACCCCAGCGCCGCGGGGTTCAGCAGCAGGGTAAAGATGAAGAAGCCGATGTTGATACCGATGATGACGCGGATGATGTCGCCGGGGTCCCGGAGCAGACCGCCGATGAGATCCCGGCGAATCACCGCGTGCGGATGGCTGAGGCCGCAGAAGGGACAGCGGGGCTCGTCGATGCTGATAAGCCGCCGGCAGCCGGGACAGAGGAAGGAGTTGCGTGATCCGCCGGCCATTTATGTCACCGATTTGCCGAGCGCCGCGCGCCACATTTCGGCCATGGTCAGGAAGGCGATGGCCACCAGCGGCCCGAAGAGGATACCGAGGATCCCGAAGGTGGCGATACCGCCGAGGATGGTGAGAAAAACCAGCAGCACGTGCATCTTCATCCGGTCGCCCACCAGCTTCGGTTTGAAGATATACTCCACCACCCCGCCGAGGATGCTGTAGACAACGAAGAAGACAACCGCCCGGGGAGTATCGCCGATCACCAGTAGATATATGGAAATGGGTACATAGACTATGGAGATGCCGACGAAGGGAATGAAGGCGAAAATCGCCATCACCGTCCCCCAGAGCACCGCCGAACCGATACCGAAGAAGGTCAGAAACAGGCCGCCCAGGGTACCCTGGATAATCGCCGCGACGCCGTTGCCGATGACGATGGAAATGGTCATGTCGTTGAATTTGTCCAACAACAGCTCTTCCTGGCGACGCGGCAGAGGGATGATATCGAGCATGTACTCGCGCAGGCGGATGCCGTCCACCAGCAGAAAAAAGATAATGACGATCATGACGATGAAATGCAGCGTGAAGCCGAACATCTTCCCCGCCAGCGCCCGGGTCTGGTCGTACATAAACAGACCCACCGCCTTGCCAATCGCCACCACCTGCTCCTGCAGGTCGGCCATGGAGTAGGACACGTTGGCGCGGGTCAGCACCTCGTTGAAGCGGTCCACCCAGATACTCTGGCTGGCAAGCCACTGGTTGATTACCTCGGCGGTGAGGTTCTGCCGCAGGCGGAAATAGAAATCGGTCACCTCCACCGAAAGAGTGATGATGAGAAACACGAGAGGAATGAAGATGCCGAGGAAAAGCGCCAGGCAGATGAACGACGAGGCTAGGTGGCGGCGGCCGCCAACCCAGGGCAGCAGACGGCGGTAGAGCGGATAGGCCACCCCCACCAGCATCAGGGCGAGAATGATCGTGTAGAGGAAGGGGTAGATGGTCCACAGCAGCAGCAGGGTGCTGAGCAGAAAAGCGATGAAGAAGTTGCGCGGGTTCAGTCGCTGCCGTTCCATCAGGGGGTACCGCCTCCGAACGGGAAGGTTGCCGGTTGTTCGATCATGCCTCCCCCCTAGCACACTTTCCGCCACCAAGGCAAAAACGTTTTCTGCGACCATCCCCGTCCCGCAGTGAGAATCACCCTCCGACCCCACCCTCGCCGGCCGGTCCGGCACCCGCCGGACAGTACCGGCCAACTCACCGAGTTTCAGGGGCTTGAGGATATAGGCGCTGATGGCGGCGGGACGGCGGCGTTTGAGACTCGTATCGCGCTCGGGCAACGGGACGGCGACGAACAGCGTTGTCGATCGGTGCTTCTGGATCGCCGGGATATTGGGCCGCCTGCTCGGCGACAGTAAGGAATTGCCGCGGCCGGCGGCATAAAAAAGGCGTGGCAAACCAGCAGTTGCTCACCGGATAATCATCTACACGGCAAAATGTCGGAACGGTACATCCATTTCCCCGCAGATACCCGGAGATCACCGGGAAATCACCGACCGGCGGAGACCATACCGGAGTCGCATCGACCGCATTGAAACCTGGCGGACGGCCATAATCGCAGCTTATAGATCGATCGGCACAAACGGTATCACACTTACCGATTTCTCACATCCCGCTAGCCGCTGTCTAACCGGACGTCAATAGACGGAGTTCTGTGTCTTCGCGTCATCCGGGGAGTCAATCCTCGATGGTCTCGGAGCAGCGGCCGAGATGCGGCAAAACCGGGTTGGCACCCTGACAGCTCCGGATTCGCGGCGGGCAAAGGTTGCGGAATGCGGCGTCACCCTACGCCACGATGACTCAATTTGCCGCGCACCGAAGAAGATGGAGTTGTTACAAAGCCATCATTCCTTTCCGACGCATTCCGACATCACGACAATTTTCACGGTTCTCTATACGCATGAATCTCACCCAGATCAGGGCCATGGACGCCCTCGCCCGCACCGGCAGCCTGACCCGGGCGGCGAAGGCCATCGGCATCAGCCAGCCGGCCATCTCCCAGCAGTTGCGCCGGCTGCAGGATGACTGCGGCGGGGTAATTCTGTTCCGGCGCACCGGCCGGTCGGTGGAATTTACCGAAATCGGCCGCGAGGCCGCCATCAAGGCGGGCCGGCTGCTCGGCCTGCTGGACGACCTCCACGACACCCTGGAAGCCGCCCGCGACCTGCGCCACGGCTACCTGAACATCGGCCTGAGCTGTCATCACTTCGTCATGGGACTGGTAGCGGACTACATGTGTCGCTACCCCGATATCCAGGTGAGGGCCCGCATCGGCGACTCCATCAATCTGCTGGACGATGTCCGCGGCTGCCGCCTGCATGTCGCCGGAATAACCGCCGAGGAGCCGGTTTCCGGGCTTTTCAATCAGCTTTTCAGCCGCCAGCGGATTGTCCTGTTCGTCGGCCGCGACCACCCGTGGGCGGCGGAAACAAGGCTGTCGGCGGGCAAACTCGACGGCCGGCGGATGGTCACCTGGCATTCCACCTCCATGACCCGGACCATCTTCACCCGGCGGCTGGGAGCGAAAGGCATCCGGTCGCGGGTAGTCCTTGAACTGGACAGCTGGGAGACCATCCGCGAGGCGGTGGCCGGAGGCATGGGCTTCGGCATCGCCCTGGCGGACGAATGCACCGCCGACCCCCGCCTGCGGCAAATACCCCTCGACGGCGTCGACACGGAGGTGCGGCAATACTTTGTCTGTCTGCCGGAATTCATCGACCTCGGCACCGTCAAGGCATTTTTCGAACTGGCGGCGGAACGACAGGAAGAGCGGGACCCGGACGACGGCCGGGCGGCAGCGACAACGGCAGCGACAACCGATTTTTCCCCCTAGCATGAGAAGATATCGTGCAAGTAAGGGCGAAAGATTTTTCGCCCCTATCTTTCCCGTGACAACAGCCAAAACCATTGGCACATGGGATGGCACGGTACGACTCCGGATTCTCGACGCGAAAAACCTGAGGTGGGCGGCGTCACCGGACGTTGAAAGCCTCAACGTGCCGCGCAACGAAGAAGATGGAGTTGTTTCGCAGCCATCAAAATTATCCACCCCACGAAAGGAGACCACTACGATGAAACGCACCCGCACCATCACCATCACCGGCCTGCTGCTGGCGGTTTTCGCCGCCTGCCTGATCTGGCTGCCAACGGCTTTCGCCGGCGAACTCAACGTCTATACCGCCCTCGAGGATGACGAGCTGGCGGTCTACGTCCCCGCCTTCCAGAAGCGGTATCCGGACATCAAGCTCAACATCGTCCGCGACTCCACCGGCATCGTCACCGCCAGGCTGCTGGCGGAGAAGGACAACCCGGTGGCCGACGTCGTCTGGGGCACCGCCGCCACCAGCCTGCTGGTCTGCGATGACCTCGGCATGCTCGCCGGTTACAACCCCGCCGGGGTCGAGAAGGTCAAAACCGGCATGAAGGACACCGCCAACAACCCGGCCCACTGGGTGGGCATCAAGGCCTGGGTGACGGGCTTCGTCGGCAACACCATCGAGATGAAGAAACAGGGTCTTGAAATGCCGCTCTCCTACGCCAACCTGCTGAAACCGGAATACCACGGCAAGCTGGTGATGCCCAACCCGGCATCTTCGGGCACTGGCTTCCTGACCGTCTCCGCCATCCTCCAGCTCATGGGCGAAGAGGCCGGCTGGAACTATCTCGACCAGTTGCACCAGAACATTGCCATGTACACCCATTCGGGTTCCAAGCCGGCGAAGCTGGCCGGCAAAGGTGAGTTCCCCATCGGCATTTCCTTTGCCTATCGCGGATTCAAACAGCGCAGCAAGGGTGAACCGGTGACGGTGGCTTTTCCGAAAGAGGGTTCGGGCTATGACGTCGAGGCCAACGCCCTGATTCGCAAGCCTCGCATCAGGAAGGAAGCGAAGCTCTTCCTCGACTGGGCCATCAGCGAAGAGGCGATGGCACTGTACGCCAGGGTCTATCCCATCGTCGCCACCGACATCGCGGTGGACGCCCCCGAGGGCTGGCCGGCGGATCCGATGTCGGTGCTGATCGACAACGACCTCCAGTGGGCCGCCAAGAACCGCAAGGCGATCCTCGCCGAGTGGAGCAAACGCTACGACCAGAAGAGCGAAGCGAAGAAGTAAACAGCCGGGATACAGGAGTCAGGAGTCAGGGGAAAGATATTCCGCACGCTGTCTCCTGCCTCCTGAATTCCCGGTTGAACCCAACGGTATGCTTTTTGAGGTACCACAGTGAATCAACGTGCAGTGCCATGAAGCGACAGCAGGTCCACGGGCCGTGATGCATGTCCGGCTCGCAAACAAACAGCGGAGCATTCCACCATGACCGCCGCCGAAGAACATCCCAGCGATTTTTTCCTCGAGGTTCGCAACGTCACCAAAACCTTCGGCGAGTTCGTCGCTCTGGACGATGTCAGCATGGCGGTCCGCCGGGGCGAGTTCGTTTCCGTACTGGGTCCCAGCGGCTGCGGCAAGACCACCCTGCTCCGGGTCGTCGCCGGGCTGGAAGAACAGAACGGCGGCAGCGTCTGGCTCGACGGTCGCGACGTCTCCCGCGAACCGGTTGCCGGCCGGCGGCTGGGCATCGTCTTCCAGTCCTACGCCCTGTTTCCGAACCTCTCCGTGCTCGACAACGTGATGTACGGCATTCGCCGTTCCGGCGCCGCCGGCCGCCGCCGGCGGCAACGGGCGAAGGAGATGCTCGACCTCGTCGGCCTCGCCGACCAGGCGCCCAAGTATCCGGCGCAGCTTTCCGGCGGTCAGCAACAGCGGGTCGCCTTGGCCCGGGCGCTGGCGCCGGAGCCGGCACTGTTGCTGCTGGACGAACCCCTGTCGGCACTGGACGCCCGGGTGCGCACCCGGCTGCGAATCGAAATCCGCAAGATCCAGCGGGCTCTCGGAGTCACCACGGTGATGGTGACCCACGACCAGGAAGAGGCACTGACCATGGCCGACCGGGTACTGGTGATGCGCGACGGCCGGCTGATGCAGTTCGCCTCGCCGCAGCGGCTCTACCAACGACCGGAAAACTCCTTCGTCGCCGGCTTCATCGGCACGATGAATTTCATCCCCGAATGCCGCGGCAAGGACCACGACCGCGTCGGCCTCGGGCTTTACGACGTCCGCACCCCGGCCGGTGCCGCCGCCGACTTCATCGGCCGGGAGGTTACCCTGGCGGTGCGGCCGGAGGATCTCCGGGTTGTCCGCGCCGGCAGCCGCACGGAAGAAAACGTCATTCGCACCAAAATCCACGACGTTGAGTTCTGCGGCTCACTCTACCGCATTCATCTGCAACTCCTGCACAAGACCGGCGGCGCCGGCAACCGGCGACTGATCATGGATCTGCAGGTGGAATCGGTGGAGGAGATGGAACTGGCCGAAGGCATGGAACTACCGGTTCACCTGCCACCCGAAAAGGTCCTCCTGTTCCACGACCAAGCCCTGGCGCTCTCCGCCTGAGACCCCGGAAAAGGACGGTACATGCCCCCCGCCGACAGTATCGAAGGCCTGGCCCTCGGCCGCGCCCCGGAGGAACGGATCACCCGGCGGGCAAGCACCGAGGACCGGGTCCGTCGCTGCCTCATCGCCCTGGCCTGCCTCTGGCTCCTGGTCGGGGTGGTCTTTCCGCTTATGGAGGTGATGTACCGCGCGGTGAACATCGAGCTGCCGGTACGCATCGAGGAGCCGACGGAACAGGAACAGCTCGAGGATCCGTTCCGCGGCCAGGTAACCATCGCCGGACGCACCGTCGTCCTCACCGTCGAGGACGGCCGACCGGTACTCCATATCGACAACCTCCCCGCCGATATCCGCATGGGCCGCGCCGCCGCCACGGGGCTCGAGGTCGAGCTGGAACGCGACCGGCTCCGCCGGGTCGTCTACACCGGGACCGCTCGTCAGGGTCAGGGCGGGCGCGAAGCCCTCGGCATCAACCCGATCACGGCAGCACGCGGTCCCGACGGCCAGTGGCGCATCGACGGTCAACTGCTGCCGGCGGGCGGCAACACCCTGGTGATCCAGCGTTTCATCGGCCTGGCGAACTTCTTCGACTACTTCGGCATCACCGGCATTTCCCAGCCCCGCACCCTGCTGACCCTGGGATTCATCGCCGCGGCGGCACTGCTGATCGTGATTATCGGCGCCGGAATCCTCCGCGGCGGAACCTGGCGCGATCGGCAGGGACTGCTGACCATCGCGGTGCTGCTCGTCCTCGCCGCCCAGGGCGCCGGCGCCATCGATTTCCTCGGCCGCCACCGCGAAGATTCCGGCCTGGCGCAGTCGGTATGGAACAGCCTCCGGGTGGCCCTGTGGAGTACTGCGATCTCGGTCTCCC
>JAFGAM010000138.1 GCA_016933675.1 Candidatus Anaeroferrophillacea bacterium
CTTGATGCGGATGGCCGTCCCCCGTCCCGGAACGGTGTCGATATCGACCTGCCCACCCAACCTGTCGAGGTTGCTCTTCACCACGTCCATCCCGACCCCGCGGCCGGAGATGTCGGTCACCTCCCGGGCGGTGGACAGCCCCGGCAGCATGATGAGATCGGCACGTTCCTTCTCCGACATCTGCGCCGCCTGTTCGGCGCTGACAAGCCCCTTCTCCACCGCTTTGCGGGCGATCCGCTCGGTATCCAGACCCCGGCCGTCATCACGGATCTCGATGTTCACCTGGCCGGACTCATGGTAGGCCCGCAGGACGATGCTTCCCTGACGGTTCTTGCCCGCCGCCACCCGCTCCGCGGGCGATTCGATGCCATGGTCGGCGGCATTGCGCACCAGGTGCGTCAGCGGATCGCCGAGCCCCTCCATGATGGTCTTGTCCAGCTCGACATCCTTACCCTCAAGAGTCAGTTCGATCTGCTTGCCGAGTTCCCGCGACAGGTCGCGGATCACCCGGGGAAACTTGTTGAAGATGTTCCCCACCGGCTGCATGCGGGTGAGCATGATGGCCTCCTGGAGGTCGGAGGTCACCAGGTCGATGCGCTGGGCGGCGGCGTTCTGTTCACCCCGTTCGCCGCTACAGGCGGCCTGGAGCAACTGGTTGCGGGCCAGCACCAGCTCGCCGGCGAGGGTCATGAGCTGGTCGAGCACGCTGACATGGACGCGGATGCTGTCCATCTGGGTGCCCGGGACCGGCGGCACCTCCTGAACCGGTTTCTCCGCCGGTCGGCCATCCGGCAGCCGATCGGATCTATCCGGGGATGAGGCTGCGGACACTGCCGCCGGGGTTCCCTCCACGGCAGTGAAATTCCGCCCGCCGGACACGGGGTTCCGCACATCCGAGGTTCCGGCGGAACCGGCGGCGACCGAAGAGGAATCGGAAGCTTTCGGGGAAACCGGTGCTGTCGCCCCGGGAACGACGGCATCCGCCGGCGCGGTTCCAGCTGCCGGAGCCTTCCACAACGCCTCGTCGAGCACCATGATCTGTGATTCGTCGCGATCGAGTATGGCGCCGATGAGGTCGGGCTCGATGATGCTGGCATAAAGCACCCGGAGCGGCAGGCAGGGGCCAGGAATCCATTCGTCCTCGAGATCACCCACGGCCTCGTAATCGATGGCGACATCGATGACGGCACCGCTCTCCTGCAGCTCCCGGATCAGCGCCAGCGGGTTGTGTCCCTGCCGCTGGACATCATGAATCAGATCGTAGGTCAGCAGATAAATATACTTGCCGCCGCCGGCGGATTCCCGCAGCTCGGCCGCCGGCAGGACGAAAACCGGCGATCCGTCGCGGGTGGAAACGGTGACCTGCTGTCCGCCAGCGGCCGGCAAAACGGCGTCGCCGCCACCGGAGGCGATCTGCTCCAGCGCCACCAGGTGCTCCGAGATGTCCATCTCATTGCTGGAAACCGCGTGCGCAATCAGGTGGCGGAGGAAATCGAACGCCAGAAGAATGACGTTCACCCGATCGGGGGTCGGCACCAGCTGGCGGTTGCGTACCAGATCCAGCACGTTCTCAATCTTGTGGGACAGATCCTTGATCCCCTTCAGGCCCAGAAACCCGGCGCCGCCTTTGATGGAGTGCGCGGCGCGAAACACCTTGTTCACCAGGTCCTCGTCGATCTCCGCGCCGCCCCGTTCGATAACCAGCAGGTCGCTCTCGATATCCTCGAGATGCTCGCCCGCTTCCTCAACGTACATACTCAGAGTTTCGTCGTCCATCGTCATCATGA
>JAFGAM010000139.1 GCA_016933675.1 Candidatus Anaeroferrophillacea bacterium
AGGTCGGCTGGATGTTCACCTTCTCGGTGGCAGCCTACAACCTGGTTTGCATGCGAAACATTGCGGTTGCTGCCTGAAACCGAGGGAGCGGTGTGCCCTTATCCCCGCATCGGGCGGTGTCAATTAGTTGTCACCTGAAAGTGATTCGTTACCTGTCAACGACGCCCTGCTCCAGAGCCTCATGGCTTTTCTCCGGATTCAGGCGGACCTCAAGTATTGGTTCCCAGTTGCACGTGGTCCCGGCCCGGCGAGCAGGGTTTTCTTTTCTGGCGTTCTCATAGATTTGCTGACGATACACCAGGATTCCATGTTCACGGCCATAGTGACGGTCATCCGGACTGAGAAAGCGGATGGCGCTGTGTGCAGGTGGCGGGTGTTGTACCAAAGCACGAAATCATCCACCCGGCGTTGTGCTGCATCTACCGTGGAAAATGGTTGAAAAGGGTATTCAGGCCGATATTTCACGTGGTGATGCTTCAGGAGTTGATCGAAAAGGAAGAGGATTTGTCTCTCTGTGGAGTCATTCTGGCAGAGGTGCTTCAGGGAGTCCGATCTGACACAGACTTTATCAAAACAAAGGAATATCTTGGCGATCTTGTTTTCCTGCCCCATGCAGCCGGCAACATCTATACGATCAGCGGAGACTTACCGGTCCCTTCGCCCCTGTGGGTCGGCGGTGACGGGCACCGCCAGGCGTTTTTCACCGGTGGTCCACCACAACACCATGACCGCATCAATGATCGACGGTGGAATCGTTCGTATGCATCATTACCCGACCGCTGGCGGGATCGAAGATCAGGAATCGCAAACAAGCGTATAACGCCGCATCGAGCGGCACGGCATCCCAGCCCATGGCGGCGAGGCAGCGGTTGAGCGTCTGCCGCGACATATCGGGCACCACCACCATCAGCACCGAAATGGTGGCCATGAGTTCCGGAATTTCACGGCTCGAAAGGCCGTAGCCATACAGATCACGAACAACGCCGGTTATCAGCCTGACGTCCCGCTGCATTTCTCCCGATCCCATCTTCATTCTCCGGCAAGCAACAGGTTTTTCCTACCGGTCCCCGCCGCCGGCGGCGGCGGCGCCGGATTCCCTCAGACGCCCCATCGATGCACGACCACCTCCCTGTCAACGCGGAATCCCTCCCGCGGACGGGGAAGGACTACGCTTGTATACGTACCGGCTTCACAGTGGTATTTATAACATACTTTACACTTTTTGCACGTATTTTTTTGCTTTTTAGATAAAAAAATGATTGGATAAAAATAGCACAGCAATTCCTAACCTTTTCACCCCATCGCAGCCCGGCGGCACCCGAGGCGAGCCCGAAGTCGGCCAGGCAGCCGGGTTTACCCGGCCGACCAGGCGGACGGCGATAACGGCGAAGCCGGAGTGAATCACCGGCGGCAATTTTTGTCCGCCGGCCGGCAGGCGACACCGACGACCGAACCCATGAAGGGGGTGAGAAACCGCGCTGCCGACACGACAATGATGGCGGCGATCCAGGTGTGGCCCGCTGTCGGGGGAAGATTCGTTCACTACTCCACCCGGCCGCGCAGGGCCTTCACCCGACCGCGCCGTTTTTTGAATTCCAAACGCTGCTCCCTCGCCCCGCGGGTCGGGCGGGTCGGCCGGCGCGACCGGCGGACGACCAGTGCGGCGGCAATCAACGCCCGCAGACGCTCGCGGGCCGCAGCCCGGTTCTGCTCCTGACGGCGGAACTCGGCCGCCTTGAGCACCAGCACGCCGGCGGTGCTGATCCGTCGATCACCCCGGGCGAGCAGCCGCTGTTTGAGCCCGTCGGGCAGCGACGAGGCAGGGATATCGAACCGCAGGTGGATGGCGGTGGACGCCTTGTTGACGTGCTGCCCGCCGGGACCGGGAGCACGGACGGCGGACAGCTCGATCTCGGCGGCGGGGATGGAAATCTCAGGGGTTATCCACAGCCGCCCGTCGTCCTCCGGGGTCGTCATCACGGACATGGCGTCATCCGGCAGGTGTTTTCCAACCCACCGATACCGGCAATGGCAACTTCCATGTGGTCGCCGTCCCTCAGGTAGATGGACGGCTCGCGGAAGGCGCCCACCCCGGACGGGGTGCCGGTAAGAATGACATCCCCTGGAAAGAGGGTGAAATTGCGGCTGAGAAAGGCGATGAGCTCCGCCACCGGGAAGATCATGTTGGCGGTGGTGCTCTCCTGCATGAGTTCGCCGTTGATGCGGCAGGTAATGGCGAGATCCTGGACTTCAGCCACCTCGTCGGCGGTCACCAGCCACGGCCCCAGCGGACAAAAGGTATCGAGGGACTTGCCGCGTACCCACTGGCCGTCGCCGAACTGCAGGTCGCGGGCGCTGACATCGTTGGCACAGGTGTAGCCGAACACCGTTTCGAGCGCCGCGGCCGGAGCGCAGCTCCGGACCCGACGGCCGATGACCACCGCCAGCTCGGCCTCGAAATCGACCTTCGTGGTAAGCGCCGGATCCCAGCACACCGGTTGGCGATGGCCGCACAGGGAGCTGGGAAACTTGGCGAACACCAGCGGCCGTTCGGGGATGCCGCCCTTGCTTTCCGTGACGTGGTCGCGATAGTTGAGGCCGATAGCAATGATTTTGCCGGGCCGGCCCACCGGCGGCGCCCAGGTCACCGTTGCCGGATCCAGCTCGCGGCCATCGGGCGGCGGCATCCTCGTGCCGGCCATGAGGTCCAGCAGGTCACCGGCGAAATCCAGCGGTACCAGCCGTTCGTTCACCAACCGCGCCAACCGTGCGCCGTGCGCGCCGTCATAAAACCGGGCATATCTCATCTTCCGTGGTCTCCTCTCCTGATCGGGTGGCTTCCGAATCGGCCCCCGGCACCGGGATGCCCGTGGTTCCAGGTTACCGCCCGGCCCGTTTCGCCGGCGGCGCGACAAATCCGGCATTATTTTCGCGGTGGACACGGCACCAGCGGCATGCGCCAAGGTCACCGCCGTTTTCCCCGGGCGCCGATCACCGCTCCCGGCACCGGTCACACAGCGGGCCGCAGCCCCTGAAACGATTCCCGCGACCCGTTTTACATCATACGAAACCCGGAGGGAAAAATCCATGCCGGAAAATGACTGCATCATCCCCGCGGCCGGTGGCCGAGCGTCGCCAGACAACGGGCCGCGGCACCGCGATACCGGGGACACGGCGGCGAAACCATCAACGATTGCCACCCAGGCTCATGTTGTGATAGGGTTTTTCGGCGGATTCGCGGCGCGCCATTACCGCGGCCTGGCATACCTGGCAGTACGTCATCCAGAGGCCTCTCACGTATCACCCCCCACCGCTTGCCGCATAAGGAAGACGATGGCGGGGTGACGAAACCATCAACCTTACCTGCAACCCGCCCGACGGAGCGTTCAATGACTGCACGCCTATCAGCCGCACCTGCACCCCATATCGCCGTCGGCGACCGCCGCCACGGCTTCATCCTCGAACGCC
Organism: Candidatus Anaeroferrophillacea bacterium; assembly: GCA_016933675.1. Lineage (GTDB taxonomy): Bacteria > Desulfobacterota > Anaeroferrophillalia > Anaeroferrophillales > Anaeroferrophillaceae > JAFGAM01. Next base: position 3,469 of record JAFGAM010000139.1, read on the forward strand.
GGGAGGAGATCCCCGAATTGCGGGCCGTGGCCCTGCTTTTCAACCACGAGCAGACCGGCGCCCGCCTGCTGCACCTGGCAACGGACGACCCCAACAACCTTTTCTGCATCGGCTTCCGCACCCCGGTTGCCGACGACACCGGCGTGCCGCACATCCTCGAGCACTCGGTGCTATCGGGCTCGCGCAAGTTTCCCCTGAAGGATCCGTTCAAGGAGATGCTCAAGGGCTCACTGCAAACCTTTCTCAACGCCATGACCTACCCGGACAAGACCCTCTACCCGGTGGCCAGCCAGGTGGAGGCCGACTTCCGGAATCTCATGGACGTCTACTGCGACGCCGTCTTTCACCCCCTGCTGACCCCGGAGACCTTCGCTCAGGAGGGCTGGCATTTTGACCTCCCCGACGCCGACGGCCCGGTGGACATCCGCGGAATTGTCTACAACGAAATGAAAGGGGTGTTTTCCGATTTCCACAGCCACGTGGCGCGGCGGACCGTGGGCGCGTTGTTCCCCGAAACCACCTACCGCCACGAAAGCGGCGGTGACCCGCAGGCCATCCCGGCGCTGACCTACGAACAGTTCAAGAACTTCCATGCCGCCTTCTACCACCCGTCCAACGCCTTCATCTTCCGCTACGGCAATCTGCCCGTGACCGACACCCTCGCGTTTCTGGAGCAAAACTATCTCGGCGATTTCGACCGCCTGGAGATCGACTCCGCCATTACGCCGCAGCCGGCTTGGACGAAGCCGCGGGAGATCGCTTTCAGCGCCCCGTGCAGCCCGGAGGAGGACGGCAGCGCCAGCGTCATCGAACTCTGGCTCTGGGATCCGGCCACCGATCCGCAGGCGGCCATTCTCGGCCGAATTTTTTCCCACTACCTCATCGGCACCCAGAACTCCCCTCTGCGCCGGGCGCTCATCGACTCCGGCCTGGGGGAGGATCTGGACGACATGAGCGGCTTCGACGCCGATCTGGTGCAGGCCTATTTCGCCGCCGGCCTGCGCCACACCCGCCCGGAACACGCCGGCGAAATCCAACAACTGATCCGGAAGACGCTGCAAGAGGATATCGACCGGGGACTTGACGAAGAACTGCTCGAGGGTGCCATCCGGCGGGTTGAATTCCGCCTGCGGGAGATCAGCGACAGCGGCCACTACCCCTATCCGCTGGTACTGGCCGAACGCTGCTACCGGGCGTGGATCTACGGCGGCGACCCCCTGGCCCACCTGCGCTTCGCCGCGCCGCTGGCGGCAATCAAGGAACACCGGCAGCAGGGAACCGCTTTCTTCGCCGACCGCCTGCGGCAGTTGACCCTGGACAACCCCCACCGGCTGACCGCGGTGATCACCGGTTCGGCGGCCATGGGCGCGGAACTGGGCAACCTGACCGGCAGGCAGGTGGCGGAACTGACAAAAGATTTCGACGCCGATGATCGCCGCCGGCAGCACGAACTTACCCGGAAACTGCACGCCTACCAGGCCGCGCCCCCCGACCCGGCGGCCCTGGCGTCCCTGCCGCGGCTGAAGGTGGCCGACCTGCCGCGCGAAAACCGCGTCGTACCGGTGGAAGAAACCGTCTTCGCCGACGTTCCCGGATTCATCCATCGGATCTTCACCGCCGGCATCGTCTATCTCGATCTGGCCTTCGACCTCGGCACCGTGCCCCCTTCGCTGCTGCCGTATGTGCCGCTCTACACCGCCATGATCAGCCGCTGCGGCGCCGGCGATTACGACTTCCGCGAGATGGCCACCCGCGTCTCGCTGCACACCGGTGGCATCGGCTGCGCGGATCTGTGCGTCGCCGAGGTGGCGGACCCCGACCGGCTGCTGACGCGCCTCTCCTTCCACGGCCGGGCGCTGCCGGAACGGTTTTCCGACCTGCTGGCAATCTTTACCGACCTGTTTACCGCCCCGCGGCTCAGCGATTCCCGGCTGCTCCGCGACCTGCTGCGCGAACAGCGCAACGACCTCCAGGCCGGTATCGTCCACGGCGGCCACCATTATGCCGTTTCACTCGCCGCCGCCCGACTGGCGCGCTCCCGGGCTTTTGAAGAACAGCTCGACGGTATCAGCCAGTTGCGCTTTCTCGAAAACCTCGTCCGCGCCGACGATCCGGCAGACATCGGCACAAAGCTTGTCGCCATCCACCGGCACGTGATCAACCGCCGCACCTGTCTGGCATCGATCACCGCCGGCGAGCCGACGGCCTGCCGCGAGCCCCTGGCGGCGATGCTCACCGCCCTCCCCGAAGCACCGTCAGCAACGGAAACCTTCCCCTTCACCCCCGCCCCCGACACCGCCGCGGCGGCGATCGAGATCACTTCATCGGTAAATTTCGTCGCCCGCGCCTGGCCGATTCGGGACTGGGAACCGGCCCCCCTGGCCCACCTCCATCTGCTGGCACGGTCCCTTTCCACCGGCTGCCTGTGGGACCGCATCCGCGTCGAGGGCGGCGCCTACGGCGGCATGGCAATGGCCAGCAGCACCCACCCGGTGTTCGCCTGCGCCTCCTACCGCGACCCGCACCTGGAACGCACCCTGAAGGTTTTCCAGGAAGGTCTGGAAGCGGCGGCCCGGGGGCTGTCGGCCACCGAGGTGGAGCAGAGTATCATCGGCACCATCGGCCGCATCGACGCGCCCAAAACGCCCCACAACCTGGGCTACGGCGAGACCGTCTCCCGCATGATCGGCCGCTCGCCGGAGCACCGTCAGGCAATCCGTGACGCGGTGCTGAGCGCCGACAGCCGTGACATCGCCCGCTCCGCCCGGCGCCTGCTGGCGGAGACCGGCAGTACCGTGGCCGTCATCGGCAGCGCCGCGGCCATCGAGGCCGCCAGACATGCCGGGGTCAACCTGCACCGCGAACCGCTGCTGCCCGCGCGGGGCGAACGTGGCACGGAGTAATGACATGCAATTACCCGCGGCCCGTCATGTGGTCTTTTTTACCGGTGCCGGCATCTCGGTGGAAAGCGGCATCCCCACGTACCGGGGCGCCGGCGGCGTCTGGAGTCAGTACCGTTACGAGGACTACGCCTGCCAGGAGGCCTTCGAGCGGGACCCGGAAAAGGTGTGGGATTTTCACGACCGGCGCCGTGAGATGATCGCCGCCTGCGCCCCCAACGACGGCCACCGGATCATCGCCGCCGCCGCGGGGCACTACCCGCGGGTGACGGTCATCACCCAGAACATCGACGGCTTGCACCAGCGGGCCGGATCCGCCGGGGTCATCGAGCTGCACGGCAGCATCTGGCGAATTCGCGATGACACCACCGGGGACATACGGGAGGATTTCAGCGTCCCGCTGGCCCGGCGACAGTGCGGTGCCGGGTGCTGGTGGCGGCCGGACATCGTCTGGTTCGGGGATCCGCTGCGGGAGGATGATATCGACCGTGCGGTGGCGGCCTTGGAGGACTGCGACCTGTTCATCGCCATCGGCACCTCGGGGGCGGTCTATCCCGCCGCCCGCCTGCCGCTCATCGCGGTGGAGCGGAACATCCGCGCCATCGAGATCAACCCCGAGCCGACGCCGCTCTCGGACACCTACCCCGAGGTCCGGCGGCAGCCCGCGGCGGTGGCGCTCAAGGAGTTGTTTCCCGGGCTGCCGCCGGCAGTCTTCACCCCCGCCGCAGCCGGGCGGTAACAATACGTAGGCCGGCGTTGAGCGGCGCCAGCCAGACAAGCTCCCGCTCCCGCTGCCGGGCGTAGAAGAGATAGCCGCCCAAAGCACCGAAAAACAGGTTGGCGAGCCAGACGGCCCCCGCCAGCGGTCCGCCGATTTCCTCCCCCAGGGCCTGGCCGAGGGAGAGGACGATATAGTAGGCGACGAGGGCGAAGAGGGCGAAAACGAAGCCCCGGAAACGCCCCGAGGTGCGCACCGGCTCGAGGGCCAGGGGCAACCCGAGGAGAGCGAACACCAGGCAGGCCACGGGCAGGGCGAAGCGCTTGTTGACGTGGGACCATTCATCGCCGGCAGGTTCCCCCCGCCCCCGGAGGGCGGCGATCTTGGCCCGCAGTTCGGTGAGGGTGAGGGACTTGTTGCTCTGCCGCACCACCGCCTTGCGGCCCAGCAGAGCGGCGATGTCGAAATTCAGCCGGTACTCGCCGAAATCGGTCAACTGGTAGCCCTCACCCGCCCGGCTGCGGGTGTGGATAACCCCGTCCTCCAGCAAGAAAAAGATGCTCCCCGTCTCCAGGTCGGGGACGATGCGGCCACGGCGGGCGGTGATGGTGTGTTCCGCATCCGCCTCCCGCTGGTCGATGATCACCACCCGTTCGATCCGTCCGCTATCAGGTTCGACCACAGCCACCCGCACCGCCAGCCCGGCAAACTCCTGCGACAGCCGGCCGGGCTCCAGGGCCACCGCCGCCTGCCGCTGCACCAGGTCCACGGTGAGCCGCTGCATCCACTTCATCCCCGCGGGCACCAGCCAGAGTTCCAGGAGCAGGCAGACCAGGGTGCCGACGGAACCCAGCAGCAACACCGGCAAGAGGAGGTCGCGGGGGGCGATGCCCAGCGCCTTGAAGGCGGTCACCTCACCGTCGGAACCCAGCCGGCCGATGCCGATCATGACGGCGAAAAGAAAGGCCATGGGGATGGCCATGGTCAGCAGGTAGGGCAGGAGCGCCAGCATCAGCCGGCCGACATCCGGCAGACCAGCGCCCCGGGTCACCACCAGGTCGGCCATCTTGTACAGATTGCCCAGCAGGAGGATGCCCACCAGTCCGCCGAGGGCAAGGCCGAAGGGAACGACGATCTCACCGGCCACGTAGCGATGCAGCAGGCGCATTACAGGTATCCCAGATCCTTGAGGCTGACCACCTCGTGGTCGGCGACGATGAGGTGGTCCAGCAACCGGACACCGAGGGTTTCCGCCGCCCGATGCAGATCGCTGGTAAGCTGCCGATCAGCGGCCGAGGGGTTGCGGCTGCCGCCGGGGTGGTTGTGGGCAACGATGAGCGCCGCGGCCTGGAAATGAAGCACCCGGGCCATCACCTCACGGGGAAACACGGCGCTCATGTTCACCGTGCCCTCGTGGATCACTTCCACCTCCAGCAGGCGGTGCTGATTGTCGAGGAAGAGACCGAGAAACCGCTCGATCCCCAGCCCCTCGAGGTGCGCCCGGCAGATATTTCCGGCCGTTTGCGGATCGCAGATGCTTTCGCCGCGGCGAGCCGCGGCGGTGATATAGCCGGTCACGAGCTGCCGACAGAGGGAAAGCAGGGCGGCACTGCGCGCCCCGACGCCTTTGACCTCCAGCAGGTGCTCGCGGGGGGCGTCCAGCACCCCCTTGATAGTTTTGAAACGCTCCAGCAGCCGCTTCGCCTGCGGCTTGACGTCACGCCGGGGAACACCGAAGGTAAGCAGCAGTTCCAGCACCTCGTATTCGGCCAGACCGTCGATCCCCAGGCGCTCGAAGCGCTCCAGCAGCCGCTGCCTATGCCCGGCATCGTATGCCGGTTCCCGAACACGGAACCTCCCTTCGTTCATTTTACCATCGGCGCTCATCGCTGCTCCTGTTCCGCCGGGGCGATGCCCGCCGGACGCCAGTTTTCCGGCTGCAGGAAGCCGTTGTGCCACAGTTCACCCATGCCGCCGCAATCCTCCATGAACCATCACCTTCACGATTACATCCATCCGCCAACCGGCCCCCGCCACGAAGCGGTTCGGGTACCGGAAGTACCGGAAGCGGTTGCAGCATTGCATCCGTTGACTTTTTTCCCCGCCGGCACTACAGTAACCCGAATTGCATGATGGCCCCGCTCGTTTGCGGCGGATAATCCCGTAACGATCGCGAAACTAACCACCAATATCAACCCCTACCCCAAGGAGCACCAATGAAAATCGCCATTTCCGGAAAAGGCGGGGTCGGCAAGACCACCCTGGCCGGGACCCTCGCCCGGCTCATGGCCGCCGAAGGCCGCAAGGTGCTGGCCATCGACGCCGACCCGGACGCCAACCTCGCCTCGGCCATCGGCTTCACCACCGCCGAGGTGGCCGCGGTCACCCCGCTGGCCGAGATGACCGCCGAGATCGAGGCCCGCACCGGAGCCAAGAAGGGCACCTTCGGCGGCATCTTCAAGCTCAACCCCAAGGTCGACGACATCCCGGACAAGTTCAGCCTGCGCAAGGACAGTATCCGGCTGCTCATCCTCGGCACCATCCCCGAGGGCGGCGGCGGCTGCTACTGCCCTGAAAGCGTGCTGCTGAAATACCTGCTGCGGCACATCTTCCTGCAGCGGGACGAGAGCATCATCCTCGATATGGAGGCTGGACTCGAGCATCTTGGCCGCGGCTCCACCCGGGGTATCGATGCCTTCATCGTCGTCGTCGAACCCGGCACCCGCAGCCTGCAGACCGCGCGCCAGATCCGCAAGTTGGCCGGTGATCTCGGCGTCGAGCGGGTCTTCGTCGTCGGCAACAAGGCCCACACCGCCGAGGACCGAGATTTCATCCGTGAAAACCTCGCCGAATTCACCGTTCTCGGCTGCCTCGATTACGACCCGGCGATCGTCGCTGCCGACCGCCGCGACCAGGCACCATACGATGTCAACCAGCCCCTGGTGACCGCCGTACGCGGCATCTACGAACGCCTGCAGACGGAACTTGGCACCGATACGGTATAACGACAACCGCCGCCGGCATCGCGGCCGAACCCACGGCGCCCACGCGCCACGCCCGACAAACGGAACCGCGGCATTCAGTCCGCCCCGCCTTTGCGGGCACAGGCGGAGCCGCAGAAGTATACCGTCTCACCACCGCGGCGGCGCTTGATCGCGTTCTCCTCGGGCACGTACAGACCACAGGCGGCACATTTGACCATCCGCCCGGCAGCCGGCGGTGTGCCGGCGGCCGCACCGCCCCCGGAAGCACCGCCCGGCGGCCGCCGGCCGCCGGTGTAGGATCCCCGTGCCCCCGGCGTCGGGCCGGGACCGGGAGGCAAACGGAAAAGCCGGGACACCAGCCGGTAGGTCAGGTAGAGAAACAGAAAAAAGAACAGCAGTCGAATCATATCAAACTCACCGTGACCGGCCGGCCACACCATTCGTTGGGGCTCCACGATTCTCGCGGAACAGATACCATCATCCCGTCATTGATGACCAACCGTAACCAGCGTCACGGCACGGCCCGATAACGGGATGGCACCGCAACCGTTTCGGGTTCGGGGCACCTCCTCCGGCGCCCCCGTATGCCATACCGTCACTTTTGCCCGCCGTCGTCGGCATCCCGCGACGATGGCGGCACCGCCGCGGCGGCGCCGTCCTGCCCCGGCCAGTGGAGAATGCGCCCCGGGGTCTGCAGCAGCCGTTTGATGATCCCGCCGGTCTGCCGCGTCAGCCCCTCCAGCGGCGCCGGTTCGACCCTGATCCGATCGAACGGCCCCGCCACCTCCAGCCGCACGACGATAAACCGCTTCCCCTCCCCGCCGATGACGTAACCGACCAGCGGGATGGCGGTCAGCACCCGGTCGACGGCCTGCAGCGGCTGGGCCTCGATGATCAGGTCCACCTGCCGCCGCGGCAGCGAGATCACGCCCCCGGCGGCAAGGTTCAAGGCCGGTCCCGTGAGCAGCAGGTCGTCGGTGTGGATCTCGCCCCCGGAAATGCCAAGCGTTCCGGTGATGGACGTAAACGGCAGCCCCCCGGCGGTCAGATCCGGCAGCCGCAGGCTCACCAGTTGGGAAACGTTCAGCAGCGACAGGACATTGGCCAGCAGGGTGAAACGGCGCACCGACCCCGAGCTGACCGCCAGGGTCGCACTGCCGTCGAGGGTTTCACGCCAACCGTCCCCGGCCAAATCGCACCATGCCAACTCGGCCGCCACCGTGCCCCGGCCGCTCAGGGGCAGCCGCCGCTCCGGATAGATGGCCAGGGATTCGTTGGCCGCCTGCATATCGATATCATCGCCCGACAACGAGAGCCGGCATCCACCCGTCGCCCGGTCCCATGAACCGTTGAGTACCGCGCCGCCGTCCCATACCCGACCGTTGAGATCGGTCATCCGGACACCGCCGGCATCGAGCTGCAGGCGGCCGCCCACTTCGCCGGCGACGACCGTTTTCCAGCGCAGGTTGTCGATATGAAAATCGAGTTCAAAGTCGTGGGCCGCCGCCAGGCGCTCGAACACGGCACGAAGGCGCCCGGAAACCGGTTCCGTCGGCACCCCGGCTGCCGCTCCGTCCGCACCGCCGGCGGTTTTCGCAACCTTCGCCGCCACCGGCCCAGGGTCAGGAATGATGGCGACCGCGCCGGGCCCCGGTAATGCCGCCGCGGTTGCCGCTTCATCATCCGGCGGCACCGCCTCCCCCCACTCCAGCCGCGCTGCCCGGACCGTAAAACGCCCGCTGACCCGGCCGTTTGCCAACGGCGCCAGGCGGCCGGTGACAGTGACATCGGAATCTTCCCGGCTCCCGGCCAGGCGCCGCACCGCCAGTTCCCCGCCGGCCCATCCGGCATCGAGTTCCACGCCCTCGAACCGCAGCGGTTCACCACCATCCCGGGACATCAGCAGTTCGTCCACCGCCCAGCGGAGATCGCCACGGCGGCAGTACTCCCCAAGCCAGCCAAGGGGCGCGGCCAGGGGCGACGGCACCCCCGCCGGCACCACGGCTAGGGACATATCCGCCGACGCCGCCTCATCCCCAACACTGGCACCGGCCGGCAGCGGAGCGGCTTCACCTCCGTCACCCTTCATGTCAGCGTTATTCCATCGCCGGCTGTGAAGATCAAGGGAAAAATCCGCCCCCGCCGGCGTCAGGTCGACAAATCCGCGACCGGCAAGGTCGGAGTCACCGCGGCGCAACCGCAAACGCCGGAAATCGACCCGGGTGCCGGCACATTCGACCTCCAGGGTAACATCCTCAAAAAACGGCGCAAACCCGGCCAGGCGAAAATCCCAGCCATGCACCGCGAGGGTACCGTCGCCGCACCAGGTTTCCGGCCGTCCCATCACCCCCTGAAACCGCAATTGGCAGGTGGACGGCATGGCGGCGAAATCCGCTTCTTCGGCGGCGGATGACGCGGTGGCCACCGGCGGCAGCAGGGCCACAGCCGCCGGGGTAAGCGCCGGCGAGGAGACCGCGAGATCCATTTCCGCCGCCGCATCGGCGAAGCCCCGGCCGCGGATGGTGCCGTCCAGCACCAGGGGCGCGCCGGCGATTTTGCCGCTGACGGCGGTAAACCTGATCCCGGCCGGCAGAATTTCAAAGCCACCCCACAACCGTTCCACCGGGGCGCCGATGCGCTCATGATAAAAGGAAGCCCCGTCGGGACGGCAGTCGACGCGCCAGTCGTCGACCCCCGCCACCGCCAGCCGGTCGCGGATCTCCACCGTTGCCCGCAGCGACCCGGCGGCGGCGCGCAGGCCGACCAGCGGGGGAAATTCCGGCCGCCAACCATGCAGCACCGGCAGCACCTCCTCCAGCCGGCCCTCCAGCTCGCCGTGCATTTCCATCACCGGATCGCGGAACAGGTCAATGATCCTGCCCCGCCATTTCTGCCGGGCATGGAAACCCAGACGCAAATCAAGGCGCGGCAACTCCAGGCGGTCGCCGGCCAGTGCCGCCGCCCCCCAAAGTTCGACCCGCCCGGCGGGTACCAGTGGTTCTTCGTAGCGGCCCGCGTCTTTCAGCCGCACCCGGGCCCCAAGCAGTTCGGGGGGCACCGGTTTCCGGCCGATGCCGGCAATCTCCCGATAGGTACCGGCGAGATGCGCCTCCTCCACCACGAGGATTCCCCGCGGCCGGTGCCGCCGCCACCAGGCGCCGACGAAGTCCGGCATGATCTCCCACGGCAGCAGCCCGGTGAGACCCTCGAAGCCACCGCGGCCGGCGGTGACCCGGGCGGTGATGCGGCCAGCGGCACCGGACCGCACATCGTCCAGCCGACAGCTTCCGGCCACCCGGACGCCGTCGATATCCAACTCGACATCGTCGATGCGGATGGTATCGTAACGTTCCCCAAGCTCAAAATCGTATCCCACCGCCAGGCGCTCGAAACTGACCGTTGCGCCGAAAACCTGCCGGTAGGCAAGCACGCCATGGCGCACGGTGATGCGGCCGCGGGAATGGAAATGACCCGTCAAATCGCCGGCATAGGTCGCCGCGATATCCACCCGGCCACCGATCTTCTGCATCGGCACGCAATCGGAATAGTAGGGCCAGTAGGCATCGGCATCGAGGTTCTCGGCCTTCACCCGGCAGTCGATCGCCACCCCGCCCCAGTCAATGGGCCAGCCGCAGTGCCCGATGTAACCGGAGATATCGAGACCGCCGGCACCCCGCGTACCCACCGTCGCCGTCAGTTCGAAAGGCGCCAGCCGGTCACCGCTGCCCAGCCGGGCATCGAGGTCCACGTCATTCAGGGAAGTGGTCACCGGGCTTGCGGCGTAGATCCGGTCCGTCACCGTAACCCGGCCGTCATACACCACTACCCGCAAACGCTCGAAAGACTGACACCAGGTAAAAAATCCGCCGGCAGCGCCGGCAAACCGTTTACCGACGCCAGAATCACCGCCGGCCGGCCCGTTCCCGGCCCGGGGCGTTCCGCCCGTCGTCAGCGATACCCCTTGCGCCGCATTGTCCTCCGTCCCCCCGTCACGGTCCAGCACCACCCTGAGTTCCGGCCGCACGAAATGCACCGACGACAGCTTCACCCGCCGGTGCAGCAGTTCCGCAATATCGAGTCCCACCAGTACCGCCTCGGCGGCGAATGCCAGGCGGCCGTCACCTCCGTCGAGGGTCGGACCGACGACCTTGACCCCGACGGTGCGGCCGACATACAGGCGCAGATGACGAATCGCCATGGTGGCGGCACAGCGCCGCTCCACCACCGCAACAACGACGTCGCGATAGTTGTCGAGATCAACCAGATTGGGCAGTGCCAACAGGAACAGGAAGAAAAGGAAGATGCCGATGGTACCGAGGCGCACGGTCAACCGGACGATGCGAAAACGCATGTCATAAACCCGCCTTTCCGCCGGCCGGCGGCGGCGTGTGGCAGAGGGTGAAACCGCCGACCCGGGCACCGGCGGCGATCAGCGGCGCCGCGGCCGCCGCCAGGGTGGCGCCGGTAGTGGTCACGTCGTCGCACAAAAGCAACCGGCGGCCGGCAAGAACGCCGCCGCGCCAGCAAAAGGCGCCGGCCAGGTTCCCCTGCCGCGCCCGGCGATCCAAGGTCGCCTGCCGCGGCGTCGAGCGGATTTTCACCAGCCCGCGGGCAAGCAGTGGCACCCCCAGCAGATCGGCACAAACAGCGGCAATGAACAGCGCCTGGTTGAAACCCCGCCGGCGCCACGAACGGACACCAAGGGGCACCGGCACCACCCCGTCAGCGCCGCCGGCGGCCGCCGCCAGCCGATCGCCCGCCGGCACCAGCAGAACATCACGAACCACCGAAAACAGTTCCCGCCGACGGTCGTATTTCCAGCGCTGCATCAGCGTTGCCATGATTCCCTCGTAACGGTAGACGGCATGGCGGGAGCTAAGCCCCGGCGGCACGTCGGCCGCAACCGTGGCGGCCTCGTCGGCCGTCAGCCGCAATCCGGCGATCGCCGCCCGGCAGTCCGGGCAGCAGCAGCGTTCGGCGGCAGTCAGGCGGTCAACGGCAAAGGGTGGCAAAACGAGGACACCGCAAACCCGGCAGGTCTCGGGAAACAGGAGGCGCAACACGGGGCCGTAAAACGCGGACGGCAAGGGGATGGAAACCACGGCGCGTCTTCTCCATCCATCTCCGGCAGACGGAACAACGGCAAGGTTGACGGCTTCGCAACAACCCCATTTTCTTCGTTACGCGACAACCTGAGTCACGGCGGCCCAGCGGGGTAATACCGCCTTCCCCGGGGAAGGAAGCGCCGCGAAGCTGAAGCGGCTACGGTGCCATCCCATTTCGACGCTATCCGGCAGTGGTCACGGTGCCCCCAACTACGGCTCCACCAGCAGCGTCTTTCCGGTCATCGCCGCCGGCACCGGCAACCCCATCAGCGCCAGGAGCGTCGGCGCGATGTCGGCCAGCACCCCGTCGCCCCGCAGCCGTTGGTATTTCCCGGCCTCACCCGCGAGGATCAGCGGCACCGGGTTGGTGGTATGGGCGGTCACCGGCCGGCCATCGGGGGTCAGCAGGCACTCGGCGTTACCGTGGTCGGCGGTGACGATGGCGGCTCCCCCGGCGGCGGTCACCGCCTCCACCACCCGGCCGATGGCTGCGTCCACCGTCTCGCAGGCGCGGACTGCCGCTTCCATGTTGCCGGTGTGACCGACCATGTCGCAGTTGGCGAAGTTGACCACCAGCAGGTCGTAGTCGCCGGATCGGACGCTGTCCACCGTTTCATCGAGGACCCCGGCGGCACTCATTTCCGGCTTCTCATCGTAGGTCCTGACATCCTGGGGCGATGGCACCAGCCGCCGGTCCTCGCCGGCAAAGGGCTCCTCCCGGCCGCCGTTGAAGAAGAAGGTAACATGGGCGTACTTCTCGGTCTCGGCGATGCGCACCTGACGGCGACCGGCGGCGGCGATCTCAGCACCGAGGACGTGTTCGAGCTCCTCGGGCGGGAAAGCCACCGGCAGCGGGAAGGAGGCATCGTACTCGGTGAAACAGACATACGTCGAAAGCCGCCGGAAAACCCGCCGGTCAAAACCGGAACAACTCTCCGCCGTCAACGCCCGGGTGATCTCGCGGGCGCGGTCGGCGCGGAAATTAAAAAAGATCACCCCGTCACCGTCGGCGACGGGCGGAACACCGCCGATCACCGTGGGAATGACGAACTCGTCGGTCTCACCGCCGGCGTAGGCCTGCCGCAGCGCCTCCCGACAATCGTCCGCCAACCGTCCCTCACCCTGCACCATGGCCGCGTAGGCCTGGGCCACCCGGTCCCAGCGCTGGTCGCGGTCCATGGCGTAGAAACGACCCATGATCGTGGCCACGCGGACCTCGGGCATATCGGCGATGAAGGTGCAGAAATCCTCGAGATAGCCCAGGCCGCTGGTGGGCGCCGTATCCCGGCCGTCGAGGAAGGCGTGGATATGAATGGCGCCGACCCCCTGCCGCCGGGCGAGGGTAACCAGGGCTTCGAGGTGATCGAGGTGGCTGTGCACCCCGCCATCGGAAAACAGGCCCATGAGATGCAGGACACCGCCGGCATCCTTCACCCGCGTCATTGCTTCTTGAAGCACCGGGTTGGCGAAGAAGCGGCCGTCCTCGACCATCAGGGAGATGCGGGTCAGATCCTGGTACACCACCCGGCCGGCACCCATATTCATGTGGCCGACCTCGGAGTTGCCCATCTGCCCCGCCGGCAGCCCGACATCAAGCCCCGAGGCACCGATCAGGGCATGGGGACAGTCGGCCAACAGCCGGTCCATCACCGGGGTGCGGGCCCGACAGACGGCATTGCCCTCACCCGGCGGGGCGATGCCCCAGCCGTCGGCAATGATCAGGGCGACCATCGACGGACGCCTCAGGGTAATTTCATGTCCAGCATCGTTTTTCATCATGAACCCGCACCAACTGATGATGGCTGTACGCCAAATTTGTGATCAGGTTTCCGCCACCGCTCGGGATGCCGCCCCTAGCGCCACCACGTCGGAAGAAAGATCACTGGTATCGTAGCTGCCGCAGCGGGGGCAGCGGGCGCGCCAGCGGCGGTCATAGCGGCCGCAGCTGGAACAGGCGAACACGTACGGCGGCCGGTCGGTATCCCCCAAGGCCATGAGCACCTGGTCGGTGGCCCGGTTCAGCTCCCCGGAACGCTGATAGGCCAGCTCACCGGCCACCAGCCGAACCACGGGGGCATCGGCAAGCGACCGTTTTTCCAGCTCCTCCAGCTGTCGCGCCGCCTCCTCGGGCTGCTGGTGGTCAAGGAGGAAAACCGCCAGCAGAAGCCGGGCGGGCCAGTATTCGGGGGCCCGGGAGATGGCCTTGTCATAGTATTTCCGCACCTCTTTCCAGCCGTCGGTACCGGCCGCCGCCAGCAGCCGCTGACCAGCCAGCAGGAGTTCGGCGTGGGGCCGTCGGCGATAGCCCGCCTTGAGTACCGCGACCGCCTCGCGCACCGCCTTTTCCCCGTTCTCCGCCGCGACGATCTCCGCTTTGAGAAGGTAGGCAGAAATGAATTCAGCGTCGTCACGCAACACCTGGTCAAGGGTTGCCACCGCCCCGGCGGCGTCACCTCCACGACTCGCGGCAGCCCATTCCCAACGGCTCACGGTGAGCCGGCGGGCGGCCTCATCCACAAGTTTGCGGTCCTTGAGCCGGCGGGCAAGGGCGGCGGTCTCCTGCCACGCCCCGGCGGCCTCGCGCCACTGCCCCTGATCCATGAACGCCCGCGCCAGCGCGGCATGAAAACGCCGGTTGCCGGGATAGCGGGTCTTGAGATAGAGCAGGTGCGCCGCCAGGCGAAGATGGTCGCCACGGCGGCGCAGGAGGTCGAGCTTGGCCTCATGGAAGCGGATGTCGTCGGGCTGGAGGACCAGGGCGGCGTCCAGCAGTTCGGCGGCGCGATCGAAATCATCCCGGTCCGCGACCAGGCGGACCAGCGCCAGCCGGGCCTCGGCGTGGTGTTCGTCGAATTTCAGCGCCTGCTGCAGACGGCCCTCGGCCAAGCGGTCGTCGGCGCGATACCACGCCGCGAGCCCTTCACGCCAACGGCGATCAGCCTTCTCCCGACGCCGCCGGCGGCGCCAGGAGGAGGTACTGGTCAGCAGCCGCAGGCCGACGGCGATGCCGGTGAGCGCCGCACCGGCGGCGGCGCCGACCAGGAGAAAGAACGGCAATGAGGCGGAGAATTCGATGTCCCCGCCGAGGCGGAAGGGGACGACAGCGGGATTCAGATAGAGCAGCCAGGTCACCAGGAGGAGCACCAGCAGACCGGCCAGGACGGCAAAGCGGTAGATCATGACGGCAGCATCCTCCTCAATAATGATAGGTCTCCCCCCGGATAATCGTGAACGCCCGGTAGATCTGCTCGAGCATCAGCAGCCGGGCCATTTCGTGGGTTAAGGTCAGGGGAGACAGCGACCACAGCAGATCGGCCTCGCGGCACACCGCCGCCGGGATCCCGAAGGGACCGCCGACGAGAAAGCTCATCTGGCGATGCGTACCGCGCCACCGGTCGGCGAGAAAATCGGCGAATTCCAGCGACGTGAACAGTTCTCCCCGTTCATCGAGAACGACGGCAAATCCCGTCCCCGCACCCCGTCCAAGGGCCGTTTTCAGCCGCTCGACGTGGGGGCCTTCATGGTCCCGCACCGCGGCCGGGGCATCCACCGGCACATCCTTGAGGACGACGATCTCGGCCGGCACGTACCGCCCGATGCGGCGGGCATATTCCCCGATCCCGGCCCGGAAACCGGCATCGCGGGTGCGTCCGACAAACAGAAAGCGGAACTTCACCCCTCGCCCTGAGGCTCCGATTCCGGCCGGACGATGCGGGGCGCGTCGTGCCAGATACCCTCGAGGTCGTAATGGCGCCGGATGGGATCGTAGAAGATATGCACCACGATATCATCGAAATCCAGCAGTGCCCAGGCGCCGCCCTGCAACCCCTCGCGGTTCAGCGGCAGGCGGCCGGCACGCTTCATCGCCGTCAGCACATGCTCCGCCATGGCCTGGACGTGCTTGTCGGAAAAACCGCTGCACAGCACAATGGCGTCGGTGACCGACGACAGCCCGCGCACATCAAGGATAACGATATCCTCACCCTTGCGGTCATCGAGGACGCTGCCGATGAGCCGCAGTGAATCCTCGAAATCCGGCGCCGCAGCGTTTATCCGCGCTCCTGTCTGTAACTTTGTTGGTGCCTGTGTCTCGTTCATGCAGCTCCGTTTCACCGGGGATGGCTTGGCCGCCGTTCCATCTTCCGCGCCGGCCTGCCGGAACCCGGGTTCATGAGATATACCGCCGCGGATACACCCCCCATCGCCCGACAACAAAACGCCGCGGTTCAAAAACGAGGCGATTCCGTGATTTTACAAGGCGTTGCGGCAATGGTTGCGGACCGCCGTCAAGCCCCGGCGGTTTCACCGCTACGTCTTCGCCCCGGCGGCACTTTGACGGCGATCAGACGTCAGGACGACTCAGCGGGCAAGATAGAGCCCCTCGCGTGCGACGATTCGTTCGACCACCGGGGGCACCAGGAAGGTGATGGAACGGCCCGCCTGCCGCTCGCGGCGGATAAGCGTCGACGAAATCGCCAGCCGGGTCACCGGAAAGAAATCCAGCCGGTGCCCGCCGGCATGCCGCCAGCTTCTTCCTCCTGCATAACAAAAATCCTCCCCGAGCGCAACGGGAAAAGATTCATTATCAATGATATCAATATCATCCGCATCACCATCGGGCCGCGACATGACGATGAAATCGGCCATGGAGAAGAGTTCACGGAAATCCTTCCAGGAAGCGATATCACGGAAGGCGTCGCCGCCGAGAATGAAGGATACGGCGGCCCCGGTGCGGCGGAAATGACGGATGGTGTCAATGGAATAGGACAGACCGGATTTCCGCAGTTCGAAGTCGGAGACCCGGAAACAGGGATGCCCGGCGATACCCGCCGTCACCATCTCCAGCCGGAGATCGGCCGGCGCCAGCCGCGCATCGGTCTTGTGCGGCGGCCGCGCCGCCGGCAGAAAACAGACCGCCTGCAGACCGAAGGCCTGGCGCACCTCCTCGGCGGCCCGCAGGTGGCCGTAGTGCAGCGGATCGAAGGTGCCGCCGAAAAGCCCCAGCCGTTCAGGGGCGGATGTGGCCGTCGCCATAGATAATATACTTGGTGGTGGTCAGCCCTTCGAGTCCCATGGGACCGTAGGCATGCAGTTTGGTGGTACTGATGCCGATCTCGGCGCCCAGTCCCATCTGGCCGCCGTCACTGAAGCGGGTCGAGGCATTCACCATCACCACCGAGGAATTGACCCGGCGGAGAAACTCCTGGGAACGGTGGTAGTCACCGGTGACGATGGCTTCGGTATGGTTCGAACCCCAGGTCTGGATGTGCTCCACCGCGGCGTCGAGATCCGGCACCACCCGTACCGCCAGCACCAGATCGAGATATTCGGCGGCCCAATCCTCATCCGTCGCCGGCTCGAAATCCGGCACCACGGCGCGGCTTTGTTCACACCCGCGCACCGCGACCCCGGCGGCAGCCAGGTCGGCGGCCATGGCGGGCAGAAAATCGGCGGCGACGGCGGCGTGCACCAGCAGGGTTTCGAGGGCGTTGCACACCCCCGGCCGCTGGGCCTTGGCATTGATGACGATGCGCCGCGCCATCTCCGGATCGGCGGAATCATCGACGAAAACATGGCAGACGCCCTTGTAGTGCTTGATCACCGGGATGCGCGAGTGTTCCACCACGAAACGGATGAGGCCCTCACCGCCGCGGGGAATGATGAGATCGATGTCATCCTCGAGCTGCACCATCTCGGTAATCGCCTGGCGATCGGTATGGGGAATGACCTGGATCACCGCCGCCGGGATGGTGGTTTCGGCCAGAGCATCGCGGAGTACCGCGGCTACCGCGCGGTTGGACTCGATGGCCTCGGAACCGCCACGGAGAATAACGCCGTTACCGGCCTTGAGACAGAGCCCGGCGGCATCGGCGGTGACGTTGGGACGGGCTTCGTAGATCATGCCGATGACCCCGAGCGGGATGCGCTGGCGCCCCACCATGAGGCCGTTGGGCCGACGCCACATGCGCACCACCTCACCCACCGGATCGGCGAACCCGGCAACCTCCTCAAGACCCGCGGCCATGGCTTCGATCACCGCCTCACTGAGGGTCAGACGGTCGATCATCGCTGCCGACAGGCCGTTCTCCCGCGCCCGGTCGAGATCGACGGCATTCCGTTCCCGCAAAAATTCCCGCCGGCGGCGCAGGCCGGCGGCCATGAGCCGGAGGGCGCGGTCCTTCTCCGCCGTGCCGGCGGCGGCCAGCACCCGGGAGGCAAGTTTCGTTTCCCGCGCCAGGGCGGCGATGGTGATCGTGGTCCCGGTTTGTGCAATCATAGCTGTCCTTCACTGGTGTTTTCTTCGTTGTGCCCGGACGGCTTACGGTTATTCCCGGTGCCAGGGCCAGAAGCCAGAAATCAGAAATCAGGAGCCGGAAATCAGAAGTCAGGAGTAAGAAGCCAGCGCTCCCCGCCGCCGGCGGCGGTTTGTCATCGACCAGCTCCGGCCGAACCCGACAAACGCCTTGTGTAAGAGCGATAGCGATTCCCATTCCGACGCCGATAAAAAAGGCAACTACAACCGCCTGGAAGAAGTTGCCTGGGGAAGAACCAATGGTGATAAACTCGTAACAACTCGAAAGACGGGATGGCTAAGTAACAAGCTCCAGCTGCAAGGCGCGCAAATCCTGAGGAATGAGGCGTACATAGAGTACGCCGCAATAACGAAGGAGGCAGCGCAACGCAGCAGATGGAGACATTTTACGACGCCATCAAGGGTGTCTCTCCCCAAGTTATTGCCCATTTAATGGCTGTGCTGATGATTGCGTCAACAGATCCGACGGCAATACCGACAGGAATCGGAATCCGGCGGTATGCTTCGCCACGAAACCCGCCGCCGCACCCGGATTACCGGCAAAGCATCAGGTACCGCGGTCCTCCAGCACCACCAGGTTGTCACGATGGATCACCTCGTCCACCGCCCGGTAGCCGAGGATGGCGGCGATATCGCCGGACCGGTGGCCGCGGATGCGTTCGACCTCCGCGGCGGCGTAGCTGGTCAGGCCGCGGGCCACTTCGTGGCCGTCGGCCGCCACACAGGAAACCGGATCGCCGACGCCGAAATCGCCCGCGACGGCAACTATGCCCGACGGCAGCAGGCTCCTGCCGCCGGTCACCAGCGCCCGCACCGCGCCGTCGTCGAGCCGCAGAACCCCCCGCACCGGCACACCGAAGGCGATCCAGTGCTTGCGGCAGGTCAGGCGGTTCTCCGCCGGCAGAAAGATGGTTCCCTCGTCCTCCCCGGCCAGCACCCGGGTCAGCGTTCCAGGGCGCTTGCCATTGGCGATGACGGTGGGGATGCCATAGGCCGCGGCCTGTTTCACCCCCCTCAGCTTGCTGCCCATGCCGCCGGTACCATAGGCACTCTGCGAGGCGCTGGCCAGCGCCTCCACCTCGCGATCCACCGCGGCAACCACCGACAGGCGCCGGGCGGAGGCATCGACCTTGGGGTCGGCGGCGAAAAAGCCGTCGATATCGGAAAGCAGCACCAGCAGGTCGACCTCCGCCAGGGAGGTAAGCAGGGCGGCAAGGCGGTCGTTGTCGCCGAATTTTATCTCCCGCACCACCACCGTGTCGTTCTCATTGACGATAGGAATCACCCCGCGTTCGACAAGGGTGGTGATAGTGTTGCGGGCGTTGAGATAGCGCCGCCGGTTATGGACGTCGTCGCCGGTAAGCAGCACCTGGGCAACCACCTGGCCGTAGGGCGCGAAGGCCTGCTCGTAATGCCACATGAGGCGGACCTGGCCGACGGCGGCACAGGCCTGCTTCTCGGGGATGGTGGGCGGCGGCTGGCGGTAGCCGAGGGCCTCACGGCCGGCCGCCACCGCCCCGGAGGAAACGATGATGAAACGGTATCCGCGGCCGATGAGGGTCGCCAGTTCATTGGCGAAACGGGCGAAGAAGGCGGCGTCCAGGCGCCCCTCGCCGTCGGTGAGTACCGCGCTCCCCAGTTTGACTACCACCAGCCCCACCGGGGAGAGCGCCTCCCGGCGGCAGGCGGTGATATCCGTTGGCGTACCGCTTTCCTTCACTGATGATGATCCCGCTGCCACCGCCGGTTCGGGCGGCAATGTGTTTCGGTTTCAGCCTTCCGTCTTCGCTCTGCAACCTTTTTAATGGAATTGCCCCGCCTTGTCAACGGCTCCGCGCAGAACAACGCCGATACCCCGACGATACCCCGCCGGCGCCCCCCTGAGCCACACCGACACCCGCCTGCACCTCCTCCCAACAACCGGGAAAACCATCGCCGCAAATGAATTTTTTTACTTGTCGGTCATATTCATATTGTGATAAGAATCACGCAACCGGGCGGATCGGGAAAGAAAGCACGGAAGCTGAACCGGTTGCGTGATTCTTGATCCCGAGCACCTCATCCCCCCGCCCGCGCGGCCCCTACCCGGCCGGAAGGACACCAGCAATGAAGCAGAAAGACGTCAAGATCCCGGAAGCGACCATCAAGCGACTGTCGACCTACATCAACTGCCTGGAGAAACTGGACGGCGACGGCTACCAGGTAGTCTCCTCCGACCTGCTGGGCGAATCGTGCCAGGTCAGTCCGGCCCAGATCCGCAAGGATCTGTCCTATTTCGGTGAATTCGGCGTTCGCGGCGTAGGCTACGGCACCCGCAGTCTGGCGGAGCAGATCAAGAAGATTCTCGGCCTCGACCATATCTGGACCACGGTGCTGGTGGGGGTGGGACACCTGGGACAGGCGTTGCTCAACTTCACCGCCTTCCGGCAGCATGGCTTCCGCATCGTCGGCGCCTTCGACGCCGACCCGGCAAAAATCGGCACCGTCGTCAGCGACGGGGTGGTCATCGAACCGGTTTCGGCGCTGGATGACACCATTCACCGGGAGCAGGCGGGCATCGGCATCATCACCGTACCGGCGGCCAACGCCCAGGAAACCGCCGATCTGCTGGTGGAAGGCGGCATCACCGGCATCCTCAACTTCGCCCCCATCAAGGTCCGGGTACCGGAAAACATCACCCTGCGCAACGTCTCCATCCTCAGCGAGTTGGACAACCTGGCCTACCTGCTATCCAACCGCACCCGCCGGCGAAGCCGCAAAAAAAGCTGAGCGACACCGGCCGGCATCGCCACCGGGACTATCGACAATGGCCTGAAGACACCTTGTAAGTATCCGGAACGACCTGAAACCCGGCGACGTGTCGCTCCCATACGATAATCGCCGGCAGAAACGTGAGCGGGCGGAAGAAACGGAAAAATCACTGCCGGCACCCTCCCCGCGTTAGCGCTGCAGCAGCCGCCGCAGGCATCGGCCGGTGGCCGAGGCAGCGCACGCCGCCACTTCCTCGGGGGTGCCGCAGGCCACCAATCGGCCGCCGCGCTCGCCGCCGTCGGGACCCAGATCGACGAGATAGTCCGCCACCTTCACCACCTCGAGATTGTGCTCTACCACCAGGACCGTATTGCCGTCGTCCACCAGCCGCTGCAGCACCGAGATGAGCTGGCGGACGTCGTGGAAGTGCAGGCCGGTGGTGGGTTCGTCCAGCAGGTAGAGGGTACGGCCGGTAGCCCGCCGGGCCAGTTCGCGGGACAGCTTCACCCGCTGCGCCTCGCCGCCCGAGAGGGTAAGCGCCGCCTGCCCCAGGGTAATGTAGCCCAGTCCCACCCGTTGCAGGGTCTGCAACCGGCTGACGATGCGCGGCAGGGTACCGAAGAACTCCGCCGCCTGGTTGACGGTCATTTCCAGCACCTCGGCGATGTTGCTCCCCCGGTAGCGGATCTCCAGGGTGTCGCGGTTGTAGCGTTTGCCGCCGCAGGTATCACAAGTAACGAAGACATCGGGCAAAAAATGCATCTCCACCCGCATGAGGCCGTCGCCGCTGCAGGCCTCGCAGCGGCCGCCCTTGACGTTGAAGCTGAAGCGCCCGGCGCGGTAGCCCCGGGCCTGCGCCTCCGGCAGCGAGGCGAAGAGTTCCCGGATGAGGGTAAATACCCCCGTATAGGTGGCCGGGTTGGAACGCGGCGTACGGCCGATGGGGCTCTGATCGATGTTGATGATCTTGTCGAGATGCTGCAGACCGTCAACCGACCGCACCGGCCCGGCGGGCAGATGAGAACCGTAAACCCGGTTATGCAGCAGGGGGTAGAGGGTGTCGTTCACCAGACTGCTCTTGCCCGAACCGGAAACCCCGGTAACACAGACGAAGAGCCCCAGGGGGATGTCCACATCCAGGTTTTTGAGATTATGGATGCCGGCGCCGCGAAGCTCCAGTAACCGGTCGCCCACCGGCCGGCGCTTCTCCGGCACAACGATGTACTGGCGACCGGAAAGATACTGCCCGGTGAGTGAGTTACCGGCAGCGACGATTTCCGGCGTACCGGCGGCCGTAACCTCACCCCCCAGACGCCCGGCGCCGGGTCCCATGTCGATGACAAAATCGGCGCGGCGGATGGTTTCCTCATCATGCTCCACCACCAGCAGGCTGTTGCCCAGATCCCGCAGGCGCATGAGCGAAGCGAGTAGCTTGTCATTGTCGCGGGCGTGCAGGCCGATGCTCGGCTCGTCGAGGACGTAGAGCACGCCGGTAAGCCCCGAACCGATCTGGGTCGCCAGGCGGATGCGCTGGGACTCCCCGCCCGAGAGGGTTGCCGACTCCCGCGCCAGGGTCAAATAATCGAGTCCCACGTCGACCAGAAACCGCAGCCGGTGTTCCAGCTCCTGGAGCACCCGGCCGGCGATATGGCGCTCGGCCGGAGCGAACTCCAACCGGTCGAGAAACTCCCGCGCCGCCGGCAGCGGCAGCGAAGCGAATGCAAAGATATTCAGGCCGCCGATCTTCACGTGCAAAGCCTCCGGCCGCAGGCGGCTGCCGCCGCACTCCGGGCAGGACACCGGCGACATGTACGGGCGCAGTTCGTCACTGCCGCCGTCGCTGGCGCGGAACTTGCGCTCAAGGATGGGGATTACCCCCTCGAACTTCCGCGCCGCGATCCGCCGGCGGCGCCCTTCGGCCAGCAGGCCGGGGATCTTTTCGCCGCCGCTGCCGTCAAGCACCACCCGGCGGATATGCTCCGGCAGTTCGGCGAAGGGCCGGTAGATATCGAAATCGTAATGTTTCGCCAGCGGCATAAAAACGTGCTCGACGTAAAACGGCAGGGAACGGAACCAGGGGGCAACAGCACCCTCGCGCAGGGACAGCCGGGGATTGGGGACCACCAGCTCGGGGTCGAAGAACACCTCGCTGCCGAGACCGCCGCAGCGCGGGCAGGCGCCGCGAGGATTGTTGAAGGAAAACAGCCGCGGGCTGATCTCCTGGAAACTGACGCCGCAGTCGATGCATGCCAGGCGGGTGGAAAAAACCTGCCGCTCGCCGTCCACCACCTGAACGGTGACGATGTCGTCGGCCCGACCGAGGGCAATCTCCACCGAATCGGTCAACCGGCGGCCGATATCGGCGCGCACCACCAGCCGGTCGACCACCAGGGAAATGTCGTGTACCCGGTACTTGTCCAGTTCGGGCACCGCTTCCAGCCGGTGGATAACCCCGTCCACCTCCACCCGCATAAACCCCTCGCGGGCGAGGTCGGCAAACAGTTTGCGATACTCCCCCTTGCGGCCGCGAACCAGGGGAGCCAGAATGAGCAGCCGGGAACCCTCCGGCAACGCGAGGATGGTATCGACAATCCGGGCCACGGTCTGGGAGGTGATGGGTTTGCCGCAGC
>JAFGAM010000140.1 GCA_016933675.1 Candidatus Anaeroferrophillacea bacterium
CCGGCCCCGGCCATAGAGGATGAACATCACCTGCCGGGGGTTGGTGCCAAGCAGCGTGTACCCGCACATGGACTGGAAGCCGGAGATAAAGTCCGCGTCGCCAGCGAAGATCAGGTCAAGATGGGCGAGCCACTGCGGGCACTCGGCTTTCGGGTCGTACGTGACCGCCGCCATCTTCGTGAGCATGTCCTCCTTCCGGTGCTCGCGGAAGGTCATCGTCGGGAGTTCGAGGGTGCCGTTATAGCAGTTGAAGAGTTCCGGCCGGGCATCGAACCCGTCCGGCAATACCGGGATGTGCGGGGCGGCGGAGTCGATCATCGCCTTCCTTGCGTGGTGGCTCTCGGAGATAATCGCCCACCGGGAGAGTGCCCGCGAGCGATCGGCAGTCGGGGCCGTGGCAGCCTCCCGGTGGATCGAGCGGGCAACGCTGGTCGCAATCAGGAGCATCCGCCCGGCATCGTCCCGCACCCAGACCCGGCCGTTCCAGAGGTACCAGGCATTGAAGGCCGCACAGTACCGGACCCGGTCGCCGAAACCGGCGATCAACCGCTCGGCGTTCCCGGCATCGGTGAGGGGGTACTCGTGCGGTTCCCCGCCGGTGGAATCCGTCGGGCCCAACGGCCCGTAGGATAAACCAGCCGGCAGTTTATTCGCGTCCGGAACCGCAGGTCCGGCCCGCTCCGCTGCGGCTTTTGCCCTCGCACGTTCCCGCCGGCCGGCAGCCAGCCGCTCCTCCGGTGTCGCGTACCGCTCCCGCAGTTCCTTCCAGCGCTGCTTCCCGCCGCCGCAGGAGGCATGGTGGCAGCCGGCATGGATGGCGCCGTTTGCAAACTGGATAGCGTACGCACCGTCCCGGTGGGCAGAAGAGAAAGGGCACGACTCAAGGAGATAGATCCTCCCGCCCGCGTAGGGCTTTTCGGATTTCACCGGAATGTTATGCTCCCGGAGCCAGCGGGACAGGTCAGGGGTATTCTTCCCCGCCGTTGCATCCGCAGGACGCCCGTCATCCGGGGGCAG
>JAFGAM010000141.1 GCA_016933675.1 Candidatus Anaeroferrophillacea bacterium
TCTTCAACTTCTCCACCAGCTCCCGAACCCCGTCAAAGGAGCGCTGTAGCGCCTCCTTCTCCTCCGGCAGCAGTTCGATCTCGATCACCGCTTCGACGCCGCCGGCACCGAGTTTCGCCGGCACGCCCATGTAGTAACCGTCGATGCCATACTGGCCCTCGAGATAGGCGGCACAGGGCAGGATGCGTTTCTTGTCCTTGAGGATCGCTTCGGCCATCTGCACCGCCGAGGCCGAGGGCGCGTAGAAGGCGCTGCCGGTCTTCAAAAGGGAGACGATCTCGGCGCCGCCGCTGCGGGTACGCTCGATGATGGCGTCGATCTTTTCCTGCGGCATCAGCGCCGGCAGAGGGATGCCAGCGACGGTGGAATAGCGCGCCAGGGGCACCATGGCGTCACCGTGACCGCCGAGGACGAAGGCCGAAACATCCTCCACTGAAACGTCCAGTTCCATGGCGATGAAGGAGCGCATACGGGCCGAATCCAGCACCCCGGCCATGCCCATTACCCGGTTCGCCGGGAAGCCACTGGCCTCGCGGGCGATATAGACCATGGCATCCAGGGGATTGGTCACCACGATGATGAATGCCTCGGGCGAATAGCGGACAATCTGCTCGGTCACACCGCGGACAATGCCGGCGTTCTTCTCCAGCAGATCGTCACGGCTCATCCCCGGCTTGCGGGCCAGGCCGGCGGTGATGACGACCACGTCGGAACCGGCGGTATCCTGGTAATCATTGGTCCCGACAATGCGGGAATCGAACCCTTCCACCGGCGACGCCTCGAAGAGGTCGAGTCCCTTGCCCTGGGGCACCCCGTCGATGATGTCGATCAGCACTACGTCGCCCAGCTCCTTGGCCGCCGCCCAGTGGGCGCAGGTGGCCCCGACATTGCCGGCACCGACCACGGTGATCTTCTTCCGTCCCATCGCTCGTCTCCCTCCCATACGTTTTTCATTCACCCGGTAACCGCCTCGGGTCGTTGATCCGCGGCGCCCGCCGGTTATCCGCCGGACATCCGCCGGAGTCATACCGCCCCGGGGCCGGGGAAACCGGCCCGTGGAAATCGTATACAGTACACAGAAAACTGGAAAAAATCAAGTCAGAACAGTTCCGCCAGGCGCTCGTTGGCTCGACGCAGACGCAGGCTGAGGAGGTGGGCGATGCCGTTAAGCAGGTTGGCGCCGACCCGCGGCGCCGTTTCCAGCAGGCGCCGGTATGCGGCCCGGGTAAAAACCAGGACCTCGGTATCAAGCATCGCCGAGAGGGTCACCGACCGCGGCCGGTCATCGATGAAGGCCATTTCGCCGACCACCGAACCGGGCAGGAACCGGGCGATGACCACCGGCTTGCCGAGAAACTCGGTGCGCTTCTGGGCCTCCAGTTCGCCGTTGGCGATGTAGCAGAGAAAATCGCCGGCATCCCCCTCGCGGTAGATGACGGTCCCGGCAATATAGCGGTTGGGTTCCAGGTAAGCGCGGTAGACGGCCCAGTCAGCGTCATCCATGAAGCGGAAAACGGGCACCGACCGGTAGACACAGTCGAGGTCATCCAGGCCACACGGGGTCATCCCTGCTGCGCCTCCGCACGATTCTTCCGCCGGGCGGCTTCGTTTTCGGCGATCTTCTCCCGCAGCCGCTGCAACAGGTCGGCAATACCCTGTTTTTCCAGGAAAGAGTTGAACTGGCTGCGGTAATTGCGCACCAGGCTCACCTCCTCGATGATGACATCGTAGACATACCAGTACCCGTCACGCAGCACCATCTTGTAGTCCAGCGGAATCTCGACCCCCTTGCTGACGATGACGGTCTCCACCATGGCCTTTTCCCCTTCAATACGCTCCCGGCCGTAGCTCACCACCTCCCCGGAGTATTCCTCGACGCGACCGATATAGGTCGATTTCAGCAGTTCGGCGAAGGTGGTGACGAACTCCCCACGTTTGCCGTCGTCGAGATCGCGCCAATAGCGCCCGAGGCACAGGCGGGTGGTGTAATCCATATCGAAACGCTCGTGAAACAGGCGGTCGGCAAGGGCATCGAGATCCACCGTCGCGCCCGCCTCCTGCTGCCGCTGCCGCAGCACCTCGAGTATCCGGTCAATACTGGATTGCAACTGCTCCCGGGGTGAGGCGCCGGCAACGGCGTCGCCGGCCGGCACCACGACGACCAGCAGGATTGCCAGCAGGACCACCGACAGTAGAAAAATTATCGATTTTGTTTGCTTCCCCATGACGACACCTTCATCCGTTACCTGGCATATCGATGAAACCCGGTAGTACCCCTTATACCCGTTGCCGATTCCGGCAGTTGCCGCGGTTTCATCATCTCGTTACTGCTCGACCAGCGTCTGCCGCCGCTGGACATAGGCATCACGCACCGCGACGTAGGGGTCGATGACCGCACGGATGAGATCCTCATAATCACCGATCACCAGCGAGGTTTCATTGATTGTCTGGCCGGCTTTCACCGCCATGCCGGTTTCGTAGTCGTTCCAGAAAACCCAGGTCAGGGGACTCAGCGCCATATCCCCCGCCAGACCGACGGTACCCCGGGCGCTGCATGGTCCGAACACCGGCCAAACGATGTATGCCCCCTGCCCCAGACCGTGGACCCCGAGGGTCTGATCAAAATCCTCGTCGTAGCCCGCCATGCCGTCGTAGCTTGCCGGGTCCATCAGACCGCCGCAGCCGACGGTGGAGTTCAGCAGCAACCGGCAGAATTCCTCGCCGCCGTCACCAATGCGGCCCTGAAGCAGACAGTTGACGATGCGCACCGGCGCCAGCAGATTGTGGAAGAAATTACGGATACCGATACGCGCCGGTTCCGGCACCGCCAGCGAATAGCCCTGGGCCGCGGGCTTGAGTACCCAGAAATACAGCCGGTCATTGAAGGTGAACATGGCCCGGTTGAAACCTTCCAGAGGATCGACGATGGTCGGCCCGGTATCGGCGTACTCGTCATTGAGAGCATTCGTTGCCGCCCCATCCGCCGGAGCGGCCGCCGCGGGAACGCCCCGGACCCCGCCGACCATCAACATCACCGCCAACAAGCCCCATACCGCCAGCCGCCGAATCTTCATGTCAACCTTCTCCCCGCCTTGCCGTCCGCCGCAGCGCCGGATGAGCAGCCCCAAACATCGATGGACCATCAGACGTCGCCGAAAACATACTTGCTCACCAATTCCTCCAGGTCGATGGCGGACTCGGTTTCGGTAATCCGGTCGCCGTCTTTCAGAAGGGTATCGTCGCCGCCGGGAGAAATCTTGATGTACTTGTCGCCGATGATCCCCTGGGTTTTGATGGAGGCGATGACATCGGCCTGCAGTTCGACGCCCGGCTCGATGAGCATATCGATCTCGGCGCGGTCGTCCACCAGGCGGATGCGGTCCACCTTGCCGACCACCACCCCGGCGATCTCCACCTGGGCGCCTTTCTTGAGACCGGAAACCGTATTGAATCGGGCGGAAATGTGGGTATAGCGAGAGCCGAAGAGATCGACGCCGCCGAGGTTTACCGTCATGTAGGCCACCCCGAGTAGACCCAGCACCATGAAAATCCCTACCGCCAGTTCGATGGAAAAACCTTTCCGTGCCATCTTCAGTCGCTGTCCCGTCCCGTTCGTTTCGTTCTCGTCTCCGGCGCGTCTCCAGGCCAACCGCGGTCCCGGTGACCGGCGCCCGGCGCCGTTGCCTGTGCCGCGATCGCGGCGAACCCCTGGCCACCGGCAACCGCCGGCGGCCAACCGCCCCTGCGGGCGTCAAAATCGACCGCGATCGTCCTGATCCCGCAGCAGGCGGGATTCGATGTCGCTGACGTAGATGTTGCCCATCACCCGGGAGATGAAGGCCTTGACCAGCGGATCCTCACTGCGCTGCATCTCTTCCGAGGTGGCACAGATACGGATTTTGCCGTCGTGCAGCAGGGCGACATAGTCCGCCAGGTTGAAGATCTTGGGGATGTCGTGGCTGACGATGACGCTGGTGTAGCCCAGCCGTTTCTGGGTATCGTGGAAGATCTGGTACACCTCGCGGCTTTTCACCGGGTCGAGGCCGGTGGTGGGCTCGTCGAAGAGCAGGATCTCGGGATCGAGCTGCAACGCCCGGGCGAGTCCGACGCGTTTCTTCATCCCACCGCTGAGCTGAGCCGGATATTTGTCCTCGCTGCCGCCGAGATCGAGCATCCCGAGGGTGGCGGCGACCTTGTCGTGAATCTGCCGTTCCCCCATGGCGGTACGCTCCCGGAGCGGCAGGGCAATGTTCTCAAACACACTCAGAGAATCGAACAGCGCCGCGCTCTGGAAGAGGACGCCGAAGCGGGTGCGCAGCTCCTTGAGCCGCCGACCCTTGATCCGGGCGACATCCGTACCGCCCACCAGCACCCGGCCGGCGTCGGGCCGGACAAGGCCGAGGATATGCTTCAGCAGGACGCTCTTCCCCTGGCCGCTCTCGCCGACGATAACCGTCGTCAGACCGCGGCGGATGGGCAGATCGACCCCTTTGAGCACCCGCTGGGCGCCGAAGGATTTTTCCACCCCGGCCAGTTCTATGCAGTACTCGTCCGTCATTGCATTCGCTTCTTCATCAACTCAAGGAGCGATGGCTTCGTTTCAACTCCATCGATGCTATACCGCCGACTCCCAAATCCCAACCCCCGGCTCCCAACCCCAAATCCCAACCCCCGGCTCCCAGCGCCAACCCCCACATCCCGGCTCCCGGATTCTTTCAACTCACAGCATTATGAAGGTAATTACATAATCCGCCACCAGAATCGCCACCGAGGAAATCACCACCGCCTGGGTCGTCGCCCGGCTCACCCCCTCAGCGCCGAAACCGTTGCGGCCGAGATGGACCCAGTAGCCGCGATCGGCACAGATCCAGATGATGAGCAGGGCGAAACAGACCGACTTGACGAAACACATGCGGATATCGCCGATGAGGACGCTGCTCTTCATGCTCTGGATATAGGCCCCCTCATTGCCGCCCAGCAGCCGCACCCCCACCAGGAAACCGCCCATGAGCCCGACAATGTTGAAGATCGCCGTCAGCAGGGGCACCGAGACGAGGCCGGCGACGAATTTGGGTGAAATAAGGAAGCGATAGGGGTCGATGGCCATGCATTCAAGGGCATCGATCTGCTCGGAGATGCGCATGATGCCAACCTCGGCACAGATGGCCGAACCCACCCGCCCGGTAACCATCAGGGCGGTGAGCACCGGACCCAGTTCACGGATCAGGCTCAGGGCAACGGCGGAGCCGAGAACGCTGTCGGCGCCGAACATTCGCAGGGTATAATAACCCTGAAGACCGAGAACCATGCCGACGAAGGCACCGGTAAAAAAGATGACCCCGAAGGACGATGCCCCGATGACGTATACCTGCTTGATGATTGGCCTGATCTTCCACGGCGGCATGAAGATCCCCAGCAGCGAACGGAGCAGGAAGATTCCCGCCCGCCCGATATCATTGAGCAGTTCCAGTCCGCGGCCGCCAAGCCGCGCGATGGGTTGAAGCATGATTAGGTATCGAACCCGCTACATGAATTCTAAATTTTTTCTAACAATAGTATAGCTAAATCAAAATATCAATGATTTTTCACGTGCATGCCGCCGAATCGCCGGAAAAATCACCGCGCACACACCCGGAAGCCGGGAAGCGGTCCAGATCGAGGCGCAGCCGGCGGCTCACGGGACGACCAAGGCGCTCCCAGCCGCGAGTGGTGGTCAGCTCCAGCAGTTCGGCGGCGGGGATGCCGGCCTCGAGGTACCACCCCAGTTCGGCAAAAAAGGATGCGCCGTGGGGTACGTTGTAGGAACCGGAGTCGGTACCCGGCGCCAGCGGCGTACCCAGCTCCCACGCCGCCGCCAGCATCTCGACCTGGCGGCGGTAGTTGCGATCGATGATCGCCCGCTCGGCGGCGGAGAAACGGCCATCGGGATCCGCCAGCTGGTTGGCCATGGCAGTGATGGTGGGGGTCCAGCAGACCCCGCGTTCAGCCATGATCGCCAGGGTTTCGCGGGAAATGAAGTAGCCGTGTTCAATGTTGTCGACCCCGGCCGTCGCCGCCAGCCGGCAGGCCTCGTCGCCGTTGGCGTGAACCACCACGCGGCGGCCGGCGCGGCGGGCGGCGGCCACCAGGGCGCGAAACTCGTCGTCGTCCCACTGGCGCGGCCCGATGCGGCCGTACTCGGCGAAGGAAACCACCCCGGTAAGGAGGATCTTGACGAAGGGCCAGGGACCGCCGGCGATCTTCGCCACCGCCGGCAGGTCGCGGTTGTCGCCGATGAAACGACCGTAAGCGCCGGGCCGGAAGATTGCCGGCCCGGTACGCACCACCTCCAGGGGGGCACAGTCGATTCCGGCGAGAATATCATCCCGGTCGCCGGCATCACGCACCAAGCCGATGCCGGCCTCCCACTGACGCCGGGCGTTTTCCATCGGCTCGCCGCCCAGGGTCAGGTGAACGTGGGTATCGACGAAAGCCGGAACAACGATTTCACGCATGGGAAACCTTGTCTCTTCGAGGTGTCGCCGCCCCGGGCCGGGCCGCGGGCGAACGGAATCATCATTACTGCGCCTACCGCGTCCCGTACTCCCGGAACCGTTACGAATAGATGTTTTACCCCGCCGGCCGGTATAGGTCAACAGCTAATTCCCGGCTCCAGGCCGCCAGCTGATGCCGGGCATGGGGTTTCCGGCCCCTGTCCGGGAACCATCATTACCTTGTCAGCCCGCGGCATCTATGCTAAAGCAACAGGCTGTTTTATGATCAGAAGCACACCAAACGATTATCCCGGAACCATGCAAGGAGGAACCACCATGGGCTACGATTTTCTCGAACTGGAAGTGGCCGACGGCGTCGGCACCATCTGGATGAACCGGCCGCCGGCAAACTCCCTGAACCACGAACTGGTGACAGAACTGGCGGGTGCCTTCGCCGCGTTCCGCGACGACGACAAGGTCAGGGTGCTGGTCATCGCCAGCCGCCTGCCGGGCTTCTTCGTCGCCGGCGCCGACATCAAGATGTTCACCGAGATGAATCCCGACCAGGCCTGGGACATCGCCGCCCGGCTCCAGGAAGTGAACCAGATGCTGGAGGATATGCCCAAAATCACCATCGCCGCCATCGCCGGTTACGCCCTGGGCGGCGGCCTGGAGCTGGCCCTGGCCTGCGACTTCCGCTTCATGGCCGACTCGGTGACGATCAAGGACAAGGTAAAAACGCCCACCGTCGGGTTGCCGGAAACCACCCTCGGCATTCTGCCGGGTGCCGGCGGTACCCAGCGTCTTTCCCGCCTGCTGGGGCCGAAGAAGGCGCTCTACTACATCGCCACCGCGACCCAGATCAAGCCGGACGAGGCCCTGGCCCTGGGCCTGGTGGAAGGGCTCTTTCCCGGCGACGAGTTGAACGACAAGGTGCAAACCTTCGCCAAAGACATGGCCACCAAGGCGACCGTCGGCATCGCCTGCGCCAAGAAGTCGATCTACCAGGGCTTCAATCGCGACATGGCCGACGGCCTGCGCATCGAGTGCGACGCCTTCAAGGAGGCCTTCAGCAGCGCCGACGCCACCGAAGGGCTGAACGCCTTCGTGGAGAAGCGGGCGGCGAAGTTCGTCGGCAAATAAACATCTACCGAACCCGCACCCGGATGAGCGGGATGCCGGCTGCATCACTAACCCCGGCACCCCGAAAATACCGGAACTACGACACACCGGAAATACCGGCTGCGCGAACAGCACGGGGGGCGGGCAACCGTCCCCCGTTTTTTTCGGGATAACCGTTTGGCGTTAACCGTTTAACACTAAAACAACTATGTCCGTGTCGCCGTAATCTGGCCGTGGAGAGATAGAAATGGTTACGGGGCTGAGGGTAGCTCCTTAAAATCGGTGGTCGCCCCTCACCATACCCCCTTGATTGAGGGGATCAGAAAACGTTCTACAAGAACCTCATTAGCAAGATAATATGGAAAATCACTTCATTGATGTGGAAGCCAACGATAATAAACTCGTAACAACTCGAAAAACGGGCTGGCTAAGTAAAAAGCTCCAGCTGCAAGGCGCGCAAATCCTGAGGAATGAGGCGTACATAAAGTACGCCGCAATGACGAAGGGTGCAGCGCAACGCAGCAGATGGAGACTTTTTACGACGCCATCAACGATGATTTGTCCGCAAGATGAAAAGCGCAGGGGATTGTACGCATCCCCCCCGACTAAAAAAGGCGGCTGCGCATTGCGCAGCCGCCATATGGCAAACCGTATGAAGTATGAGCTGTACAGATTCGGATTGCCTTACTTCACGCCGTCGATCATCTTCTGCAGATCGGCCTGCATCTTCTTCAGCGCCTCGGCCACTTCGCCCTCGGCGTTGGCCGCCATGGTCTCCAACGCCTCCACCGAAGCCGCCACCGACTTCTGCAATTTGGCCTTCTCGGCTTCCACCAGCTTGGCATTCAGGGCATCCACCTTGGCATCGATCGCGTCGATACGGGCGGTCAGGGCTCCCTTGCTCTTCTGGAGATCGGAAAGCACCGAAGGCGAACCCGTGGAGGTCGAGGCATAAAACCATACCAGAGCCAGCGCGGCAATCGCTACGAACAACGCCACAAAGGACACCATGCCGCCAGTGCCAGCTTCAGCCTGCTGCTGTACCACCCTTTGTTCCTGTGCATCTGCCATCTGCTTCTCACCTTTCACCAAATGATTTTCGGTTGTATGTTCCATTTCTGCAGTATCCACGCTCTCGGGACGATCTGCAATCACCGGTTCCGAGGTCGACTCCACCGCCGATTCCGGGGTCGATTCCGGTTCCGCCGCAACGCCGTCGGCAGATTCACCGGCCAAGGCCTCAGCAATCGGCGCATCCCCGACCGGGGTTTCCTCCGCCGGCGTCGTCATCGCCGCTTCCCCTTCGACCGGGGTGGCTGTCTCGGCTGGCTTCTCCATCGTCTTTTCCTCCGCCTGTGTCACCGTCACCGCAGCCGCTTCCTCCCGGATCGCCGCCTCGGTCACGGGCTGTTTTCCACCCTGATCGTCGTCCCCGGCCGGACGCTCACCGACTTCCGGAGCGGCAGAAAAAGACCCTTCCCGAGATGACTCGGCGGCGAAAAAAGCCGCCATCTTATCCTTCCGATCACGAGTCACACCGGAGGATTCCGGCACCTCGGCCAACGCCCGTTTCCGGCGCTCGGCCGCAGTCTTCCGTTTTCCCCTGCTGGTGGAAGTGGTCATGCAAAGAGCTCCCTGCACACCTGCTGATAATCCTCTCCCGCCCGGCTGCGGCGGCTGAACTCGAAAATCGTCTGCCGAGCGCTGGAGGCCTGTTTCATCCTCGTATCCGTGCGGATCGGCGTCAGCACGGCATCACCGTAACGCTCACGCAGTGCCGCGAGCACTTCCTTGCTCATATTGACCCGCTGGTCAAAAAACGTCGGCAGAATACCGGCAACCCGGATCCGCTTGTCGAAAAACTCCTCGATCATGGCCAGGTTGTCGTACACATGATTCGCCCCCACCATCGCCAGGTAGTCCATGCTCACCGGGATTACCAGCTCGTCGGCATACACCAGGGCGTTCTGGCTGAGGATCGACAGCGATGGAGAACAGTCCAGCAGAACCACATCGATATCCGGCACCACCTCCGGCAACCGGCGCAACGCCCGGGACAGGCTTTCCTCCCGCCGGGGGCGGGCGACGAGGATGGTTTCGCAGGCCGCCACCGAAGCATCCGCCAGAATGCAGAAAAGATTGGGACGGGCCTCCACCATACACTCGGTCAGCGACCGGTTATCAACGAGCAACTCGTACAACCCGCCCGGAGCCTCGACCCCGAGGCTGACGCCGACGTTGCCCTGGGCATCCAGGTCAACAATCAGAACCCGCTTGCCGGCGGTGGCAAGACAATGGGCGAGGGTGACTACCGAAGTGGTCTTTCCGGTACCGCCCTTGAAATTCTGGCAGGCAATTTTCCGCAAGGCTTCAATATTTTAGGGATCAAAGAAACGTAGAGGGTATAGCAAATCGGCGTTTTGGTTGTCAAGGACTTTGTGCCTGACGCCCTCTCATCCGCGCAACATGAGTGCTTCGACCGACGTCCGCAGGTGCAGAAAAATATCGACGATGGCGGGGTCGAACTGGCTGCCGCTCCCCCGGAATATCTCCGCGAATGCCTCCGGCGGCGCCAGCGGCCGACGATAGGCCCGGATGGAGGTCATGGCGTCAAAGGCATCCGCGACGCCCAGAATACGTGACATCAGGGGGATATCCGCGCCCCCCAGGCCGTCCGGGTAGCCGCTGCCGTCCCAGCGTTCATGATGATGGTAAACTATGGGCACAATGAGCGACAGGGAGGTGATGGGCATTAGGATGTGCTTCCCGGTTACCGGATGCTGCTTGATGATTTCATATTCCGACGCCGTCAGCGGACCCGGTTTATTCAGAATCGCTTCACTGATGCCGATCTTGCCGATATCGTGCAGCATTCCGGCCTGCCCCAGCAGTTCGATTTCATCGACGCTCAGTTTCATCGCCCGGGCAATGGCTTCAGCATAGCGCGTCACCTGCTGGGAATGACCATGGGTGTACCGGTCCTTGGCTTCGAGGGCGCAGGCAAAGCTTCTGATGGTCTGCAGGTAGTTCTGCTGGGTATTCTCGTAGAGGAAGGCATTCTCGATCGCCCCGGCGCCCTTGGCGGCAAGAATGTAGAGGGCGCGACCGTCATGATCGCTGAAGGTCACCCCGGGGGTCAGGGAAAAAAGATTGAGCAGACCGACAAAACGGTTGTTGGCCTTGAGGGAGATGCTCAGCAGCGAACCGACCTCCCCCCGGTGCGGCGATTCTGCGCACAACAACTCGTGCAACGGGCTGCCGGGCGCGGAGATACGGACACCATGGCCGTTGAAAAACGGTCGCAGATGGTTCTCCGCCACCACCGCCGGCAGGCTGCCGACAAACTCCTCGCACTCGCGTTCGGTGCCGCTGCTGCCCTGATGCCCGGAAAGCACCAGATCACGGCTCATCTCGTCCCGCAGGTAGAGTACCGCGAGATCGGCCAACGACTGCACGCAGGCGGCATCAAGCATCACCTCGATGATCCTGGTCGCCTCAAGGCTGGAACTGATGGCCTCGCTGGCGTTGTAGAGCACGATCATCTCCTTGAGCTGGATGTTTTCCCGCTCAAGGCGTTGTTTCTCGATGGCCCGCCTGACGGTGAGTTTCACATGATCAATGTTGAAGGGCTTGATGATGTAGTCATAGACCCCCATCTTGATGGCACAGACCGCAGTCTCCACCGTCGCGTAGCCGGTAATGATTATCACCAGCGGCGGGTTGCGGAGCTTGCCGATCTCCCCCAGCAGCTCCATCCCTCCCATGCGCGGCATCTTCAGGTCGGTAAGCACCAGATCGAAGCTGCGGCGGCTCAGATGTTCGAGGGCTTCGATGCCGTTGGTGGCGGTTGTCGGCTGATAGCCCTCATCGAGCAGGACATGGTAGAGCATGTCGACAATTGCGCGATCGTCATCGACCAGCAGAACTTTCATCTATTCAAAACCTCGACGGCCCCGTCACTACCCCAGGCTCCGCGTTGTCTGCCGGTCTCTGCCACACCCAATGCGACCCGGGCGCAATACAGAAACCGAGCTGCCGGCACCAAGGCCGGTCCGCTGATGATGGCTCCGCAAAAACCATACCGGACACTACCGGCCGAAACCGGCGAAAAACATGATTTCCCCTATCGGCGGGAAAGTCAAAAAACTGAAGCACTCGCTTAATTTCGGCGCCGGCCGCCGAAAAAGGTTTGACAGCCTTCACCCCTTTGGGATACGAAAACGGCTGGGAATCGGACGTCACCGGCACTGCTACCGGTACCGCAACAACCGGCAAAATTCAATGGTAAAGGGCCGCGAAACCGTAGCCCGGACGAAAAAGGATAGGGGCTTCACAACCGCTCCGCACGACATGAATGAACCATTGCCCGAGAACATTTCAATGCCCGTGCTGGTGACCGGCGGCAGCCGCAGCGGCAAGAGCACCTTCGCCCAGCGGCTGGCCGAATCGCTTCCCGGACGCCGGGCCTACATCGCCACGGCGGAGGTTTCCGACCGCGAGATGGCCGAGCGCATCGCCCGGCACCAGGACCAGCGCGGCAGTGCCTGGCTGATGACCATCGAGGAACCGCGGGAACTGCCGGCGGCACTTCGGCGGGTGGCGGCGAACTACGACATCATCATGGTCGACTGCGTCACCATCTGGCTGGCAAACCTGATGCTGGCCGATGATACCCGGCCGGACGCCGCCCTGCTCGCCCGGGTCAACGACCTGACCGCGGCACTGCGGGAAACCACCGCCCGAACCGTCCTGGTAACCAACGAGGTAGGTTCGGGTATCGTCCCGGAAAACCGGCTGGCACGCCGCTTCCGCGATCTCGCCGGACTGGCGAACCAGAGGCTGGCGGCGGCGGCCGGCAGCGTCTATCTGGTTGCCTGCGGCCTGCCGCTGAAACTCAAGTAGGCTCATCATGCTGCACCGGCTGCACCTCGCACTGTCATTTCTTACCCGCCTGCCGCTGCCGCAGCCCCGCGTCACCGATGCCGGGGAAATCGGTGCCTCTCAGGCGATGTTTCCGCTCGCCGGGCTTTGTCTCGGCCTCCTGGCGGCGGCACTGCACCTGTTCGTCACCCGTCACCTGCCGCGCCCGGTGGAGGCGGCCGGCCTGCTGGTGCTGTTCACCTGGATGACCGGAGGCTTCCACCTCGACGGCCTGGCGGACACCGCCGACGGCATCTTCAGCGGCAGAAACGACCCTGACGACATCCTCGCGATCATGAAGGACAGCGCCATCGGCACCATGGGCACCCTCGCCCTGCTGCTGGTGCTGCTGCTGAAATTCAGTTGTCTCACCAGCCTGCCGGCAGACCTGCTGCTGCCGGCCCTGTTGCTCTATCCCACCGCCGGCCGGCTCGGCATCGTCATCCAGGCCAAAATGGCTCCCTACGCCCGCCCTCGGGGCGGCCTCGGTAAAACCATGGTCGACGGCGCCGACGGCCGGCGCCTGGCGGGCGCCGCCGCCGCCACCTTCGCGGTCGCCGCGGCGACCGCCGGCTTTTCCGGCATTGCCGTAACCGCCACCGGCATGGTATACGTGTACCTGATAACGCGCTACTTCATCCGCCGCCTCGGCGGCGCCACCGGCGACACCTTCGGCTTCACCGTGGAAACCGCCGAAACCGTGATCCTACTCTGCTTCAGCCTGATTGCCGCCTGATTGCCGCCGGGAAAGACCCGGCCTGAAAGGCGCCGATCCACCGGCAACCCGGCAGCATCAACCGGACCAGGCCGGAGCGGTTGCAAACCCACAGGCAATGACTGAACCGAACGCCGACATCACTACCGTTTTCCTGCTGCGCCACGGTCAGACCGTCAACACCGTCGACGGAAATTACCGTTACAACGGTCACATCGACGTGTTGACGACGCCGGAGGCCGAAGCGTTGATGGCCCGGCGCGCCCGGCAACTGGCACCCTTCTCCGTCACCCACGCCTACAGCAGCGACCTTACGCGCAGCTCGTCGGGGGCGGCGATTATCGCCCGGGAGCTGGGCATCCCCCACGCCGCCAGTGCCATGCTGCGGGAGTTCGGCATGGGACGGTGGGAAGGCCTGACCTTCAACGAGGTTCGGCGGCAATACCCCGAAGACGTCGAACGCAAGTTCGCCGATTTCATCAACTACCGGATCCCCGGCAGCGAAACGATCGGGGAGATCCAGCAGCGGGTTTTTCCGGCGCTTGATGATATTGTTCGGCGACACCGCGGCGAAGTCATTGTGATCGTTGCCCACGGCGGCGTCAACATGCTCATTCTCTGCCGGGCACTGGGGCTGCCGCTGGAGAATATCTTCCGGCTGAAGCAGGACTTCTGCTGCATCAACCGCATCGATTACCACCCGGACGGCTGCCGGGTGGCACTGATGAACGCCCCCTGCCCGCAGTGATCAGCAACCTGAACGTACTTGCCGCCGGTTGCGGGTTTCCGGCCGGCGGCTCCGGACGGAAACGCCGATGACCTCTGACCGCAACCGCGGGCTTACCACGGACTCCCGTTGTCGGCAGCTTCCCGCCGGCGCCCTGTTGCTGGCCGCCGTCCTGCTGCTGTCTATGTTTGGCGCCTGCGGTCGCCGGGCACCCTTACCCGCGGCACCACAGGTGTCACCGGCAGACTTCCCGCCCCAGGAAGGAATTGCCTCGTGGTACGGCGACGAATTTCACGGCCGACCCACCGCCGCCGGTGATATTTACGACATGCACGCTCTTACCGCCGCCCACCGGGAACTGCCGCTGGGATCAAGGGTCCGGGTAACCAACCTGGAAAACCGGAAAACCGTGGAGGTGGAAGTAAACGACCGCGGACCCTTCGTCCGCGGCCGGATCATTGATCTCTCCTACGGCGCCGCCCGCCGGATCGAGATGGTTAACGAGGGCACGGCGCTGGTGCGCATCGATCTCCTCAGCCTGCCGCGAGCCATGACCGACCGCCTCTACCGCGTTCAGCTGGGCGCCTTCACTGTCCCGGAACGGGCCCGCGATCTGGCCCGCAGAGCCGCGGCGATGACCGAGAATCAGGTGGATATCGTCAGTGGTCCCTGCGGTCGCCGCCGGTGTTACCGCGTCCAGACCGGCCGCTTTGCCACCCGTGATGATGCGGAAGCCCTCCGCCAGCGGCTGGAACGAAAGGGCTGTGAAGGATTCGTCGTTATCGCCGATCAGTGATCCCCCGACCTGCCGCCGTCACAACCACCGACCCGGCCAACCACGGGTTATCGAGGAATACGCCGCCATGAGTGCAGATATACTGACCATCACCGACCAGGAAGCGGCCGCGACCGACTTCCTGCACCGTTGCCGCCGACAACCGCCGTTGTTCGCCTGCACCATCGCGACCACCGAGACCGCCGCCATCCCCGGCATCTCCGCCGCTGGCGCCAACGTCGAACTGATCCGCTACACCGCCGCCGCCGACGTCGAGGCGATCTACCACGGCCGGGCAAAGTGCCTGCCGGCGGTTCCCGAAAACCCCGTCGGCCCGCCGTCGCCGGTGATCATCACCATGGCCGCCATCGACCTCCTGCAATGCCCGGCGCTGGTTATCGATGCCGGCAACCACGTCATCCCGGAGGTACCGATGCTGACCGCCGGCCGGCAGCCCGGCGGCTCGATTCTCGATCCGCTGCCGGTGGAAAACGCCCGGGAGCTATTCGTTCAGGGACTTCTCATCGGCGCCCAGTTGGGCGCTCTGGGACGCACCCTGATCCTCGCTGAAAGCGTCCCCGGCGGCACCACCACGGCAATGTCGCTCATGGAAGTCCTGGGTGTCGATGCCCGGGGGCGGATCAGCGGCAGCATGCCGGGCAACAATCCCTCCCAGAAAGCCGCCCTGATCGACCGGGCGCTGGCAGAGAAGGGGCTGGTTGCCGGTTCCCTGGCCGATTCGCCGCTCCAGGCCGTCGCCCTTCTCGGCGACCCGATGCAGGCGGTGCAGGCCGGCGTTGCCATCGCCGCCGGCCGCCAGATTCCGGTTCTCCTCGGTGGCGGCACCCAGATGCTGGCGGTTGCCGTCCTCATCGGCCGGCTGCTGAACCGGCCCGACATCGCCGATCTCGACGCCCACGATCGACGGCTGGCCGCCCGGGATATCGCCGCCTGCCGCCCCGGAAACCTGGGCATCGCCACCACTGCCTGGGTCTCGGAGGACCGTCACGCCGACATCCGCGGCATCGCCCGGCAGCTGCCCGTTGCAGTGCCGATGTTCGCCGCCCGCATGGACTTTCGCACCGCACGCCACGAAAACCTGCGGCTCTACGAGGAGGGATACGTCAAGGAAGGGGTCGGCGCCGGTGCCATGGGCCTGGCGGCAATGCTCTACCACGGAATCGACAACAACGCCCTGCTGCCGGCCATCGAGGCGGTCTATGAACGCATCTACCGGCCCGGATCGGCATGATCCGTCAGCCGCCCTGCGGGCGCTGCAGCGCGAATACTCACCGGCACCCCCGGGAGACGACACCCCATGGCAGATCGTGCCGCTTGAGGGCGACGGCTCCGAACGACGCTATTACCGCCTGCGCCCCCCCCATAGCCGTTCATTGATCGGGGTCGACGCCCGTGCCGGTGCCGGCAGTGGCCGCATGGTAAACGGCCGCATGGTCGATGAAAACCATTCCTTCATGCTCATCGGCCGGCACCTTGCGGCCCGCGGCATCCCCGTCCCCCGGGTTCTCGCCGCCACCCCCGACGCCGCCCTCTACCTGCTCGACGATCTCGGCAACCTCACCCTCGCCGGCCATATTGCCGCCGGCCGGCGTGATCCGGACCGGTTGTACGCCGCCTACGAGCCGGTGATCGACCTGCTGGTCATGATCCAGCAGCGCGCCTCCCCCGGCTTTCGCACCGCCTGGGGTTACGGCGGCGGCCGCTACGACACCCGGCTGGTCATCGACCGTGAACTCAACTATTTTCTCCACGCCGGCGCCGTGGAAACCGCCGGCATAACCATAAGTCCGCGCACGCACCGCACCCTGCAACATGAATTCCGCCGCCTCGCCGCGGCGGTGGTGCGGCAGTCGCCGCAAGGCATCCTGCTGCGCGACTTCCAGTCCCGCAACATCATGCTCCATGACTGCCGGCACTACGTCATCGACTTCCAGGGAGCACGATACGGACCGCTGTACTACGATCTGGCCGCCGTTCTGCACGACCCCTATGTCGACCTGCCCGACGAACTGCGTGGCACCCTCGCCCGCCGGTATCTGGACCTCGCCGCCCGGGCCGGACTGCTACGCGCCCGCGAGCGGCAAACGTTCATCCCCGACTGGCAACGGATATCCTTCGTGCGCCTGCTGCAGGTAATC
This sequence comes from Candidatus Anaeroferrophillacea bacterium, assembly GCA_016933675.1. Taxonomy (GTDB): domain Bacteria; phylum Desulfobacterota; class Anaeroferrophillalia; order Anaeroferrophillales; family Anaeroferrophillaceae; genus JAFGAM01. Next base: position 16,892 of record JAFGAM010000141.1, read on the forward strand.
GGTGCCATCTGCTTTCTCGGCCGGGTCAAACGGCGTCCCGGGTTCATCGAACACCTGCCGGCCGCCGGCCGTGCGGCAAAACGGCTGGCCGCCGAAGCTGCGCTGCGCCGCACCGCACCGACGCTCTGCCGGCTGGTGGAAGCCCTGCCCGTTACCGGCCCGGAAGCCCCGCCGGAGGTGTTGCGAAGCCAGTAAAAAAGGCATGGTCCGGGAATTCCGGACCATGCCTTCGACAGATCATGGGATCAGCCAACTGCCGCTCCCCTTCCGGGGCACAGAATCAGCTTTCGGGTTTATCCGCGTCGATTTCATCACCGGCCGGCGGCACCGCTCCCGCAGCCGCGGTGGCGACCGGCGCGGCTGATTTTGCTTCCAACTCCGCTTCCACTCCCTGTTTCAGCGTCTGCGACAGATCGCCTGCCGGGGATGCGGATGCCGTCTGCGGCTGCACTTTCAGTGCGAACCCGCCGGGCGAAAAGGTAACCAAGGTCATGGGCGCGTTGTCCCCCGAACGGAAATGCGATTTAATCAGCCGGGTATAGCCGCCCGGACGATTGGCAAAACGCGGTGCGATCTCATCGAACAGCTTCTTCACCATCTGGTGGTCGTTGAGTACCCTGAAGGCCTGCCGCCGGGCGTGCAGAGTATCGCGCTTGCCCATGGTAACCAGGCGATCGACCAGCCGGCGCAACTCCTTCGCCCGCGCATCCGTAGTTTCGATGGTTTCATGTTTGATCAGGGAACCGGCCAGAGACCGGAACATGGCTTTCTGGTGACTCGGGCCGTGGCCCAGCCGCCGGCCGACTACTCTGTGACGCATGGCTCAATCTCTCCTTCGTATCGCTGATGGCCTCGTTACCATACCATCATCCTCGTTGCCTGTCCGGGCGTACCCCTTGCAGACAGGCGCTGCAACCCGGGTCATGCCACCTGCGGTACGGCGCCATCCCCCCTGAAGGGGGCGCCGCGACCACCGCCTCTATTCCTCGAAATCTTCCGCCATCACCCGCTTGACCATCTCGGCGTTTTCGGGATCGAAATCCGGCACCCGCATTCCCAGTCCAAGTCCCATCTGACCAAGAATATCCTTGATCTCATTAAGTGATTTCCGGCCGAAATTCTTTGTCGTCAGCATTTCGGTCTCGCTCTTCTGCACCAGTTCGCCGATCAGCCTGATGTTGGCGTTCTTCAGGCAGTTGGCGGAACGAACCGACAACTCGAGCTCGTCGACCGTCCGATACAGGTTTTCGTTGACCGGCAGCCGCGGTTCTTCAAACTCCTCGTATTCTTCCGGCGGTTCGAGGTCTTCGTTGAAATTGATGAAGACGCTCATCTGCTCCTTGACGATCTTCGCCGCGTAGGCCAGCGCGTTCTCAGGCAGCACACTGCCATCGGTCCATATCTGCATGGTGAGCCGGTCATAGTCGGTCTGCTGTCCGACGCGGGCGTCGGTAACCACGTAATTGACCTTCCTGATGGGCGAAAAAACCCCGTCAACAACAATGGTTCCCAGGGGAAACTTCTGCTGCTCCTCGACCTGCTCCGCCGGCACGTAACCCTTGCCGGTCTCGGCCGTCATGGTCATCTTCAACACCGCGTCCGGCGCCAGGGTGGCGAGATGATGCTCCGGATTGAGAATCTCGACCGTGTGGTCGGTCTTGATGTCGCCGGCGGTAACCACAGGCCGGTCACTGCCCTTGACATCAATATAAAGCGTCTTGGGGGTATCGACGTGCATCTTGAGACAAACCCCCTTGATGTTGAGTACCAGTTTGGTCACATCCTCCCGCACTCCGGGGATGGTGGTAAACTCGTGCGGCACCCCCTCGATCTTCACCGAGGTTATCGCCGCCCCCTGCAGCGACGAGAGCAACACGCGGCGCAAGGCGTTCCCGAGGGTGATACCGTAACCCCGCTCCAGCGGCTCCACCGTGAACTTGCCATAGAACGGGGTATGACTATCCGGTTCGACCTCAAGCGGCGACGGTTTGATCAGCACACGCCAGTTCTTGTACATCAGGCTCTGTTCCATCAAGGCTACCTTTTATCAGCGGGAATAGAATTCTACGATCAACTGCTCGTTGATCTCAAGGGCGACATCCTCACGCTTGGGCAGCATCTTCATCGACCCCCGAAACTGCTGCGGATCGAGTTCGAGGAAAGCCGGCAGTCCCCGGCGCCCGGCAGCCTCGAGGGCTTCGACGATGCGCACCAGTTTACGGCTCTTTTCCCGCACCTCAATCACATCACCCGGCATCACCCGGTATGACGGAATGTTCACCTTTACGCCGTTGACGGCGAAATGCCCGTGCCGCACCAGATGGCGGGCCTCGGTGCGAGTGGCGGTGAATCCCAGCCGGTAAACAATGCTGTCCAGCCGCTGTTCCACGAGCATCAGCAGGTTTTCACCGGTGACGCCCTTCATGCGATCGGCCTTGTCGAAATAATGCCGGAACTGTTTCTCCAGCAGCCCGTAAATGCGGCGCACCTTCTGCTTCTCCCGCAACTGCTGACCGTATTCGGAAAACTTCGACCGGCGCTGGCCGTGCTGACCCGGGGCATAGGCCCGCCGATCAACGGCACACTTGTCGGTAAAGCAGCGGTCACCCTTAAGAAACAGCTTGGTACCTTCCCGACGACAAAGCCGGCAGACGGAATCTCTGTAACGTGCCAATGGCTCCTCCTTTACACCCGTCTCCGTTTCGGCGGCCGACAACCGTTATGCGGAATGGGGGTTACGTCACGAATGATGTTGATCGTCATCCCGGCAGCCTGAATGGCTCGGATCGCCGATTCACGGCCGGCACCCGGTCCCTTGACATGAACGTCGACTGACTTCATGCCGTGGTCCACCGCTTTCCGGGCGGCATCCTCCGCCGTCTGCCGGGCGGCGAACGGGGTGCTCTTACGAGAACCCTTGAACCCGGCGACACCGGCGGTCGCCCACGCGACGACGTTGCCGTTTACGTCGGTAAACGTCACCTGGGTATTGTTGAAGGTCGCCTGGATGTGGGCGATCCCGTAGGGAACATTCTTCTTGATCTTTGCTTTGGTTGCCTTACCCCGTGGTCGAGCCATGGTTCCTCCCGCATCCGCGCGGATATCACGACCGCATCAGCCGGTTGTCCGTCGGTACTATTATGGGGTTGCTACTTTTTCTTTCTGGCGATGGGTGCCCCGCCCGGTCCCTTCCGGGTGCGGGCATTGGTCTTCGTCCGCTGACCTCGAACCGGCATCGACCGGCGGTGGCGCAGGCCACGGTAGCAGCCGATATCCATCAGCCGCTTGATATTCTGCGACACTTCGCGACGCAGATCACCCTCGATCTTGAACGACTTGTCAATGACTTCGCGCACCCGGCCGAGTTCGTCGTCATTGAGCTCGTCGGCCCGCACATCGTAGCCGATATCGGCCGTAGCGAGGATTTTCCGGGCACTGGTAGGCCCGATCCCATAGATATAGGTCAACGCCACTACGATGCGCTTGTTGGGCAGTACGATACCCGCAACTCTTGCCACTGTACACTCCTCCTCCCGGGCTGCTTATCCCTGGCGCTGCTTGTGTTTCGGGTTCTCGCAGATTACCCGCACGATCCCGCGACGCTTGATCACCTTGCACTTGTCACAGATTTTCTTTACCGATGCGCGAACCTTCATTACCGCTCTCCATTTCCGCCGTTCCCGGGTGTCCGGAAACCGAAAAAATCTCCAATACCACTATTTGGACCGGTAAACGATCCTGCCCCGGGAGAGGTCGTACGGCGAGAGCTCCATCGTCACCGTATCACCCGGCAGGATCTTGATAAAATGCATCCGCATCTTGCCGGAAATATGGGCCAGTACCCGGTGGCCATTCTCCAGCTCCACCCGAAACATGGCGTTCGGCAGGGTCTCCAGCACCTTACCCTGTACCTCAATTACATCTTCTTTACCGGCCATCTGTCCCCAAGCCTTCCGCCGTGAATTCTCTTTTCGGCAAAACGGATGTTACATGGTTCCTGCGCGCCGGCCCGGAGACCGACATCGCGTCGGTCACTGACTGAGAATATCCGGTCCCTGCTCGGTGATCGCGATGGTATGTTCGAAATGCGCCGACAATTTCCGGTCCCGAGTCACCGCGGTCCAGCCGTCGGCGAGGATATCCACTTCGCAAGTGCCAATATTTACCATCGGCTCGATGGCAATCACCATCCCCGCCTTGAGCCGCATGCCCGTGTGAGGCTTACCGTAGTTGGGCACCTGCGGCGGCTCGTGCAGCTGCGTGCCGATGCCGTGTCCGACAAAGTCACGCACGACGCTGTAGCCGTGCCGCTCGACGTGCTCCTGGATACGATGTGACACGGTAAACAAGTGCTCTCCCGGACTCACGGCATCGATCCCCGCCATGAGTGAATCACGGGTCACGGTCATGAGCCGCTCGGCTTCGGCAGATATATCGCCCACCGGCACCGTGATGGCGGCATCCCCGTAGTAACCGTCACACCTGGTGCCGACATCGATACTGATGATATCCCCCTCCCGCAGAACTACCCGCCGGGATGGGATCCCGTGGACGATCACCTCGTTGACCGAGGCACAAATGGAGGCCGGGAATCCGGCATAGCCCTTGAACGCCGGTTCCGCGCCTTGATCCCGGATCATCGCCTCGGCTTCACGGTCAAGCTCGGCGGTGTTGACTCCGGGAGCCACCAGTCCGCGAAGATGCCGCAGTACCGCGGCGACAATCCGGTTCGCCGCCCGGAGTTTTTCAATCTCCCGCGGGGATCGAAGGGTAATCATCCACGCACAACACGCATGATCCCGTTAAAAATATCGTCAACGGATCCGGTTCCGGGAATCGCCCGCAACTTGCCCCGCTCGGTGTAGAACTCGATCAACGGCGCCGTCTGCTTGTGGTAGTTCACCAAACGCTCGCGGATGGCCTCTTCCCGGTCATCGTCGCGCTGATACAGTTCCTTACCGCACAAATCGCAGATGCCTTCCAGCTTCGGTTTGTTGAACATGACATGGAAGCTGGCGCCGCAGGTACACATGCGACGGCCGGTGAGCCGCCCGAGGAGATCCTCGTCAGGAACCTCGATACTGACGACATCGTCGATATCCTTGTCCATCTTCCTGAGCATCGCCTCCAGGGCGTCGGCCTGGGCCACGGTACGGGGGAAACCGTCAAGAATGAAGCCCTTGTCGCAGTCGCTCTCCTTGAGCCGGTCCGCGATAATCCCGATGACCACTGAATCGGGAACCAGTTGACCGGCATCCATGAACTTCTTCGCTTCGACCCCCATGGGCGTGCCGTCCTTCACCGCCGCCCGCAGAATATCACCGGTGGAAATCTGCGGCACGCCGAGAGCGTCGATCATCTTCTTCGCCTGCGTCCCCTTGCCAGCCCCGGGAGGTCCCAACAAAATCAAGTTCATGCCCGCATCTCCTTCCTGTTCACCGGGCGGAAAGCTCCGCCGCCGGGGCGCCTGTCGCCTGCCGGCGCGACGCACCACCGGCTACCGCCGGCCGCGCACTCCCCGCTTCATTAAACCATCATAGTTTCTGACGATCAGGTGTGACTGGATCTGCTGAATGGTATCGATACCCACCCCGACCACAATCAGCAGAGCGGTGCCGCCGAAATAGAACGGCACGTTGAATTTGCCGATGAAAAACATCGGCAGGACGCAGACAATACTGACGTAAACCGCACCCCAGAAGGTCAGCCGGGTCAGTACCCGGTCGAGGTACTCGGCGGTCTTCTTGCCGGGCCGGATGCCGGGGATATAGCCGCCGCCCTTCTTCAGATTATCGGCGACATCGTCGGGTTTGAAGGTCACCGCAGTATAGAAATAGCAGAATACAAATATCAGCGCAACGTAAACAACGTTATAGATTACCGTCGACGGCATGAAGGCGGCGGAAACCTTCTGCATGATCGGCAGATCGATGAAGCTGGCGATGGTCGCCGGAAACATAATGATCGAGGACGCGAAGATCGGCGGAATGACGCCGGCGGTATTAACCTTCAACGGCAGGTGGGTACTCTGACCGCCGTACATCTTCCGCCCCACCACCCGCTTGGCGTACTGGATGGGAATGCGCCGCTGGCCGGTTTCCACAAAAACTATGACCGCCAGAATCACCGCCATCAGGATGATGATCATCAGCATGAGAAAAAGACTCATGTCGCCGACGCGAATCAGGCGAATGGAGTTGATGATCGCCGCCGGCATCCGGGCGACGATCCCGGCGAAGATGATCAGCGAGATGCCGTTGCCGATGCCCCGCTCGGTGATCTGCTCGCCGATCCACATGATGAACGCGGTACCGCTGGTCAGGGTTATCACCGTCAGCAAGCGGAAGCCCCAGCCGGGAAACATGACCACCATCTCTCCCGCCGGACCCTGCATACTCTCAAGCCCGACGGCAATCCCAAAGCTCTGGATGACGCTCAGCAGGATCGTCCCGTAGCGGGTATACATGACGATCTTGCGCCGTCCCGCTTCGCCCTCTTTCTTGAGGGTCTCGAGCTTGGGAATGACCATGGTCAGCAGCTCGATAATGATCGAGGCACTGATATAGGGCATGATCCCGAGCGAAAAGACCGACAGCCGGCTCAGGCCACCGCCGGCAAACATATCGAACATCCCCAGAAGCGTTCCCTTGGCTTCGGCGAAAAAGGCCGCCAAGGCCTGCCCGTCGATCCCCGGAGTCGGCACATGGATGCCGATCCGATAGACAAACAGAAAGAAGAAGGTCCAGCCGATCTTCCGCTGCAACTCGGGAATGTTCCCGATATTTTCCATCCCTTTAAGCAAGGCTGATCTCCTCCGCCTGGCCGCCGGCAGCGGTAATCTTCTCCCGCGCCGCGGCGCTGAAGCCATGCACCCGGACCGTCAGCCGGCGATCGAGATCGCCACCGCCCAGAACCTTGACCAGCTCCTCACCCGAACCCACCATTCCCCGCGCACGGAGACTGGCAATATCCACCGTGTCACCGTCGACATATTCGTTCAGCCGCTCGACGTTGACCACGGCATATTCCGTCCGAAAGGGGTTGCAGAACCCGCGCTTGGGCAGACGGCGCTGCAGGGGCATCTGGCCGCCCTCGAACCATACCGGAACCCGGCCACCGGAACGTGCCTTCTGGCCCTTGTGGCCGCGACCGGCGGTTTTATGATATCCCGAACCGATGCCGCGCCCCCGACGGATGCGATTGCTCCGAGCACCTTCGACCTTCTGCATCTGATCAAGACTGACCATCTCTCTCACCTCAAGCTCGACGGCTTTGCAGTAAATTTTCCCATCATCGTGGCGCACCATCCTGGGTCTTTACGACGTCCGGCGATGTTTGCCTCATCGTCCTCTGCCAGGTACGCGGCGCGAATCCGGAACGGTCACTGCGCCATCCATTTTCAACGCCTTCGGGCACCTGTTGCGTTCCGGCACCTGTTAGGATATCATCTTGTCTTTTGATCATCGGCATACCGCGCACGCGGCATCCGGCCCAATTATTTTAATCCGCGATCTGTTCGACATCAAGCATGTGGCTGACGGAATTCACCATCCCGCGGATCGCCGGATTGTCCTCGCGCATCACCGTCTGATTGACTTTCCGCAGCCCCAGCGCCTGAACGGTGGCATGGTGCCTTTTCAGTCGTCCGGAGAAGCTTCGCTTCAGGGTAATCTTCAACATTTCACGGTCCCTTCCTCAACGTCGGGCGTCAGAGTCACGGTCTAACGGACGATGGTCACCTGCTTGCCGCGGCTGCGGCAAACCGCAGCGGCGCTTTTCAACTGCGTCAGGCCGGCGATGGTCGCCCGCACCGCGTTATGCGGATTAGTAGACCCGATGCACTTGGTCAGAATATCCTTGATCCCGGCGGATTCCAGCACTGCCCGCACCGCGCCGCCGGCGATCACCCCGGTTCCCGGAGAAGCGGGGCGAAGCATCACCCTGCCGGCCCCGTACCTGCCGGTGACCTGGAACGGAATCGAGGTCCCCAGCAACGGCACCTTGACCATGTTCCGTCGCGCCGCCTCGGTTCCCTTGCGCACCGCCTCCGGAACCTCGTTGGCCTTGCCGAGCCCGAAGCCCACATGCCCCCGACCGTCACCGACCACCACCAGCGCGCTGAAGCTGAACCGGCGGCCGCCCTTGACCACCTTGGCAACTCGATTGATCTTGACGACCCGATCGATCAGTTCCATTTCCCCGGTTTTCACGGTATCCAACGATACACCTCCTGGCGTAGATCCTGTATTCATCTCCGGCGGGCGGGCCGCCAGATGCTGCAGCTAGATTGTGATTCCCGCTTCCCGGGCACCTTCGGCCACCGCCCTGATGCGGCCGTGGTACAGAAATCCGTTGCGATCGAAGACGGCGCGTGAAACGCCCTTCTCCAACAGCCGGGCGGCAAGCAGTTTACCGACCGCTTCAGCCGCCTTGACGTTACCGCCATTTTGCTCCGGCAGCGCGCCGTCGGTGGTGGCGGCACTGGCCAGAGTCCTACCGCTCAGATCGTCGATCGCCTGGACATAGATATGCCGGGCGGAACGAAACACCGTCAACCGCGGCCGCTCGGGGGTTCCCGATACTGTGCTCCTGATCTTTCTCTTCTTCCGGGCGCGCACCAGACGCCGCTTTGCATCGATATTCACGGCACAACCTCATTCCCTTTTATTTGCCCGCCTTGCCGGCCTTACGGATCACCTGCTCGTCGGCATACTTGATGCCCTTGCCCTTGTATGGTTCGACCGGGCGGTAGCCCCTGATCTTGGCCGCCAGTGCCCCCACCTGCTGCTTATCGCTGCCATGCACCATGATCTTGTCGCGTTCCACCGTCACCGTCAGCGCCTCGGGCACCGGACATTCGATCGGATGTGAAAAGCCCAGACTCATCTTCAGCAGCGAACCACTGACCTCGGCCCGGTAGCCGACACCGTTCACCTCGAGAATCCGGGTAAATCCGGTGGACACGCCGGTCACCATATTGTTGACCAGTGACCGCATGAGGCCGTGAAAGGAGCGCGACCGACGATCGTCGCCACTGCGGCGGATGACGATCTCCCGATCATCGATCTGCACCTCCACGCGCTCGACCACCTGCTGCTGCAGCGTTCCTTTCGGTCCCTTGACATGCAGGACACCCTGATCAAGCCGGGCCTCAACCCCTGCGGGCAGGACCACCGGCTTTTTTCCTATCCGGGACATGGCAACGTCCTCCTTAGTGACTTGATATCGTCTTCTACCAGACCGAACACAGCAGCTCGCCGCCGACTTTGAGATCCCGTGCGCGCTCGCCGGTCATTACCCCGCGCGAGGTCGACAGGATGTTGATTCCAAGACCGCTGAGAACCATGGGGATCTCGTCGGACTTGACGTACCGGCGCAGTCCGGGCCGACTCTCCCGGCGCAGACCGGTGATCGTCGGCGTGCCGTCATGGTCGTATTTGAGATACAACCGCGCCTGCATATGACCGGCCGGATCCTTTACCATTTTAAAATTTTTGATGAACCCCTCTTCCTGCAGAATCTCAACGATGTGGCTGTTGAGCTTCGAAAAGGATACATCAACCCGTTCGTGCCGGACCATGGAGGCGTTCCGGATGCGGGTCAGCAGATCGGCAATGGGATCGGACAACGACATGATCTCTCTCCACCCTACCAGCTGGATTTAATTACCCCGGGAACATCGCCTCTGGAGGCCAGATCCCGAAAACAAATGCGACACATGTCGAATCTCCGCAGATATCCCCGCGGACGCCCGCAGAGGGGGCAGCGATTATACCCCCGAACACCGAATTTCGGCGCCCGGCTCGCCTTGACCATCATCGACTTCTTCGCCATCTATATTCTCCTCGCCTGTGGTGTGCGCAGTCGGCTCATTTACGAAATGGAAACCCCAGGAGGGTCAGAAGTTCACGGCACTCCTCGTCGGTCGGGGCACTGGTCACCACGGAGATGTTCATCCCCTTCACCTTCTCGACCTGTTCCATATCGATCTCGGGGAAGACCAGCTGTTCACGCAATCCCAGCGTATAGTTGCCGCGGCCGTCGAAGGCTCTGGCGGAAATCCCCTTGAAGTCCCGGATCCGCGGCAGCACGACGGTGACCAGCCGTTCGAGGAACTCGTACATGCGATCACGCCGCAGGGTCACCATGCAGCCGATAGGCATCCCCTGGCGCAGCTTGAATGACGCTATTGACTTGCGTGCCCGGGTGATCACCGGCTTCTGCCCGGTCACCGCCCCCAGCTCTTCGGCGGCGCCATCGAGGAGCTTGACGTTCTGCACCGCGTCACCAAGTCCCATGTTCACCACCACCTTCTGCAGTCGGGGAACCTGCATCTGGTTACGGTAGGCGAACCGCTTGCTCAGTGCGGGCACCACCTCGCTGACATATTTTTCTTTCAACATACTCATGATCCGTCTGCCTCCTTGCATGATGGCTTCGCAACAACGCCATCCCTTCGCAGCGCGTCTAGGCGCTTGCTACGGCTTCATCCTGCATGGCGCTACTTGTCAAGCTGTTCGTTACACCGCCGGCAGTATCTCACCTTCGACTGGTCGGCCAACACCCTGAATCCGACCCGCACGGCTCGGTCGCACTTGTCACAGAACAGCATGACGTTGGAAACGTGCATGGGGGCTTCCTTTTCGAGGATCCCGCCGCCGGAGTTCATGCCGGGTTTGGTGTGCCGCTTGACCATGTTCAATTTTTCCACCACCACCCGGTTCTTCTTCAGGTCCACCGACTTGACCTTGCCGGCTTTGTCCCGATCCCTGCCGGCAATGACCATCACCTTGTCCCCTTTTTTTATCCGCGCCATCGACATCGTCACTCTCCCCGCGGTCCCTACAGCACTTCCGGGGCCAGCGAAATGATCTTCATGAATCCCCGGGCGCGCAGTTCGCGGGCTATGGGCCCGAAAATACGCGTACCGACCGGCTCATTCTGGTTGTTGATCAGGACCGCTGAGTTGCAGTCGAAGCGAATGTAGCTGCCGTTGGGCCGGTGAATCTCCTTCGCGGTGCGGACAACCACCGCCCGCATCACATCACCCTTCTTCACCCGGGAGTTCGGCAAGGCCTCCTTCACGGCAACCTGGATGATATCGCCCACCGTCGCATACCGCTTCCGCGTCCCACCGTACACCTTGATACACTGCACCCGCTTGGCCCCGGAGTTGTCCGCGGCATCCAGCATCGTCTCTACCTGGACCATCGCTCTCTACCTCACACCGGTTGGCCGTTCAGCCGAACCGCCTACTTGATTGCCTTTTCAACTACCCGGCTGATGCGCCAGCATTTGTCCCGGCTCAACGGCCGGCACTCCATGATCTGGACCGTATCGCCGACGGTGCACTGGTTGGCGACATCATGGGCCTTGTATTTCCTGCTCCGCTGGACATACTTGTGGTATTGCGGGTGCTTGACCTTGGCCGACACGCGTACCACCACCGTCTTGTCCATCGCGTCACTCACCACCACACCGATCATGGTCCGCTTGTTGCGCCGAATTCCTTCCATTGGTTCCATCCTGTCTTATGCCTCGGAAACCTGTTCACGAAGTACGGTCCTGACCCGGGCCCGGTCACGCCTGATCTTCCGCATACTCGTCGTATCATGAAGCTGCCCACCGATCTTCTGGAACCGGAGATTGAACAGTTCCTGGGAAAGTTCGGCATACTTGCCCTGCAGCTCTTCGGGTGACATCTCCCGCAGTTCATCAGCCTTCATGGCTCACCTCCCGCACCAGCGCCCGGGTTCTTACCGGCAGCTTGTGGGACGCCAGGCGCAGAGCCTCCATGGCCCGCTCCTGATCGACGCCTTCAAGCTCGTAGAGTACTCGGCCCGGCTTCACCACCGCGACCCATTCCTCCGGCGATCCCTTGCCCTTACCCATACGCACTTCAGCCGGCTTCTTGGTGATCGGCTTGTCGGGGAAGATACGGATCCAGACCTTGCCGCCGCGCTTGATGAAGCGGGTGATGGCAATACGGGCGGCCTCGATCTGCCGGTTGGTGATCCGCCCGGGTTCGAGGGCCTGCAGACCAAAGTCACCGAAGGAAAGCGACGAACCCCGCTTGGCATCCCCGTGGATACGGCCTTTCTGCTGTTTTCTGTATTTAACCTTCTTGGGCATCAGCATAGTCGATCACCTCTGTCGTCGTCGATACGTCGCCGCGGCATTACACCGCGGCGCTGCGGCCCTGCTGCTGGACCACGATCTCACCCTTGAACACCCACACCTTGACCCCGATGATCCCGTACGTGGTGCGGGCCTCGGCAAAACCGTAGTCAATGTCGGCACGCAGGGTATGAAGCGGCACCCGGCCGTCGCGATACCATTCCGTCCGGGCGATTTCGGCACCACCGAGACGCCCGGCCACCGAAACCTTGATGCCCTTGACCCCGAGCTTGATGGCCATGTTGACGCTGCGCTTGATCGCCCGCCGAAAGGCCACCCGGCGCTCGAGCTGCAGGGCGACGTTCTCCGCCACCAGCTGGGCATCGGTTTCCGGCCGCTTGACCTCGTTGATATTGATGAACAGCTCTCCGGTGGTCAGCTTCTGCAGATCCTTCTTGAGGGTTTCGATCTCCGCCCCCTTCTTACCGATGATGATCCCCGGCCGGGCGGCGTAGATGTTGACCCGTATCCGTTTCGCTGCCCGCTCGATCTCGATGTTGGATATCCCGGCATGATACATACGCTCCTTGAGAAACTTTTTGAGCCGCAGATCCTCATGCAGATACTGACGGTATTCCTTGTCGTCGGCATACCAGCGGGAATTCCAGGTCTTCACGACCCCAAGCCGAAATCCGATTGGATTAACTTTCTGTCCCAAGATTCATCTCCTCAATCAAGGCTCGCACCGCCGGTTAACGTTCGTCGTCCAGGACCACGGTGATATGGCTTGTCCGCTTCCGGATCCTCGTCGCCCGCCCCATCGCCCGGGGTTTGAACCGCCGAAGCGTCGGCCCTTCATCGACAAAGGCGTTGCTGATATACAACGCATCGACATCGACATTTCCCTTCTGGTCGGCGTTGGCCACGGCCGACTGGATCAGTTTCAGAACCACCGGGGCGGACTTCTTGCGGGTGAACCGCAGGGTGTTGATGGCCCGGGTGACCCCCATCCCCTTGATCATGTCGGTCACCAGCCGGGCCTTGCGCGGCGCCACCCGATAGTGACGTAACTTGGCCTGCACTTGCATCGCTGACTCCTTAAAGATTTCCGTCGTCCGGCGCGTTCGGCGCCGTACACCTGCTCCGTCCGGGCGGTCCGTCCGGTGACGCCCTGATAAGCAACGCGGTTCCGCCCCCCCCGATTGGTCTCCGCCGGTGGCCCGAAGTCACCTCGGCACCGGCGGCGGAACACGTTCAGGTTGCCGCTACTACCGCCGCACCTTCGATTTCTTGTCCGCGGCGTGGCCGTAATAGGTCCGCGTCGGGGCGAATTCACCCAGCTTGTGACCGACCATCTCCTCGGTGACAAATACCGGGATAAACTTCCTGCCGTTATGCACCGCGATGGTGAACCCTACCATTTCCGGAATGATGGTCGAACGGCGTGACCAGGTCTTGATCATCTTATTCCGGCTGTTCTCGAGCCGCTCCACCTTTTCGATCAGGTGGGCATCGATAAACGGGCCTTTACGAATTGAACGCGCCACGTTCTCCTCCTTGTATCGCTGCCGTCGGCCGCTGCCTGTGCCGGCGGTACATAGCGGACCTGACCGCTATTTGCGTCGTTTGACAATGAACCTGTCAGTCGCCTTATTATTTCGCGTCTTGTGCCCCTTGGTCGGCACGCCCCACGGGGTAACCGGATGACGGCCGCCGGAGGACTTGCCTTCGCCGCCGCCGTGCGGATGATCCACCGGGTTCATGGCAACACCACGCACCTTCGGACGGTGGCCAAGCCAGCGGGACCGTCCCGCCTTGCCGATAGTCACGTTCTCGTGTTCAGGGTTGCCCAGCTGACCGATGGTAGCCCGGCAACGCTGATGGACGATGCGTACCTCCCCGGACGGCAGCTTGACCTGGGCGTGATCGCCGTCCTTGGCCATGAGCTGGGCATAGGTACCGGCGCCCCGAACCATCTGACCGCCCTTGCCGATTTTGAGCTCGACATTGTGAATCAGGCTACCAAGGGGGATATTCTTCAGCGGCAGACAGTTTCCCGGCCGAATATCCGCGGTGTCTCCCGACTCGAGCACATCCCCGACCTTGACCTTCTGGGGCGCAAGAATATAGCGTTTCTCACCGTCTGCGTAGGTCAGCAGGGCAATCCGCGCCGAACGATTGGGATCGTATTCAATCGCCGCCACCGTTGCCGGGATATTGTCCTTGTTACGCTTGAAATCGATAATCCGGTACTTGCGCATCACCCCGCCGCCGCGATGGCGGACGGTTATACGCCCGGTATTGTTGCGCCCCCCCTTATTCTTGAGGGCTTCGACCAGGCTCTTTTCGGGGCCGGTCCGGGTGATCTCCTCGAAGGTCGGCACTGTCTGAAAGCGCCGGCCGGGTGATGTCGGACGATATTTCTTCAATGGCATGTGAACACTCTCCCCTCGCTCAGGCCGGATCTGCCGACACTACACTCCCTCGAAAAACTCGATCTTATTATTGGGCATCAGGGTGACGACCGCCTTCTTCCAGTCGGGCCGCTTGCCGGACGAGCGGCCAACCCGCTTTACCTTGCCCTTGACCATCAGGGTCCGCACCTGCTTGACCTTGACCTTGAACAATGCCTCAACGGCCTTGGTGATCTCGACCTTGTTCGCCTGGCGGGCAACGACGAAGGCATACTGATTATCTTGCTCCGTCGCCTCCATGCTCTTCTCGGTCATCAGCGGGTAGCGAATCAGGTCATAATAGGATGTCTTGCTCATTGCTGCAACGCTCCTTGAATCCGGGTCAGTGAGTCGGTCGTCACCATCAGGACATCATACTTGAGCAGGTCGTAGACGTTGAGCCCCGGTGAACCGATGGCCAGGACCCGCGGCAGGTTGCGTGCCGACAGCTGCAGATTGCGGTTGTCATCCGCCACCATGATGGCACTGTTCATTCCGAACTCCCGCAACACCGCCGCCACCTGCTTGGTCCTGATCTCCGGGAAATCGAGGTTGTCGACCACCACCAGCCGCCCGTCTCGATGCTTCATGGTCAGCGCCGAAACCAGTGCCTGGCGGCGCATCTTCTTGTTGAGCTTGTAGGCATAGCTCCGGGGCTGGGGGCCGAATATAGTGCCGCCGCCACGCCAGATGGGCGACCGGCTGGTGCCGCTGCGAGCGCGCCCGGTCCCCTTCTGACGCCAGGGTTTGGAGCCGCCCCCGGCGACTGCGGAACGGTTCTTCGTCGCCGCGGTACCGCTGCGCCGCCGCGCCAATTGCCAGAGCACCACGTCATGAATCAGGTGCTCCTTCACCTCGGTATCGAACAGGACATCCGCCAGTTCGAACTCACCGACCTTCTCTTTCCGCAGGTTGTATACGTCAACCATTGCCATGGTGTTTCTCCGCCGAATTCGCTGCTTACCTGACGACTTTGTAACCGCTCCATCCGCTGCGTTGCGAAGCCGCCCGATGCCCCGCGGCGTACTCCCCGGTACGCTTCTTTTCCCAGGCCCGGCGCCGCACATTGTGGAATTGTTACCGTGTCATCCCGTATTACCATATTTTGGCAGTAATCAAGGTTCCGCCTTACTTGGCCTTGCGGATGAACAGAACACCGTCCTTGCTGCCGGGGACGCCGCCCTTGACCAGGATGATTCCCTGATCGGGCCGCACCCCGACGACGGTCAGATTCTTGATGGTGACCTTCTCGTTGCCCATCTGGCCGGCCATCTTCTTGCCTTTGACCACCCGGCTCGGCCAGGCGGAGGTACCGATGGAACCCGGGGAACGTTGCACCTTATGGGTACCGTGGGAAGCCCGGAGGCCGGCAAACCCCCAGCGCTTCATGACCCCGGCAAAGCCTTTACCCTTGCTCTGTCCGGTGACATGGACAATCTCGCCGGTCGCGAACTGCTCCGCCGTCAGCTGCTCGCCGACCTCGTAGGCATCGGGATCATCAACCCGGATCTCGCGCAACACGGTGAATGGACCCTTGCCGGAGGGAGCGCAGTGGCCCACCAGGGGCTTCGTCGCCCGCTGCGCTTTCTTATCGCCGTAGCCCAGTTGCACGGCGTTATAGCCTTCGCGATCCTGCCGCTTGATCTGCACCACGGTACACGGTCCTACCTCGATGATTGTTACCGGGACCTGCTCTCCCAGTTCATTGAAGACCTGAGTCATGCCGATCTTCCTGCCTAGCAATCCATTAATCTGGGCCATCGCCTCACCCTCTATTTCCAGGGGATACCCGCTGCCCGGACGTTCCGGGCAGTCCCCTTCCTACAGCTTGATTTCCACATCCACCCCGGCCGATAAATCCAGCTTCATCAGGGCATCCACGGTCTGCTGGGTCGGCTCGACGATATCGATCAGCCGTTTATGGGTCCGCATTTCGAACTGCTCGCGGGACTTCTTGTTGACATGGGGAGAACGCAAAACGCAATACTTGTTGATCCGCGTCGGCAGCACGATGGGACCGGCAACCGCGGCACCCGTCCGTTTGGCGGTATTCACGATCTCCTGTACCGACTGGTCCAGGATCTTATGATCGTAGGCCTTGAGCCGAATACGAATCTTCTGGTTCGTCAACGTCATGAATCACCGTCTCCATCCTGCGGCGCCGCCGGTTTCAGCGGCCGACCGATACCTTCCGTTACTCGATAATCTCACTGACCACGCCGGCACCGACGGTGCGGCCGCCTTCACGGATCGCGAAGCGCAGCCCTTCCTCCATGGCAA
>JAFGAM010000142.1 GCA_016933675.1 Candidatus Anaeroferrophillacea bacterium
ACCCCGGCAAAAAGTGGGCCGGCAAACTGCGGCTCGGTTCCCCCGGTGTCAGGGGGAAGGCCGCCGGCGGCGGCCGCCGTGCCGGCAACGTTCGCTGCCGGAGCCGCCGCAGACGCTTTCCCGACCCTTCCGGACGCCGGCACCGGCTCCCCGACGGCCGCGGACAAGAGCGCTTTACCACCGGCATCCGCCGCCGCATCTTTGTCCCCGCGGCGGTGGCCGGCATCCGCCGCCACGGTGGCCCCGGAAAAGGCACGGGATTCCGCGCAATCACCACCCCGAAACGTTTCCTGAAGGCAGGAAACCGCCCGGTTCAATGATTCGAGATCCTCTTCGGGTTTCGAGAACTCGTTGTAGATGATCTCGATGACAATGGCCCGTACCGCCTCCAGAGGTTCCTTCAGTCGCACGGCCTCATCAGCCAAACCTTCATCACCGAATTTATCCATGATATTGAGAAGCTGGCCGCAACCGGCCAGATCTCCCGGATCGAGGAACACCAGTGCCTCGGCCAGTTCGTTGATCAACTGGGCAACCGTTTCACGCATGTACCACCCCACTTCCCCGTCGGGGACACGAACACCCCGCCATGATGACTGAAAAACCGTGCCTTAACAACCTACCCCGGAATCCGGCATTATGTGTTTTTTCGGCATCATCCCGGAAAAGTTTACGCCAAAAGCGATGATCAAGGCCAGATGTCCGATCACCGCCGGCGTTACCCTGACAGGCGGTTGACATCCCCGCCGATTGACGGCATATCTCACGATCGAACCGCCGCAGAGATTACGTATCACCGCGGCGGCGAAACACCGACACATGCATCACCACCCGGCCGGCAATTCTGCAGCCGTGAAGAAGGAAAAATCAATTATGAGCACCAGGAATACCCCGTACACGCAGCGCCACGAATCCCGCTCCGTGGGCACCAACGGCACGAAACCGGAAACAGCAACCATCATTCCCGTCCTGAACGAAGCGGCGGCCATCGGGACGGTAATCGATGCGATACCGGCCGGCTGGCGGCACGATGTCATCGTGGTGGACAACGGCAGCACCGACGGCACCCCGGAGGCGGCCGCGGCCCACGGCGCCGAGGTGGTATACGAACCCCGCCGGGGCTACGGCAGCGCCTGTCTTGCCGGCATAGCCCGACTGGCGTCGCGCCCGGCACCACCCGATATCGTCGTCTTCATCGACGGCGACGCCAGCGACTACCCGGAGGAGATGCCGCGCCTGGTGGCACCCATTGCCGCCGGCAGCGCCGACCTGGTCATCGGCAGCCGCGCGCTGCTGGCCTCATCACGGGCGGCACTTCTGCCCCAGGCGCGCTTCGGCAACCGGCTGGCGACCTCCCTGATCAACCTTTTCTGGTGGTTCCCCTACTCCGACCTCGGTCCCTTCCGGGCGATCACCTGGACCGCGCTGCAACGGCTCGGGATGCGTGATCGCACCTTCGGCTGGACGGTGGAGATGCAGGTCCGGGCGCTGAAACGCGGGCTCCGGGTCGCCGAGGTACCGGTTTCCTACCGCCAGCGTATCGGCACCTCGAAGATCACCGGCACCGTCAAAGGCAGTGTCATGGCCGGATGGATGATCATCGCCACCATCTTCAGCGAGCGTTTCGGCCGCACCACCTGAACCGCACCACCACCGCCGCAGCCGCCGATCATCACCGGCACGTTGCTTCCGCTACCTGACACCGGGACTGACGAAACCCGGCCCCGTTTGACCGGGAAAGGCTCGCCGCCGGCATTCCCGGACATCCCGGCGCCCATCAATGCACCCTATCGCCCCGACCGATTGCCTGCCGGCAGCGTCATCCAGACAAGCTATTGGACAGACGCGCCGTCATTGCGGTACAAACTCGGCGTACCGGCAATATCGGTCAACGCCGCGCGCCACCGTGGATCGGGCTGCGGCACAACGTATCGCTCGTGATCAGCGCCAGAATGCGATGACAAGGGGTGACACCGTAACGGCTCCGGATTCGCGTCGATTCCTTATGCTGCGGAATGCGGCGTCACCGTTTTTCGCATGACCCGGCCGGAGCGCAACGAAGAAGATGGAATTGTCGCGAAACCATCGTGCCGACCGCCGACATCTTGTCGTCGTTTCCGGCAACCATTGCGGTTCGGGACACCGGTGACGTTTCCCCGGTGACCTGCCGCTGAGGTATTTCAGATGACGTTCTCCGCATCCGCCGCAGCGGTCTACTACGCCGTCCTTGGCGGCCTCACCGTTTTCTGCCTCCACCGGCTTTTCCTGGTGGTGTTGTACTACCGCGCCAAGGGGGACCCGCGCCCCGCACCGGCAGTCCTCGACCCACTCCCGCCGGTAACGGTACAATTGCCGATTTATAACGAGAAATACGTTGTCGAACGACTCATTGCCGCCGCCGGCGCCATCGCCTACCCGCGCGAGCTGCTGGAGATCCAGGTACTGGACGACTCCACCGACGAAACCACGGAAATCGCCGCCCGCATGGTCGCCGCCCAACAGGCAGAGGGAATTCCCATCCGCCACCTGTGCCGCGCCGACCGCAGCGGCTACAAGGCCGGCGCCCTGGCGTACGGGCTGGAACAGGCAGCGGGGGAATTCGTCGCCGTCTTCGACGCCGATTTCATCCCGCCGGCGGATTTTCTCCGCCGCACCATCCACCATTTCTCCGATCCCGGCATCAGCATGGTCCAGGCCCGTTGGGACTACATCAACCGGAACCACTCGCTGCTCACCCGGGCCCAGGCGATGCTGCTGGACGGCCATTTCGTCATCGAACACACCGCCCGCCAGCGCTCCGGTCGGTTTTTCAACTTCAACGGTACCGCCGGAATCTGGCGCACGGCGGCCATCGATGACGCCGGCGGCTGGCAGCACGACACCCTCACCGAGGATCTCGACCTCAGCTACCGCGCCCAGTTGCGCGGCTGGCGGTTCGTCTACCTGCCGGAGCTGGCAGTGCCGAGCGAACTGCCGGTGGACATGAATGCCTTCAAAACCCAGCAGCACCGCTGGGCCAAGGGCTCGGTAGAGACCTGCCGCAAGCTGCTGCGCCCGCTCCTGACCGGCGATCTGCCCGCGGCGGTGAAGCTGGAAGCGGTCTTCCATCTGGCCGGAAACTTCGCCTACCTGCTGGTATTGATCCTCGCCCTGGTCATGTACCCCTCCCTGGGCGGTCGCATGAACCGTTCATGGCCGGCAATACTGGCCCTCGATCTGCCGCTGTTTGGCGGTTCCTTTCTCACCATCGCGCTGTTCTACCTCAGCGCGGCGCGGGAAATCGGCCGACTGAACCGGGAAACCGTACTCCTCGTGCCCCTGACCATGGCGCTGGGTATCGGGCTCGCGATCAACAATACCCGGGCGGTAATCGAAGCACTGTTCGACCACCGCACACCGTTCATCCGCACGCCGAAACTGGACATCACGAAAAACCACGAAGCCTGGCGCCACAAAGCCTACCGCTGCCGGCAGGGGGTCCAGCCGCTGGTGGAGATCGCCCTGGCGGCCCACTTCGCCCTCGTCATGGTGTTCGCCGCGGGGATTGACAAACCTGCCGTCATTCCCTTTCTGCTGCTTTTTCTCGTCGGCTTCGGGATGAGCGGCTTTCTCAGCCTGCGCCACAACCCGGCCGCGGCATGAGATCTTTACCGGAGGTTTCATCCATCATGTCCCACCCCCTGCTGGAAGCCTGCATCGGCTGCAACAAATGTACGAAGGTCTGTGACTTCCTCGCCGCGCACGGCAACCCGCTGGAGATCGACGCCCGGTTGGAAGCGGACTTCGACGCCGAGATCGCTTACCGCTGCCTCCTGTGCGGCGGCTGCGAACCGGTCTGCCCGAAGGACGTGAAGATTCGCGACTATTTCTTCACCCGCCGGCGGGAGGCGGTGCGCCGGGAGCTGGCGCCGCTGCCGGCCCACCGGGGATTGATCCGCTACGAGAAGATGGTCGCGGCAAAATGTTTCACCCGCCGGCATCTGCCGCCGGGATGCCGGCGGGTATTGTTCCCCGGCTGCGGCGCCGCCGGCAAGAACCCGGAGATGGTGGCGAAACTGCACCGCTTCCTTGCCGACCGCCTCGACGAATCACTGGGACTGGTACTGGACTGCTGTCTCAAGATTTCGCATGATCTGGGGCGGGAGGATTACTTCAACAAGCATTTCGGCCGGCTGACGGCGGCCCTGGAGACCGCCGGCGTCGAGGAGGTCATTACCCTGTGCCCGAGCTGCACGGTGGTCTTCCGCCAGCACTCCCGGTTCACCGTTACCCCGGCCTACCATTACCTCGGTCGCTGGAGCGGTGATCTGGCAACACTCGGCGGCCGGCGTTTCGCGGTGCATGACCCCTGCGTGCTGCGCGCCGACGGTGACACCCACGATGATGTCCGCAGCCTGCTCACCGAACGAGGAGCGGCAATCGAATCCATGAAACACGAGCGCCGCAGCGCGCTGTGCTGCGGCGAGGGCGGCGGGGTCTGCCACCTCGACCCCGAAGTACCCCGGCGGCTGAAGGAACGGCGGCTGGCGGAAACCAGTGATCCACTGGTGGTCTACTGCTATGCCTGCCGCGATTTTCTCGCCAACGACACGGTTCCGGTACACCACCTGCTGGACCTGCTCTTCGCCGTCGAAAGCCGGACGCCATTCTGGCGCACGTGGTTCAATCGCCTGCGGCTTAAACGGTTGAAACTGTAAGGGTAAGAATACCGGAGACAGGGGTCAGGAGTCAGGAGACAGGGTTCAGGGGTCAGAAGACGGAAGACGGAAGACGGAAGACAGGAGTGGGCATTCCCGTGTCCCCGTATCTCAAGATTTTCTTCTTTCCGAATTCCGTCTCCGGAATTCTTCAATAATGGGGGCTTTCGTGAAAAAA
>JAFGAM010000143.1 GCA_016933675.1 Candidatus Anaeroferrophillacea bacterium
ATCCGTCCCCTTTTCTGCTTTTTTTCACTACATCGGCGCGCAGATTCGCCCCGCACTTCCTTCCCACCCTCGGTCGGTCGCCCCCCATGCAGGCGCGCATCGGCTCGCTCGCGGTGATCAGCCTACAGCAGGACCTGCACCCCCAAACGTGTGCCCGTGCCAAGCGCTCAACAAAAAAAGAAACGGTTCCAACACTGTCTCTTTCTTCCCGATGGTCCGCTGCCCGACGGTAAAAACGCCCGGCCGTTCAGACCGCTCCGGGACCGTAATCCCGCCAATCGTCGCTATTCACGGTGCCGGCGTCGCGGTGCTCGACTGCAGCAACTGGGCCAGGCGGGAAATCTTGCGGGAAGCGTTCTTCCGGTGGATCACGCCCTTGGTGACCGCCTTGTCGATAACCACCGCAACGCTCCGGTACTGCTGCTCGAGGGCGGCGGCATCACCACCTTCCGCACCGGCAGCCTGCCGGAACCCCTTGATGGCGGTCCGCATCCGGGACATGACCTGGCGGTTGCGCAACCGCCGATTCTCACTCTGCCGCATCCGTTTGATTGCTGATTTGTGATTTGCCAAGAGGAACCTCCCTCGATATTACGAAATGTCCATCATCATGAAACACCCGGCTTATCCGGCCGGCACACCACCACTTATCCGGTTCCGCGGTCTCCCGGCCGCGGCGACCACCCGTTCCACCGGGCTGATCTCCCGTGAACGTTGCTGGTTACCACAGGCCCCGCATTTTGTCAAGCCCTGTGCCGTGTTTCTCACTCCCGGCGCCGCCGGCGCAAATCGCGACGCCCGGGACTCAGGCGATGAACTTGTTCAGCGGCAACTCGACAATGCCGCGGGCGCCGCGGTCCTTGAGTTCGGGGATCAGATCGCGGACCACCGATTTGCGCATCACCACGAGAACATCGACCCATTCGCTGTCCACCAGGCTGGAGATGGTCGGCGTCTTGTTGGGCGGCAGGGCGGCCAGCACCGACTCCAGTTCCTCGCGGCGGACGTTGAGCATCACCATCACCCGGGTGCGGGCCTCCAGGGCCCCCTGCAGCAGCATGATCAACCGGTCGATCTTGCTCTTTTTCGCCTGGTCCTCACAGGCCGTACGGTTGGCGATGAACATGGTTGCCGTTTCCAGCACCGTGTCGATGATCTCCAGGTTGTTGGCCCTGAGCGACGAGCCGGTCTCGGTAATCTCGATGATGGCGTCGGCCAGATGCGGCACCTTGACCTCGGTGGCGCCATAGGAATATTCCACCCGGGCGTTCACTCCGTGCCGTTCGAGGTAGCGGGCGGCGGTATGCACCACCTCGGTGGCCACCGTCCTGCCCTCAAGATCCCAGACACTCTTGATCGGGCCGCCGGCGCGGGCGGCCAGCACCCAGCGCACCTTGTTCAGAGTCGCCTTGGCGTACTGCAACTCGCACAGCTCCAACACGTCGGCATCGTTCTCCACCACCCAGTCGTGGCCGGTAATCCCGGCATCGAGGACACCGCTCTCGACATAGCGCGCCATCTCCTGGGCACGGATGAGCATGCACTCGATCTCGGGATCATCGATGGAAGGAAAATAGGACCGCGAGCTGGTGGTAATCTTGTAACCCGCGTGCTTGAACAGATCAATGGTCGCATCCTGCAGCGACCCCTTGGGGATTCCCAGTCGCAGTTTGCCGTTCATGGGCGTACCGTCATCCTTTCTTGCCGTAGACCGCATCGGGATCGAAGACCTTCTCCGCCTTGGTGATCTCTTCGCTGCCGTCCGGGTTGACGCGGGTGTAAAAGCAGGTATTGTAGCCGGTATGACAGGCGGCGCCGCCCACCTGATCCACCCTGAGGACCGCGGCATCACGGTCGCAGTCCACGAGGATCTCCCGCACCAGCTGGACATTGCCGGACTCCTCGCCCTTGCGCCACAGCCGGCCGCGCGAACGGCTGAAATAGCACGCCCGCCGGGTTTGCAGGGTTTCGTTCCAGGCCTCCTCGTTCATGAAGGCCACCATCAGCACCTCGCCGGTCTGATGATCCTGGGCAATGACGGTGATGAGACCGTCGAGTTTGGTAAAATTCATCGGTTCCATTGGTCTTCTTTCCTGTCAGTCTTGAGGGCTTTACAACCGCGCGGCATGCTTCGCCGCGCCGCGGGCCGATGGGTCAATCCTCCCGGTTCGCCAGGTAGGTTTCAAGCTTCTTGATGGCGCAGAATTCGCCGCACATGGAGCAGACCTTGCTGTCGGTGGGCGGCACGCTTTCACGGAACCGACGCGCCTTGGCCGGGTCCATGGCCAGTTCGATCTGGCCGTCCCAGTCCAGCTCCCGGCGCTTTTGCGCCATGCGGTCGTCCCGGTCCCGCGCCCCCGGCAAACCGCGGGCGATGTCGGCGGCATGGGCGGCGATCCGGGAGGCGATGACCCCTTCCCGGACGTCATCGGCATCGGGCAGCTTCAGATGTTCCGCCGGGGTCACGTAACAAAGGAAGTCGGCTCCGGCCCACGCCGCCAGCGCGCCGCCGATGGCACCGGCGATATGGTCGTAGCCCGGAGCGACATCGGTCACCAGGGGGCCGAGAACGTAGAAAGGCGCACCATCGCAAAGCCGTTTCTGGATGCGGACGTTGGCCTCGACCTGGTCCAAGGGCACATGCCCCGGCCCCTCGATCATCACCTGCACCCCGGCATCCCAGGCACGGCGGGTCAGATCGCCGAGTTCCACCAGCTCCTGAAGCTGCGGCCGGTCGGTGGCGTCGGCAAGACAACCGGGCCGCAGCCCGTCACCGAGGCTCAAGGTGATATCGCCGTCACGGGCGATCTCCAGCAACCGGTCGTAATGTTCGAAGAACGGGTTTTCGCGGTCGTTGTAGATCATCCATTCCACCAGGAAGGCACCA
Organism: Candidatus Anaeroferrophillacea bacterium; assembly: GCA_016933675.1. Classification (GTDB taxonomy): domain Bacteria; phylum Desulfobacterota; class Anaeroferrophillalia; order Anaeroferrophillales; family Anaeroferrophillaceae; genus JAFGAM01. Next base: position 2,888 of record JAFGAM010000143.1, read on the forward strand.
CCGCGACTGACGACATTGGTAATCCGGCCGCCCTTGCGCAACAGTTCGATGGCCCGCCGGGTCACGCCGCAGTGGATGGTCATGAAGTCGACCCCGTCGGCCGCCTGCTCCACAACCGCGGCGAACAGATCGTCAACAGTGAGTTTGCCGAGAAAACCGCGTCGTTTCACGCCCTCGGTCACCGCCTGGTAGATGGGTACGGTGCCGACGGGCACCGGACAGCGGGCGATGAGTTCCCGGCGCACCGCGGCGATGTCGCCGCCGGTGCTGAGATCCATCACCGCATCGGCACCGCTCTCCAGGGCGACGGCAAGTTTCAGCAGTTCGCCGTCGATATCCGAAGCATCCGCCGAGGTGCCGATGTTGGCGTTCACCTTCACCGTCAGCCCGGCACCAATACCCCGGGGGTCGAGATCGCGATGGTTTCGGTTCGCCGGAATAACGATGGTACCGACGGCCATGCCGGCCAGCAGTGCGGCCTCATCGAGGGGTTCCGCCGCGGCCACCCGCGCCATCTCCGGCGTCAAAACGCCGGCCTGGGCCGCCAGTCGCTGGGTCGAA
>JAFGAM010000144.1 GCA_016933675.1 Candidatus Anaeroferrophillacea bacterium
ATGTCCCAGAACGCCGTCAACCTGCTCGCCGCGCCGCAGGCGCCGGGGGGCGAATACACAGTGGTGCTCGATCCCATCCTGGCTGGTGTCTTCGTCCACGAGGCTTTCGGACACCTGTCCGAGTCCGATTTCGTCTACGAGAACGACCACATGCGGGAGATTATGACGCTGGGCAAGGAGTTCGGCCACCCGATTTTGAACATCGTCGATTCCGCCGCCTGGGAAGGCCTGCGCGGCAGCTTCAAGTACGACGACGAGGGTACGCCTTCCCATAAGACCTACCTTATCCGGGAGGGGAAACTGGTGGGGCGGCTCCATTCCAGGGAGACGGCGGCGAAGATGGGCGAACAACCCACCGGCAACGCCCGCGCCATCAACTACCGGCACCCGCCCATCGTGCGCATGACCAATACCTACATCGAACCAGGCACAACCTCGTTCGAAGAAATGATAGCCGACATCAAGGAAGGCATCTACGCCAAGAACTGGTACGGCGGTACGACCAGCATGGAAATGTTCACCTTCTCTGCCGGCGAGGCTTACATGATACGCAACGGGAAAATTGCCGAGGCGATACGCCCGGTTATGTTGACCGGCAACGTGTTCACCACGCTGAAGAATATTGACGCCATCGGCAACGACCTGGATATGAACCAGGGCGGCGGCTGCGGCAAGGGAGGCCAGAGCCCGCTGCCGGTCTCCAACGGCAGCCCTCACATTCGCATCCAGCGCTGCCTGGTGGGAGGCAAATAGACATGGAAAAGATACTGGCACTGGCCATGAAATCCGTCCAGGCGGCGGAAGTATTTGAAGTTTCGTCCGAGGAGACGCGGGTGCGGTTTGAATCGAACCGTCTCAAGCAGCTCCAGACCAACCAATCGACGAGCGTAGCGCTCCGCGTCATCAAGGACGGCCGGCTCGGCTATGCCACCGCCACCGGAGAAGGTAACGCCGAAGAATTGGTGCGCAACGCGGTGGAGACGGCGGAGTTCGGCATGAAGGCGGAGTTCATCTTCCCGGACGCCACCTCGTTCCCGGCAATCGACATCGATGACCCCGCCGTCATGCAGGTACCGCTGCCGGACATGGTGAGGCTGGGCGAAGAGATGATTGCCGCTGTCACCGGTCATACAAAGGACATCATGTGCGATTCCGGCATCACCCGCGGCGCCATGACGATGAAAATCATGAACTCCAGCGGCGGCAGGGCGGACTACCGCAAGACGTTCTTCGGCATCGACATCGAGGGCACGGTCATCGAAGGCACGGACATGCTCTTCGTCG
>JAFGAM010000145.1 GCA_016933675.1 Candidatus Anaeroferrophillacea bacterium
GATGCCGTCAAGAACGCCCGTGCGGCGATACGCCAAAGCTAGCCGATGGTTTCTTCTCGGTCTGCCCGGGTGGGAGCCGAGGGGGGTGCCGTTCGCCGGTGAGTGGGCTGCCCTAGGTCAGGATCTGGCAATTGACCCGGGTCTCGATGGTGACCGAGCACCGGTTGGCAGTGCCGATCCCACCGTCACCGGCATCGTTGGCGCCCGCGTTGTCGGTGAGCGTATCGTTGCCACCCTCGCCGAAGAGGCTGTCGTTGCCGGCGCCGCCTTCGATCATGTCTGCCAGCGCTCCACCGTAGATCGTGTCGTCGCCAGCGCCGCCGTTGAGCGTATCGGCATCTCCCGCGCCTTGGATCGTGTCATTCCCGCCCTCGCCGTTGATGGTGTCGGCTCCGGCGTTGCCGTTGAGGGTGTCGTTGCCGGCCCCGCCGCTGATGTTGTCGGGCCCGCCACCGCCGTTGATGGTGTCGGCTCCGGCGTTGCCGTTGAGGGTGTCTGCCAGCAGGCCGCCGTTGATGGTGTCTGGGCCGATCCCGCCGTTGATGGTGTCGGATCCGCCTTCGCCGTTGAGGGTGTCAGTTCCGGCCGCTCCCTGGAGGAGATCGTCGCCGATCCCGCCGCTGACCCATTCGTTCCCTGCGCCGCCGACGAAGACATCTGCCCCGGGGCCCAGGCACACCGTGTCATTGCCGTCTCCGACGACCGTGTCGTCCCCTTCGAGCGTCGCGATGACATCCGGCCCCGCTGGGCTGAGGATCGTGTCATCACCTGCTGTCCCCTCGATGGTGACGGGCAATCCGTTGCAGGTGATCTGCGCAAAGGCCGGACTCGCCGGTATCGCCGCCAGGATGGCGGCTCCGAACAGGGCCGCTGAGCACAGACCGGCGGACCGGAATGACCTGTGCAGGTGTTTCATGCTTCCTCCTACTGGGATAGTGATATGTGTGATCACGTCAGTCTGGCGGAAACGGCGCCGGGTGGTTCTCACGGGCGCGGCCGCCATGGCTGCGACAAGCATTGACCGTTGTTGGTTGGAGAGTGACATACGTCAATGCTTTTTGTGGCAGTCTAGGGTGACTGCCGGATGGATGGCGCTGTTACGGCATGCATTCGCGTCAGGGTGCGTCTTTTGGTGAGTTAGTTGGTTGTATTTAAACCATCAGGTTCACGGCGATTCTTGCACCATATGGATGTATCGTTTGTTA
>JAFGAM010000146.1 GCA_016933675.1 Candidatus Anaeroferrophillacea bacterium
ATAGAGCCCCCGGCCAAACAGGTCATCACCCGCCAAACTGAGACGGGGACGGCAAGATAAAAAACTGGTTCTTATCGGAAAAAGTTGATGGCAGAATCATGACATTAACTCATATGTGTTCTGTTGGTAAGGGCTTATGTTATATAAAACACTTGATGTATCCCGGTGGTATTGTTTTCGCCGTAGTCCGCTTTCGCCGCTTTTCGCCAACCGTGCAGGCTCAGAATGAGCCGTCAACTTGCCAACCAAGATCGCGGCGATCTGGGGGTGGCCTTGCCACCTCGCCGGATTCGCGGAGCCGTTCCTTACCAACTTTTCCGAGTTGATCCAAAAACCTGAGACGCCGACCATGAACCAACCCAACGATACGGAAAAGAAACTGACCGCCAAGGAGCGGATGGCCATCGAGCGGCAGTCGATGCCGCAGCGCGACCCGGTCGAACGGAACCAAAACTTCGAGGAGGTCAATCTCGGCCTGCCGGAGCAGATCGCCGTCCGGGAGGCCCAGCGCTGCCTCCAGTGCAAGCGGCCCGTCTGCGTGGAGGGCTGCCCCGTGGGCATCGACATCCCCGGCTTCCTGGGCCGGATCGCCGCGGGGGACTTCTCTGGCGCCGCCGAGATCGTCCGCCGCGACAACACCCTGCCGGCCGTCACCGGGCGGGTCTGCCCGCAGGAGACCCAGTGCGAGATCAAGTGCGTCCGCTGTAAAACCGGCGCCCCGGTGGCCATCGGCTGGCTGGAGCGCTTCGTCGCCGATTACGAAACGGCCCACCGCCAACAGCGGCCGCAGCCCACCAGCGCGCCGACGGGCAAAAAGGTCGCCTGCGTGGGCGCCGGCCCGGCGGGTCTTACCTGCGCCGGCGAGCTGGCCAAGCGCGGCTACCAGGTGACTATTTTTGAGGCCTTCCACCAGCCCGGCGGCGTGCTGATCTACGGCATTCCGGAATTCCGGCTGCCCAACCGCATCGTGGACGACGAGGTGGAAAATCTCAAGGCCCTGGGCGTGAGTGTCGAGACCAACGTCATCATCGGCCGCACCCTCACCATCCCGCAGTTGTTCGAGGAGGAGGGATTCGACGCGGTGTTCGTCGCCAACGGCGCCGGCCTGCCGGTCTTCCTGCGGGTTCCGGGCGAAAACCTCAAGGGCGTCTATTCCGCCAACGAATACCTGACCCGCACCAACCTGATGGCGGGCTACCGGTTCCCCCAGGTCGACACCCCCATCCTCAAGGGAGATCGCGTCTGCGTGGTCGGCGGCGGCAACGTGGCCATGGACGCCGTGCGCACCAGCAAGCGGCTCGGCGCCCGGGAGAGCATCATCGTCTACCGCCGGGCCCGCGAGCAGATGCCCGCCCGCGCCGAGGAGGTGCATCACGCCGAGGAGGAAGGCATCCGCTTCGAGATGCTCAGCAATCCGGTGGAGATCCTCGGCACCGAGGAAGGCTGGGTCCGGGCCGTCAGGTGCATCCGCATGGAACTGGGCGAGCCGGACGATTCGGGCCGCCGCCGGCCGGTGCCCATTCCCGGTTCGGAATTCATCCTCGAGTGCGACCTGGTGGTCGTGGCCGTCGGCACCGGCGCCAATCCCCTGATCACCCAGACCACTCCCGGCCTGGCCGTCAACCGCTGGGGCTATATCGAGACCGACGACCATCTCATGACCAGCATCCCCGGCGTCTTCGCCGGCGGCGACATCATCCGCGGCGCCGCCACCGTCATCCTGGCCATGGGCGACGGCAAGCAGGCCGCCGCCGGCATCGATGCCTATCTCAACGGGCAACTCG
>JAFGAM010000017.1 GCA_016933675.1 Candidatus Anaeroferrophillacea bacterium
GTCATCGGCAAAGGTGATGACATCGCCGCCGGCGGCGTCGGCAATCGCCTGGCGCAGGCTGCCCGCCCCGCTGTCATTGGCGTTGGCAACGACGATCTGACGCGTTGCGCCCCGGACGGCAAAGTCGTAACGGCCGTCGAAACTGGCGGTATTCGTGATGGTGAGGGTTGCCGGGTACACGCCAATAGCAGAGGAGTTGAACCGCACCTGGAAGGTGGCTGCGTCGTTGGGCGGCAGCGTCACCGGTGTGGCCAGGCCGCTGAGAACAAACGCCCCCGCGCCCACCCCGCTCAGGCCGAGACTGCTGACGGTCAGGTTGACCGTATCGCGGTTGGAAATCGTAAAAGTATGGGTCACCGGCTCACCCAGCATGATTTTGCCAAAGTCAGTCCCGTCGTCCGGCGAGGGGCTGGAATCGCGGTCGGCAATGACCAGCCCGTTGCCCAACACTGCTATTTTGAGGAGGGTATTGGTCAGGCTGAAAGCCGCGGCGCCGCCCGCCCGACCCCGCGTGTCCGCCAAGACGGTGTAGCCGCCGACAACGCCGTTGGCCCAAACTGCCTGCGCCGCTGCGCCGCCGCTGTCGAGCGTGGCGGTGTAGACGGACGGATCAAGCCCCGCGCCGCTGGCCGGCCCGGTGAACGTCGCCCGCCCGCCATCCACCGGCTCGCTGAAACTGCTGCTGACGGTCAGAGCGAGGGGAGACTGAAACAAAGTGTTGACGACCGTGTCCTGGCCGCTGCCCCCGGCGACGGTCAGGGCAAAGCCCCGCGACTCAAACGCGCCGATATCGCACGCGGCGACTTGGGGGCGGGCAATACCGCGCTGGTCGGCGGGCAGGCAAGTGGCGTCGTTGCCCGCGTCAATTGCCGGGCTGCCGGGCAGCAAGGCAAAGGTCTGAATCGGCCCGCCGTAATCGCCCAACACCCCCAGCAACGGGTCCACCCCGATGAGACTGCCGCCCGCGCCGTTGCTCAGACCGCAAGCATTAGCGCCAACATCTTTGATCAGATTGTGGTCGTTAGCGGCGACCGAACCGCCGCCGCCAAGACGGCAATCCCCGCCGGAATTGTTGGCAATCAGCGTGTTGTACAAACCCAGCGGGCTGCCGTTGCTGTAAATCCCGCCGCCCACATTCCCGGAGAGGGTACAGTTTTGCACCGTCAGCGTGTTGCGGTCATCAAGCCCGCCGCCGTAATTGCCGGCCGAGTTACCGGTGAAGGTGCTGTTCTCCACGACCACCGTACCCAGGTTGTGAATCCCGCCGCCGCCGGTGCTGGCCGCATTGTTGGCGAAAAAGCTGTGCTGCACAGTCAGCCGGCCAAACTCGTTGACGTAGATACCGCCGCCATCGGTAGCCGAGTTGCCGGTGAAGGTGCTATTCTCCACGAGCACCGCGCCCAGGGTGTGAATCCCGCCACCGCCGGTGCTGGCCGCATTGTTGGCGAAGGAACTGCGCTGCACAGTCAGTTGACCAGACTCGCTGACGTAGACGCCGCCGCCATCGGTAGCCGAGTTGCCGGTGAAGGTGCTATTCTCCACGAGCACCGCGCCCAGGTTGTGAATCCCGCCGCCGCTACCGGCCGCATTGTTGGCGAAAAGACTGTCTTGCACCGTCAGCCGGCCAAACGCGCTGACGTAGACGCCGCCGCCATCGGGAGCCGTACCGCTGACGATACTGAGGTGAGTCAGCATGACGACGCCGCTCGATTCGATGGAAAACACCCGCACGTTGCGGCTGCCGTCGCCGCCGCTGTCGCCGCTGACCGTGATGGCATGATCGCTGCCGTCAATGGTCA
>JAFGAM010000018.1 GCA_016933675.1 Candidatus Anaeroferrophillacea bacterium
CGTCTGGCTTTTGAAAGACTGGCGGGATAGCGGTCGGGTTTCCGTGCGCACGGGCCTTCGGCCGGCGGGTTCCGCCGCAGGCGGCGGGGGCGTTTTGCGAATGCTGAGGGTATTGATCGCCGAAGACAACGTTGATGTCCAGCAACTTCATGCCAGTATCATGCGAGGCTGGGGGTTTGAATTCGATCTTGCCGCCAACGGCCGGGAGGCGGTCGAACTGGCGCGGGCGCGGGACGGCGCCTACGATATCTGTCTCATGGATATCGATATGCCGGTCATGGGCGGTTTGGAGGCGGCGCGGTTCATGCGCCGGGAGCTGCGGTATTTCCCCATCCTTGCGGTAACCGGGAAAACCCGCCAATGGACCGAATACTTCGATTCCGGAATCGATGACCTGCTGGAAAAACCCTTTACCATTACTGGGCTGCGTCAAAAGATCGGCGAATGGACGGAGAAGCATTACCAAATAGTCATTCAGGAGACGGGCAGCGTGCTGATCGAGAGGGGGAGGCCGATGGACAAACATCATGCGCAGGAACTGCGGGAACTCGCGAAGGTGAACCTGCGGCGGGTCAAATTTTTCGATGGGCCGGGCAGCTCGCTGATCGTCCACAAGAACGTCACCAACAAGATTTCCCATGATTTCAACGTCAAACGCCAGCTGATGGCGACCTTTCTCAATCGCGAACCCGGCAAGCCGACGCGCTGCGATTTGTACAAGGAAGGTTGCGCCCTGATGCCGCAGACCTATCTGACCCCGGAGGAGTACGAGGAGCTGGAGAAGATGGAGAACGCCGAACTGGAAAAATATCAGGAACCGGCTCTCTCCGGGCCTCATGTCCGGTGATGCCGACGGCCGCGGGTTGCGACCGGTGGTGTACTCGGCCGCGGGTTGCGACCGGCGGTGTGCTCGAAGGTGGCGTGCTCGGCGGTGGGGTACCCGAAGTGGTGTACTCGGCGGTGGGCCGGGGCCGGTGTCGGAACCGCCCGCAGGTCCGCCGTTTTGGTTTTGATCTCGCCGGGCGGCATCGCGGCGGAATGGGAGGGTGACGGTGGAACGTGGGTATGGCGAAATCGAATATGTCCGGGAGGCAAACGGCGTCGGTACCGTAACGCTGAACAATCCCGCGAAAATCAATGCCCTGTCGCGGAACATGATCCGCGAACTGACCGCGGTTTTCGGCGACATCGAGGCCGACGAGGAGATCCGTGCGGTGGTTATCCGTGCGGCGGGGAAACATTTCTGCGCCGGTCACGATCTCAGCGAGATGGTCGGTCACGGCGTGAAGGAGAACACCGCCATTTTCGCCGCCTGCGGCCGGATGATGAAGCTCATCCACCAGGTGCCCCAGCCGGTGATTGCCGCCGTGCGCGGGATCGCCACCGCCGCCGGCTGCCAGCTCGCAGCCTGGTGTGACCTGGTGGTTGCCGCCGATGACGCCCATTTCGCCACTCCCGGCGTCCGCCTCGGTCTTTTCTGCACCACCCCGATGGTGGCCATCACCCGTGCCATCGGTCGCAAGGCGGCGATGGAGATGCTCATGACCGGCCGCCAGTTTCCCGCCGTCGAGGCCTGTGCCCTCGGTCTTGTCAACCGCGTCGTGCCGACCGCCGAGCTGGACTCCGCCGCCGCCGCCCTGGCGGCCGAAATCGCCGCCGCCAGCCGCCTCACCCTGGCGTTCGGCAAGCGCGCCTTCTATGCCCAGGTGGACCAGCCCGAGGACAAGGCGCTGGACTACGCCACCCACACCATCGCTTTGAACCTTTCTTCCCGCGACGCCCAGGACGGCATCCAGGCCTTCCTCGACAAGACCACCGTCACCTGGCGGCACGAGTGATGCCGGCATCCCGATCTTGCCAGCTTCCCTGTTAATGCCTCTACATCCAGGCTGAGCAGGGGAGCTTCACTCCCATTCGATGACCGCCGCGCCCCATGTCAGCCCGCCGCCGAACACCGTCAGCAGGACCATATCCCCGGGTTCCAGGAAGCCGCCGCGGGCGGCCTCGTCGAGGGCGATGGGGATGGTGCCCGCCGAGGTGTTGCCGTAGCTCTGGATGTTGACGAACACCCGTTCCATCGGCACCCGGAACTGTTTTGCCAGCATCTCGATGATGCGCAGGTTTGCTTGGTGAGGGATGATCTTGGTTATCTGTTCCGGTTCGATGCCGGCGTTTTTCATCGCCCGATAGGAGATTTCGACCATGTTTTTGATGGCATGTTTGAAGATTTCCCGCCCCTGCATGCGGATGTAATTGTCGTCCGGGTCGTAATCCTTCGCGGTCACCGGCGCGGCGGAGCCGATGCCTCTGATGTTCAGCAGTTCTCCCAGTTTGCCGTTTGACCCCAGCTCCACCGACAGCAGCCGATGCCCGGTTTCACCGGCGCCGGTGAGCACCGCGGCGCCGACGCCGTCGCCGAAGAGTACCGCGGTGGCGCGGTCACGCCAGTCGACGTGGTGTGAGACCACATCGCCGCCAACCACCAGGATCTGCTGGTCGGGCCGAAAGCGCAGCTCGCGGTCGGCGATGGAGAGGCCGTAGACAAACCCCGAGCAGGCGGCGCAGACATCGAAGGCGAAGGCCCGGTCGGCGTCCAGCAGTGCCTGGACGCAGCAGCCGCCCGACGGCATGCGGGTGTCGGGGGTCAGGGTGCCGCAGATGATCATGTCCAGGTCGGCGGCGTCGATGCCGGCCAACGCCATCGCCTGCCGGGCGGCGGGAACGGCGAAGTCGCTGAACTTTTCGCCCGGCAGGGCGATGTGGCGCGACTTGATCCCGGTTCGCTGGGTGATCCACTCGTCGTTGGTGTCCATGATCTTCTCGAGATCCTGGTTGGTGACGACATTCCTCGGGGCCGCCGAGCCGGTGCCGGTGATGCGCGTGGGGGACATGGTGGATCCTTTCAGATAAAATTCTTCAGAAATATTTTCTGCCGACGGCGGCGAAAGCATCCGCCGAGCGGGCGATGGTTTGATCGTCGACGCAGTAGGCAAGGCGGAAATGCCCCGGCCCGCCGAAGCCGCTGCCGGGCACGGCGAGGATTTTCACCTGCTGCAGCTCGCGCACGAAGGCGACGTCATCTTCGATGGGTGCCTTGGGAAAGAAGTAGAACGCTCCCTGTGGCTTCTCCACGGCAAACCCGGCGGCGGTGAGGATCTCGTGCAGCCGGTCACGTTTTTTGCGGTAGATATCCACGTCGACACTGGTGCCCTGGATGCGGGCCACCAGCCGCTGCATGATCCCCGGAGCGTTGACGAAGCCGAGGATGCGGTTGCTGAAAAGGAGGCCGGCGGCAGTACGGGAGAAATCTTCCGCCGCCGGGTTGAGGGCGAGGAAGCCGATGCGCTCACCTGCCAGCGATAGCTCCTTGGAGTAGGAGTTGGCGATGATGCTGTTGGCGTAAGCCGGGAAGATCGGCGGTACGACGACGCCGTCGTAGGTCAGCTTGCGGTAGGGCTCGTCGGAGATCAGGTAGATGATGTGGCCGATGGCCGCCGAGTGCCGCCGCAGCAACTCGCCGAGATCACGGATCTGCTCCGCGGGGTAGACGGCGCCGCTGGGGTTGTTGGGCGAGTTGATGATCACCGCCTTGGTGCGCGGGGTGACCGCCGCCGCCACGGCGTCCAGGTCGAGGGTGAAGTCATCCTTTGTGGGCACCGTCTTCAGCTCGCCGCCGTGGTTGTCGACATAGAAATTGTATTCGACGAAGTAGGGTCGCGGTGAAATGACCTCATCACCGGGATTGAGCAGGGTTTTCAGGGCGACGTTCAGCGCCCCGCCGGCGCCGCAGGTCATGACGATGCCCTCCGGTCTCACCGCGATCTGCTGCTCGCCGTGCAGGTAGTCGGCCACCGCCTTCCGGGTTTCCGGGTAGCCGGCGTTGGGCATATAGCCGTATTTCATCGGCTGCGCCTCGCTGATGATCTTCCGTAACTCGGTTTCCACCGCGGGCGGCGCGGGTACGTCGGGGTTGCCGAGGGTGAAGTCGAAGACCTTTTCGGCGCCGTGCTCGGCCTTGAGGGCGGCGCCTTCCTCGAACATCCGGCGGATCCATGAGGAACGTTCCATGTAGGCGGTGATCTTGGTGGCGATGGTCATGTTCATGCCCTTTCCGTTTGGTTTAGAATTCAGGAGCCGGAAGTCAGGAGTCAGCGCCCCACGCCGCCCGCGGCGGCGATTCATCATCGAGTAACCTCGCGATGAACCCGGTAAACGCCACAGTATAAGACCGATACCGATAGCGATTTCGACTCAGACGCCGATAAGGAGGTCAACTGCAAGCGCCTGAAGGCGGTGCCTGGAGGCGAATCGCTGGGGCTCCTTGTGTCTCGTGCCGGCAACCTGTTCAGGTGAATTCGTCGATGGCCGCCAGTACCGCATCCATCTGTTCCGGGGTGCCGATGGTAATGCGCAGGCCGTCGGCCAGGGCCGGGTCGGTGAAGTAGCGCACCAGGATGCCCCGGGTTTCGAGGTCTGCGTACAGCGCCGCGGCAGCGATGCCCGCCGGCGGCCGGGCGAAGACGAAGTTGGTTTGTGACGGGCAGACATCGAACCCGCGCTCCGTCAGCGCCGCGGTGAAGCGGGCCCGTTCGGCCTGTATCCGGCCGACGGTGACGGACAGGTATTCCCGATCCGCGAGGGCGGCCACCGCCGCGGTCTGGGCCGCCAGATCGAGATTGTAGCTGTCCCGCACCTTGTCCAGTTCGCGGATCAGTTCCGGGGCGGCGAAGCCGAGCCCGAGGCGCAGAGCCGCCAGGGCGTAGGATTTGGAAAAACTGCGGGTGACGACGATGTTGGGGTGGTCCGCCAGCAAATCGAGGGCGGATTCATCGGCAAAGTCGGCGTAGGCCTCGTCCACCACCAGAATGCCGGCGAAATGTTCCGCCAGGGCGGCGACGAAGCGATTCGAAAAGCCGGTGCCGAACGGCGCGTTGGGGCTGGTGAGGAAGAATATTTTTACCTGATCGAGGCCGTCCGGCAGCCGTTCCGGGTTCCGCCAGTCGAAGGGAAAGCCGCGGCCGGTGACGCCGCGGATGCCGCACAGCACCGGGTAGAGGGAGTATGACGGGCTGCACCAGCCCACCGTGTCGCCGGGGTCGGTGACGGCGTCCAATAACAAGCGCAGCAACTCATCCGAGCCGTTGGCGGCGATGACCATGTCGGGGTTTTCAAGGCCGAACACCGTGGCCGCCGTCTCCCGCAGCCGTCGGCTCTCGGGATTCGGGTAGAGCCGGAACGCGGCGGTGTCGTCCGCCAGGCGTCGGAATGCCGCTGCCACTGCCGGTGACGGCGGGTAGGGGTTCTCGTTGGTATTCAGCTTGATCACCCGGGCGCCCGGAGCCGGCTGCCGGCCGGGGGTGTAGCCGGCCATTGCCCGGACGGCGGGGCGGATGTATTCCTGCGGGTTTGTCGGTTTCATAGCAGCTTCGCGGCTTCCTTGGCGAAATAGGTCAATATCAGGTCGGCACCGGCGCGCTTGATGGCGAGCAGGGTCTCCAGCATTACCGCGGTGCCGTCCACCCAGCCGAGGCGGTCGGCGGCCTTGATCATGGCGAATTCGCCGCTGACGTTGTAGGCCGCCAGGGGGTGGTCGAACTCCTCGCGCAACAGCCGGATGATGTCGAGATAGGGCAGGGCGGGTTTGACCATGATGATGTCGGCGCCCTCCTGGATGTCCAGCTCCGCTTCGCGGATCGCTTCGCGGGCGTTGGCCGGGTCCATCTGGTAGCTCTTGCGGTCGCCGAACTGCGGCGGCGATTCCGCCGCCTCGCGGAACGGGCCGTAGTAGGCCGAGGCGTACTTCACCGCGTAGGCCATGATCGGGGTGCGATCGAATCCCGCTTCGTCGAGGGCGTCGCGGATCATCTCCACCCGGCCGTCCATCATGTCGGATGGCGCCACCATGTCGGCGCCGGCGCGGGCGTGGGAAACCGCTTCCCGGGCCAGCAAGTCCAGGGTCGGGTCGTTGAGGATGCGGCCGTCTTCCACCACCCCGCAGTGGCCGTGGGAGGTGTATTCGCACAGGCAGACGTCGGTGATCACCTGCAGCCCGCCGGTGGTTTCCTTGAGCGCCCGGATGGCCCGCTGGACGATGCCGTCGTCGGCGTAGGCCCCGGTGCCCATCTCGTCCTTGTGTTCCGGGATCCCGAAGAGGATTATCGCGGGGATGCCGAGACTTTTGACCTCGGCCGCCTCCTTTACCAGCTCGTCCACCGAAAGCTGAAAATTGCCCGGCATGGAGCCGATCTCGCGGCGGACGCCTTCGCCGGGACAGACGAAAAGCGGATAGATGAAATCGTCCACCGACAATCTGGTTTCGCGCACCATGCGCCGGATCTCGGCCGACGCCCGCAGGCGCCGGGGACGGTAGCGGGGGAAGAACATGTCAAAAACCTCCGTATAAGAGCATGGATTCGCGGCGGAAATTCATGCGACGGTCGTGCGATCACTGCCTTGATAGCCTTTTCAATCGCCTGCCGGCAGCAGCAGAGTGCCGAGTGATGCCGTTCGGCATCTCGCATAGCCCGAGCGGTTTCCAGATCGTACGCTGCCTGTTGAAGCCATTGTTGCCAGGGGGCGATGTGCTGTTCATCGACGCTGTTCTCCCGCTCCGCCGGCGGCCCACTCCCGTATCGCTTCCAGCAAGCCTTCGATGGTGAACTCGTCCGCTTCCACGCGGACGTCAAGGCCGGCGTCGCGGGCGGTGCGGGCGGTGACCGGGCCGATGCAGGCGGCCGGAATTTGCAACAGCCGTTGACCGGGTTCGTGGCCGGCACAGTAATTGACGAGATTGCCGACCGTCGATGAGCTGGTGAAGGTCAGCAGCTCTGGCGGCGCCTCCGTGCCGTCCAGCAGGGCGTCCAGCCGGCGGGCGGAATCCGGTGGAAAGACGGCCCGGTACACCGGTATCACGTCCACCGTCGCCCCCCGTTCCCGCAGGGTTTCGGGCAGAATCTCCCGTGCCGTTTCCGCCCGCGGCAACAGGAACCGCAAGCCGGCCGTGGTGCCGTTCAGTGCCTCCAGCAGGCCCTCGGCCTGGTAGCGTTCCGGCTGCACCCGGGTGTCGATACCGAATTCCGCCAGGGCGGCGGCGGTTTTGGGGCCGATGCACATGATGCGCCGTCCCCGCAGCGCCGCCGGGGAGCCGCCCTGTTCCTCAATGCGGCGGAGAAAGAAATGCACGCCATTGACGCTGGTGAAGATGAGCCAGTCGTAGCTCTCCAGCCGAGTGATGGCGGTATCCGCCGCGGCCCAGCTTGCGGGCGCGACGATGGCGATGGTCGGCACCACCAGGGGCACGGCGCCGGCCTGCTCCAGCAGCGCGATGAACGGTGCCGCCTGGTGCCGCGGCCGGGTGACCAGCACCCTCAGGCCCGCCAGCGAGCCGGATTTTTTTTTGTCAGTCTCCTGCATAGCATTCCCGCAATATCTCCGTTGCGCCCCGGGCGGCGAGATCGTTTGCCAGCGCGGTGCCGAGGGCGTCGGGGTCGTCGTTGCCTACGGTGGTGCCGGTGATGACCCGGGTGCCGTCGACACTGGCCACCAGACCGGTGAGGTGTATGCGGTCGCCGTCCACCGTGGCGTGGGCGGCGATGGGCACCTGACAGCCGCCCTCCAGGGTGCGCAGAAAAGCGCGTTCGGCGGCCACCGCCCGCTGCGTCGGCGGGTGGTGCAGGAAGGCGATGAGGCCGTTGGTGCGCTCGTCGGCGACGCGGGTTTCCAGCCCCAGGGCGCCCTGGGCGATGGCCGGCAGGCTGAAATCAACCGGCAGCACCCGGGTGACGGCCTCGGCGAGACCGAGGCGTTTGACCCCGGCGTATGCCAGGATGATACCGTCGTATTCGCCGTCGGCGAGCTTGCGTAGCCGGGTGTCGACGTTGCCGCGCAGGTCCTTGAGAATCAGGTGCGGCAGGCGGCGGGCGATCTGGGCCCGGCGCCGCAGGCTGCTGGTGCCGATCACCGCCCCCGCCGGCAGTTCCTCGATGGCGGCCCCGGTGCGGGAGAAGAAGGCGTCGCGCGGATCTTCCCGCTGGGGGATGACGGCGATGTCGAGGCCTTCGGGCAGCACCGTGGGTACATCCTTCATGCTGTGCACCGCGAGGTCGATTTCATCGGCCAGGAGGGCGTCCTCGATCTCCTTGACGAACAGTCCTTTGCCGCCCACCTTCGCCAGCGGAACGTCGAGGATCTTGTCGCCTTGGGTCTTGATGGTCCGTATGTCGACGGCAAGGTCGGGATACGCTTCGGTCAGTCGGGTCTGCACCCATTCCGCCTGCCAGCGCGCCAGGGCGCTTCCCCGGGAGCCGATGGTCAGTGTGCCGCGGGTCATGTGTAAGCAATCCTTTCGGGTTTGTCAGGGACCAGATTCAGGAGTCAGGAGACGGGAGTCAGGCGTCAGGAGTGGTAGACCCTGTTTCCCGTTGCTGGTGATCTCCTGGATTCTGGTTCCGGTCTCCTGAATTCTTCAGGTTAAACAGCTGCCGAACAACCTCCACCGGCACCTGGTTGCCGTGTTCGGCTTCCTCCTTGAGCCGGGTGACCGGGGCATGGAGCAGCTTGTTGACGATGGCGCCGGCCATCGCCTCGATCTTTTTGCACTGTCTGGGGGACAAATCGCCCAGGCCGGCGATGGTCTTTTCCACTTCGGCGCCGGCGATCCCGGCCGCCAATCGGCGCAGCTCCTTGATCGTCGGGGTGACCTTCAGGGATTCGAGCCAGCCGGTGAACTTGTCCACCTCCAGGGCGACCAGCTCCTCGGCGCGTTCCGCCTCCTGCAGGCGCTGGTCGATGTTTTCCGCCACCACCCCCTGGAGGTCGTCGACGTCATAGAGAAAGATGCCGTCCATCTCGTTGGCCGCCGGATCGATGTCCCGCGGCACAGCGATGTCAATGAGGAAGATGGGGCGGTATCTGCGCTTCTTCAATGCCGGTGCCAGGTGCTCCGGGCGGATGAGATAGGTCGGCGAACCGGTGGAACTCAGGAGGATGTCGACCCGGTCAAGCTGGTTGTGGAAGTCACCGAACGCGATCGCGTGGCCGTCGAACTCCGCCGCCAGATCCCGCGCCCGGGCGTGGGTGCGGTTGGTCACCAGCACCCGGCGGACACCGTGGGTGATGAAGTGCCGCGCCGCCAGCTCGCACATCTCGCCGGCGCCTACCAGCATCACGGTTTTGTCGGTGAGATCCGCAAAGATCTTGCGTGCCAGCTCCACCGCGGCGTAGCTTACCGACACCGCGCTGCCGGCGATGTTGGTTTGCGTGCGCACCAGCTTGGCGGTCGAGAAGGCCCGGTGCATGAATTTGTTCAGCACCTGGCCGGTAGCTTCGTGTTCCACCGCTAGGGCGTAGGCGTCCTTGAGCTGGCCGAGGATCTGCGGCTCGCCGACGACCATCGAATCGAGGCTCGCGGCGACCCGGAAAACGTGGCGCACCGCCTCGGCGTCGCGGAAGAAGTAGAGGTTGTCGGCAAATCGTGCCGCCGGCAGGTTGTGAAAGCCGGAAAGCCCGGCCACCAGCTTTTCCCGCGTGGCTTCCGGGTCGGCGCAGGTGGCGTAGAGCTCCACCCGGTTGCAGGTGGAAAGGATCATGATCTCGTGCAGGCCGGCGGCGGCACGCAGACCCTCGATGGCCGCGGGTACGGCATTGTCGGCGAAGGCGAGACACTCACGCACTTCAACCGGGGCGCTCCGGTGGTTGACTCCGAGGGCGATGATATGCACGTCCGTAACCCTCAGAAAGACCCGTAGGTGTGCAGTCCGGTTAGCAGCAGGTTGACCCCGAGAAAGGTGAACATGATGGCGGCGAAACCGACGATCGACAGCACCGCCGCCCGGCGGCCGCGCCAGCCGACGGAGATGCGCCCGTGCAGCAGGGCGGCGTAGAGGAACCAGGTGATGAGTGACCAGGTTTCCTTCGGATCCCAGCTCCAGTAGGCGCCCCAGGCCACCGAGGCCCACAGGGAGCCGGTGATGATGCCGAGCGTCAGTAGCGGGAAGCCGATGCTCAGACTGATGTAGCTCAACTGATCGATCTTGCCCAGCGACGGCAGGCGGGTGAACAACCCTTTCACCTTTTTTCTTTTGATCAGCCGCTCCTGTAGCAGGTACATGATACCGAGCCCGCAGGTGACGGCGAGCATGGCATGGCCGGCGAAACTCAGCAGCACGTGCAACGGCATCCACAGGCTTTTGAGTACCGGCGGGTGCGGTTCCACCGGACGGATGATGAGCAGGGCCCAGAGGGTGATGATCACCGTCAGCGGGTTGATGAACGCCCCGAGAATGCTGACCCGGTTCCGGAGTGATACCCAGAGGTAGCAACCGGCGAGGAAGAGAGCGAAACAGGAGAGGGATTCGTGCAGCGAGGCCACCGGCAGGGCGTCGCTCTGTACCCCGCGGACGACGAAGGCGGCGGCGTGGGCGACGAAACCGGCGATGAGCGCCGCGTTCTCCAACCGGCTGGTCCGGCGCGATGCCTGCCAGATCAGTCCGAAGCCGGCGGCCATGCCGATGACATAGCACAGCAGGGCGAGGGTGAGGAGGATGGTGTAGGAGGAATGCATTGCCGACCCGGCAGCCCGGTTGGAATGACAGATACGAGCCGAAATGGAAAGAGCGGCGCCGCGGCCGCTCTGTTTCCAAGGTGGAATCTCCGCCCCCCGTTGCCGGCGGGCTGCCGGCAACGGGATTTCCGGCGGCGGTCTTCCTGAAGATCTGAAGAAACAAGAGATGGTCGGGATGAGAGGATTTGAACCTCCGACCCCTGCGTCCCGAACGCAGTGCTCTACCGGACTGAGCCACATCCCGATTGGCCCGCTTTTATACGTGATTTCCGGCGGCCCGTCAAGGAAAATGTCACCCGCTGGGCGGCGGCGGCGGGGGAGAAAAGCCTTGACTAACGCGCGGCTGTTTGTGTATGCCTTGATGGCTTCAGAACCGCTCCGTCTTCTGCGTTGCCTGCCTGTGCGTGCCGCACGCGGACACGGTGGTGCCGGCTGATTCATTCAGACGTACGGCAACGCCGCATCCCTCAGTAAGGAAGCGTCGCGAATCCGGGGTTTGTCGGGGCGACGAAGTGCGCGGTGATCAGGCGCCGGCAGTGGACGGGAGGAAGCGTCGTGAATCCGCGCCGGTCGGGGCTACCGGCCGGTTACGGGTGGTGCCACGCTTCATCGGTGTCTTTTGGCGGGCGGTACGGTTGCTTTATTAGCGGCGGTTACGGTTGCTTTGCTAGCGGTACAGCGGTGCCCCCGATAGTCAATATAATCACATTTCCGGCAACCGTGCCGGCCGCAAGGAGACATCCCGGTGAATTCCGAACCGTCGACCCTCAGTACCGCCTATCGTACCCACACCTGCGGCGCCCTGCGCCCGGAGCAGATCGGTGCCCACGTTGCCCTTGCCGGCTGGGTGCAGAACTGGCGCGACCACGGCGGCGTGGTCTTCGTCGACCTGCGTGACCGTCACGGCCTGACCCAGGTGGTGTTCAACCCTGAAATCGCGCCCGATTCCCACCGCCTGGCGCACACCGTCCGCAGCGAGTTCGTCCTCCGGATTGAGGGCGAGGTGATCCCGCGGCCCGAGGGTACCGTCAATCCCTCGCTGCCCACCGGTGAGATCGAGGTCTCCGTGAATCGGGCCGAGATCCTCAATGCGGCGAAAACCCCGCCGTTCATGGTCGACGAACTCGGCGAGGTAGCGGAGAATCTCCGGCTTCAGTACCGCTATCTCGATCTGCGCCGCCAGCCGATGCAGCAGACGCTGATCTTCCGTCACCGGCTTACCACCCTGGTGCGTGCCTTCCTCGACCAGTGGGGCTTCCTCGACCTCGAGACCCCCATGCTGACCAAAAGCACCCCCGAGGGGGCGCGGGACTATCTGGTGCCGAGCCGCACCCACCCGGGACATTTCTTCGCGCTGCCGCAGTCGCCGCAGCTCTTCAAACAGCTTTTCATGGTCGCCGGCTTCGACCGCTACTTCCAGATCACCCGCTGTTTCCGCGATGAGGATCTGCGTGCCGACCGCCAGCCGGAATTCACCCAGATCGACATGGAGATGTCCTTCGTCGAGCCCGAGGACATCTACCGTCTGATTGAGGAGATGATGGCCGGGATCTTCAAAAAGCTCATGGATATCGAGTTGCCGCGGCCCTTCGCCCGGCTGACCTACACCGAGGCCATGGACCGCTGCGGTCTCGACGCCCCCGACATTCGCTTCGACCTGCCGCTGGTGGATCTCGGCGGGGTGTTCGCCGATACCGAATTCAAGGTGTTTCGCGGCGTCCTCGATACCGGCGGCATCATCAAAGGCCTCAACCTCAAGGGTGGCGCGCGGCTGTCGCGCAAGGAGATCGACGACCTCCTCGAAGTGGTCAAGGTCTACGGCGCCAGGGGGCTGGCATGGATCAAGGTGAGTGCCGAGGGCTGGCAGTCGCCCATCGTCAAGTTCTTCAGTGACGACGAGAGCCGGGCGCTGGGCGAGCGTATGGGCGCCGTACCCGGCGACCTGCTGCTCTTCGTCGCCGACAAGGCGGCCATTGCCAACGAGGCCCTCGGTCGCCTGCGGGTGCATCTGGCAAAGATGACCGGCCTCATCGACGAGGAGGCGTTTTCCTTCTGCTGGGTTACCGACTTCCCGCTGCTGGAATACGACGCCGGCGAGCGGCGCCACGTCGCCATTCACCATCCCTTCACCGCGCCCCGGGACGAGGACGTCGCCCTGCTGGAGAGCGATCCCGGGGATGTCCGGGCCAAGGCCTACGACCTAGTGCTCAACGGCATCGAGGTGGGTGGCGGCAGCATCCGGATCCACCGGCGCGAGGTGCAGGAGAAGATGTTTTCGCTGCTCAACATCGGCGACGAGGAAGCGCGGGAGAAGTTCGGCTTCCTGCTCGATGCCCTGGAATACGGCGCCCCGCCCCACGGCGGCATTGCCTTCGGCCTCGACCGGCTGGTGATGCTGCTCCAGCGGCTGGATTCCATCCGCGACGTCATCGCCTTCCCCAAGACCCAGAAGGCCACCTGCCTGCTGACCGGTGCGCCTTCCACGGTGCAGGCGCGACAGCTCCGGGATCTGGGGATCAAGCCGGCGTGACGGCGGCGGACGCGGCCTCGATTCTTCCCGGCAGCGCGGGGCGCTGACGCCTGACGCCTGACGGCCGATTTCTGAATTGTGAAAAAACGGGAGAAAATGATCGATGGCAGAAACCCTGGTTGAAAAGATCCTTTCCGCCCACGCCGGCCGCAAGCTGGCCGCCGGCGACATCGCTGTTTGCACCGTGGACGTCTGCCTGACCCAGGACGGCACCGGCCCCCTGGCGGTACGCCAGATCGAGAAACTCGGCATCGACAAGATCAGGAACCCGGCGCGCACGGTGCTGTTCATCGACCACGCGGCGCCCAGCCCGCGGCGCGAACTTTCCAACGATCATATGCTGCTGCGTGCCTTTGCCGAAAAGACCGGCGCCGAGCTCTCGGACATCGGTGACGGCGTCTGCCACCAGGTGATCATGGAACGCCACCTGAATCCCGGTGAGGTACTCATCGGCGCCGACTCCCACACCTGTACCGGCGGCGCCATCGGCGCCTTCGCCACCGGCATGGGCTCCACCGACGTCGGCGTCGGCATCGCCCTGGGCAAGACCTGGCTCAGGGTGCCCGAAACCCTGAAGTTTGTCGTCCGCGGTGATTTTGTCCCCGGGGTGTACGCCAAGGATTTGATTCTCCACATCATCGGCATGATCGGCGCCGACGGCGCCACCTACAAGGCGATGGAATTCGCCGGCGCGACGATCGATAAGATGACCGTGCCCGAGCGCATGGTGCTCTCCAACATGGCGGTGGAAGCCGGCGCCAAGTGCGGCCTTATCGCCAGCGACGAAAACACCCGCCGCTTTCTCGCCGAAATGGGCCGCGAGGAGAAATACCGCCCGCTGGCGGCGGATGCCGACGCAGTCTACGAGAAGGTGTACGAGATCGATGCCGCCGCCATCGTGCCCACGGTGTCCTTCCCGCACACGGTGGACAACACCCGCACCATCGACCACTCCGACTGCCGTGAGCTCACCATCCAGCAGGTATTCATCGGCACCTGCACCAACGGGCGCATCGAGGACCTGCGCATCGCGGCGAAGATTCTGGCCGGGAAGAAGGTACACCACGGCACCCGACTCATCGTCACTCCGGCGTCGCGCCGGGTCTACGGCCAGGCCCTTGACGAGGGGCTTTTGAAGATCTTCAACGATGCCGGGGCCTCCATCAACACCCCCGGCTGCGGCGCCTGTGTCGGCGTGCATCAGGGGATCCTGGGCGACGGGGAACGCTGCCTCGCGACCCAGAACCGCAACTTCCAGGGCCGTATGGGCAACGTCGAGGGTTTTATCTATCTCGGTTCGCCGGCCACCGCCGCCGCCACCGCCATCGCGGGGAAGTTGGCCGATCCGCGGACGTATTGATGGTGAAACCCGACGGTGTCCGGAACAACTGCTGAGATAAACCCATAGGGAATGGCACCCCGGGGGTGATGCATGAATCGCCTCCCCAGATTACCGGTGCTTCCTTACCTGATGGATGAGGGCGGTGTCACCGTGCGTTGAACGACCCGGGTTGAGGCACAATGAAGAAGACGGAGCGGTTACGAAGCCGCCAAACGTGAGGAGAACGATAGACATGCTGCAAGGAAAAGCCTGGCTCTTCGGTGACGATATCAGCACCGACCACATCGCCCCCGGGCGCCTCTTCCATCTGCGTTCCAACCTGCCCGAGCTGGCCAAACATGTGCTCGAGGATGCCCGGTCGGAGTTCGCCGGGGAGATGAGTGCGGGGGATTTCGTCGTCGGCGGGCGCAACTTCGGTCTCGGTTCGAGCCGCGAGCACGCCCCGACGATCATCAAACTGGCCGGGGTGAGCGCGGTGGTGGCCAAGTCATTTGCGCGGATCTTCTTCCGCAATGCCATCAACGTCGGCCTGCCGGTGGTCATCTGCGATACCGACCGGATAAAAGAGCATGACAAACTGGAGGTCGATCTTGCCGCCGGGGTGCTGCGCAACGTGACCCGGGGCTATGAGGAATCGTTTCCCGCCCTGCCGCCGGTGATGACTGCCATCCTGCAGGAGGGTGGCCTGGTGCCCTACGTGCAGAAGCACGGTGACCTGGAGATATGATGGAGGGTCTTGGCATGACCGCGGACGGAACCCTGATCGGCTACGCCGACGGAAGATATGAAGTACCCGACAATCCGGTGATCGGCTGCCTGGCCGGGGACGGTATCGGGCCCGACATCTGGGCCGCCACCCGGCCGGTGCTGGACGCCGCGGTGGAGATCGCCTACGGCGGCCGCCGGCGGCTTGCCTGGCGCCCCTTGGCGGCGGGCGAGGCGGCCTACACCGATACCGGTTCCTACCTGCCGGAGGAGACCCTTGCCGCGCTGGCCGAATGCCGGGTGTCCATCAAGGGTCCCCTGGCGACCCCGGTGGGCGGCGGTATTCGCAGCCTCAACGTCGCTTTGCGCCACCATTTCGATCTCTACGCCTGCATTCGGCCGGTGCGTTACTATGAAGGGGTGCCCAACCCCATGAAGCGCCCCGACCTGCTGGATGTGGTGATCTTCCGCGAGAATACCGAGGACGTCTACGCCGGCATCGAGTGGGAGTCCGACTCGGTGGAGGCGAACCGGGTGATCGATTTCCTGCGTACAAAGCTGGGGGCGACCATTCGCGAGCACTCCGGCATCGGGATCAAGCCCATGAGTCCCCTGGGCTGCAAGCGGCTGGTGCGTCGGGCGATTCAGTATGCCCTGGACAACGGCTGCCGGGTGGTGACCCTGGTACACAAGGGCAACATCATGAAATTTACCGAGGGCGCCTTCCGTCAGTGGGGCTACGAGGTGGCGGCGGCGGAGTTCGGCGACCGGGTGATCACCGAGGACGAGGTTTATCGCGACCACGGCGGCGAGATCCCCGCCGGTAAGGTGATGATCAACGACCGCATCGCCGATGCTATCTTCCAGCAGCTCCTGCTGCGGCCGGCGGAGTACGATGTGCTCGCCGCGCCCAACCTGAACGGCGACTACCTTTCCGACGCCTGCGCCGCCCAGGTCGGCGGCCTCGGCATGGCTCCCGGCGCCAACGTCGGTGACGGCGTCGCCATCTTCGAGGCGACCCACGGCACCGCGCCGAAATATGCCGGGCTCGACCGGGTGAACCCCGGCTCGCTCATCCTGTCCGGGAAGATGCTGCTCGATTTCCTCGGCTGGCGCGATGCCGGTACCCTGGTGGAAACCGCCCTGCAGCGGGCCATCGCCGCGAAACAGGTGACCTACGATCTGGCGCGTCAGATGGAGGGGGCCACCGAGATCTCCTGTTCCGCCTTCGGGGCGCGGATCATCGCCGCCATGAAGGAGTGACGGACAGGCTGGTTACCGGACCGTCATCCTTGCGGCAGTTTGACTCGTCGGCAGCAGTCGGGTAACGTGTCATGTGCCGTTACGACACCACGGGGACATCGGCGACGTGTGCCACGATCAGAACTTCAAGAACCTGATCCTCGACTATCCCCGGCAGGCGCCGGCTTTTTTCGCCGCCGCGGAGGCCGGCGCCATTGATGACCGGGCGCGGGTTATCCCCATCCGCCAGGAGCAGTTGCAGGAGCGGCTCGGTGAGCGTTTCCGTGAACTGGATGTTCCTCTGCTGGTCGAGTGGCCTGATGGCCGGCGGGCGGCGGAAATCTTCGTTATCGAAGAGGAAACCGAAGCCCGCCGTTTCTCCATTCACCGTCTGGCCCACTACTGCCTGGATCTGGCGGAACTGTTCGAAACCGACCGGGTGATTCCGGTAGTGGTTTTTCTTCACGGCAGCCGTTACCAGCGTCGTTTGCACCTTGGTGGCGCACAGCATAACTACCTGGAGTTCCGGTATCTTGGGTGCGATTTGCCGTCCCTTGCCAGTGCGGATTACTGGGAGAGCGACAACCTGGTGGCCCGGCTGAACCTGCCGAACATGGGGTTTTCTCCGGCGGATCGGGTCGAGGTGTACGCCCATGCGGTCCGGGGCCTGGTGACCCTGGAGCCCGATCCCGAGAGACAGCTGAAATACCTTGACTTTGTCGATATTTATGCCAGATTGGATGAAAATGAACTGATGGAGTATCGGCGGCGTTTTCCGCGTGAGGAGGCGGTGATGAGCAGTTTTGCGGAACGGTTTACCCGACAAGGCGTCTAGCAGGGCGTCCAGCAAGGCATGCAGCAGGGCATGCAGCAGGGGGTGCAGAAAGGCGAAGTTACGGTTTTGCTGCGCCTGATGGAACGCAAATACGGCCCCGCGGCCACCCATGCCCACCGCCGGCGTATCGAGCAGGCGGATGCCGAAACCCTGCTGGAATGGTCGGACAGGATCCTGACCGCGGAAACGGTGGAGGATATGTTTTCCTGAGTTTGCCGCTGTTTGTCTGTGTGCCTGCCGCCTGCCGGGAATGTATCCCGGCGGGCGTTTTTTGTGCCGTCGCCGTTTTCAACCCCGATACCCAGGTCGTGCCAAGCTGTAATTTTGTGGACCGCCGTCCAGATACTGCAGGGAGGCAGGCAGGCCGCTCCATGCCATTGAAATTGCCGGGCGGATCATCCGCCGGAATGGTGAAATCGATTGTGGGCGCCACGGGTACCATTGCCGCCGGGATGACCGGCGATGGCCTCGGCGGCAGAGATTGACAAACGGGGCGCCGGCGAGCTACACTTGCAGCAGGTTTTTTCGCCACCCCAGCTGGGCGACTGGGAGGAGCCGGCCGGATATCCGGTCTGCCGGCCGTTTTCCCGACCGCCCCCGGTCAGACATGACGGCAAATCCCCGATACCTGCTGGTTGTCGGTCTCTCCCTCGGCTACCTGCTCTCCCTCTTCGCGGTGGCGGCCTACGCCGACCGGCGGCGTGCGCAGGGCCGCAGCATCGTCGACAATCCCTACATCTACGCCCTTTCTCTGGCGGTCTACTGCTCCTCCTGGACCTTCTACGGCAGCGTCGGCGAGGCCGCCAATACCGGCTTCCGCTTTGTTACCGTCTATATCGGCCCGACCCTGACAGCATTTTCCTGGTGGTTCATCCTGCGTAAGATGGTGCGCATCGCGCAGGAGAACAACATCACCTCCATCGCCGATTTCCTCAGTTCCCGCTACGGCAAGTGCCCGCGCCTCGGCGCCCTGGTCACCCTGTTCGCCATCGTCGGCATCATGCCCTACATCGCCCTGCAGTTGAAGGCGGTGGACACCACCTTCAACCTGATCGTCAAGGCGGCGTCGGCGGACGAGGTGGCGAAGATGCTCTCGCTGCTGGGGCCGGACATCGAGATGCAGCCCATATTCCGGGACACGGCCTTTTTCGTGTCCCTTGTACTGGCGCTTTTCGGTGCCCTCTTCGGTGCCCGTCATCTCGATGCCTCAGAGACCCACGACGGCATGGTGGCGGCGGTGGCGCTGGAGTCGCTGGTCAAGCTCTTCGCCTTTCTCCTGGTCGGTCTTTTTGTCGCCTACGGCATCTTCGATGGTTTTCAGGACATCCTCAACCGCATCGCCGCCCATCCGTCCTACCGCCATCTGCTGCGTATCGACACCTGCCGGGCCAACAGCTACCAGGCCTGGTTTACCATGGTGCTGCTCTCCATGTCGGCGATTCTCTTCCTGCCGCGCCAGTTTCACATGGCGGTGATCGAGAACCACCGCGAGAATCACATCCTCAAGGCGATGTTTCTCCTGCCGCTCTACCTGTTCCTCATGAACGTGTTCGTCGTTCCTATTTCCTTCGGTGGCTTGTTGAAGATCGGCGGCACCTCGTCCACCGCCGATACCTACGTACTCACCCTGCCACTGCTGCGGCACCAGGCGGGGCTGAGCTTTCTGGCCTTCATCGGCGGGCTGTCGGCGGCCACCGGCATGGTGGTGGTCTCCTCGGTGACGCTTTCCACCATGTTGCTCAACAGCCTGATCATGCCCCTGCTGCTGGCCCTGCGGATCACCACCGATCTGTCCCGCTGGCTGCTACAGATCAAACGCCTTGGCATTCTCGCGATCATCCTCATGGGCTATTTTTTCTACCGTTTCATCGGCGAGTCCTACATGCTGGTGAATATGGGGCTGATCTCCTTTGCCGCCGCCATCCAGCTGGCACCGGCACTCATCGGCGGGCTCTACTGGAAGGGCGGCACCCGTTTCGGGGCGATGAGCGGCATTTCCCTCGGTTTTGCCGGCTGGTTCTATACCCTGCTGGTGCCTTCCTTCGTTCGTTCCGGCTGGCTGCCGGCGAGTATAATCCTTTCCGGCCCCTTCGATATCTGGTGGCTAAAACCGACGGAACTCTTCGGTCTCACCGGCTTCGATTTCTATTCCCACGCCCTTTTCTGGTCCCTGACCCCGAACGTGCTGGCCTATTTCGCCATCTCCCTCATCGGCCCCCAGGATGAGGTCGACCGGCGGCAGGCGGAGAAGTTCGTCGATGTCTACCGGCCGACCATCGACCGTTTCATCCGCGAGAAACGCTATTCGATCTTTCCGGCGATCACCGAGATCGAGAAGATGATGGCCAAGTTCGTCGGCCAACCGCGGGCGCGCCAGGCCCTGGCGGAGTTCTTCGCTACCGACGATTACGAGCACCTGCCGGACGGCATGACCGACCAGGACCGCATGCGCCTGGCGGGGCAGGTGGAGAAGGTGCTGGCCGGCGCGGTGGGATCGTCGGCGGCGCGGGTGATCTGCGACAGCTACATGCGCGCCCTGGGCTCGGAGATGGAAAGCGTGTTTGACATCTTCGGCAAGATCTCCCTCTCCCTGGAGGCCAGCCAGGAAGAATTGCGCCAGCGGGTCAAGGAGCTGTCGGTACTCTTCGAGGCGGCCCGGACCATCGGCTCCTCCGTCAGCCTCCAGCAGATCATGGACAATATCCTCGATTTGCTGGTTGATACCTTCAGTGTCGACAACTGTTCCGTCCGCCTGCTGGACGAGGACGGCATGCTGCGGATCAAATGCCAGCGCGGCCTGAAGCCCGAGTTTGTCAAGACCGCCGAACGGCAGCCGTCCATGGAGTGCCATTCCGGCGAGTGTTACCTCACCGGCCGGGTGATCCGGGTGCCCGACGCCGAGCGCATCTCCAAGCCCGTTTCCACCAACCTGATCACCGGCCAGGGAATCAAATCCTTTGTTCAGGCCCCCATCGTTTACGAGGGGCATACCATCGGCGTACTCACGGCGGCGTCGGTCAAGGAGAAGGGCTATTTTTCAGACCAGTTCACCGAGCTGTTTACCAGCCTCGCCGGCCAGCTCGGGGTGGCCATCGAGAAGGCGCGGCTCTACGAGCGGCTCGAGGCTTTCAACCGCGAGCTGGAGGTGAAGGTGGCCGAGCGCACGGTGGCGCTGGAGCAGCAATCCCTCGAGCTGGAAACCGTCAATCGTGAACTCAAGGAGCTGGACCGATTGAAGTCGGAGTTTCTCGCCAACATGTCCCACGAACTGCGGACGCCGATGAACTCCATCATCGGTTACACCCAGCTGCTCATCGACGGCGTCGACGGCCCGGTGAACGACGATCAGCAGGAGAGCCTTGAAAAGGTGGAGCGCAACGCCGAGCACCTGCTGAACCTGATCAACGATATCCTCGATCTGTCCAAGATCGAGGCCGGCAAGATGGAAATGAAGATCGCGCCGTTTGCCTTCGATGAGGTGGTGGAAGATACGGTTGACACCATCCGGCCGCTGATCGAGAACAAGCGTCACCAATTCAACCTCGAGCTGGTATCCGGTTTGCCGCCGGTGCTGGGGGATGCCGAGAAGGTGCGACAGATCCTCATCAACCTTTTGAATAACGCGGTGAAGTTCACCCCCGCCGAGGGAACCATCACCCTGGCCGCCGGACCCTGCGCCGCCCCGCCCCGGGGTCTGGCGCACCGGGCCGGCTACCTGCAGGTTGATGTCCGGGATACCGGCATCGGCATCCGTGAGGAGGATATCGGTCGCCTCTTCGGCGAGTTCGTGCAGCTTGAATCGTCTGCCAACCGTACCTACGGTGGCACCGGTCTCGGGCTCAGTATCACCCGGCGGCTGGTGGATCTGCACGATGGCCGCATCTGGGTGGAAAGCGAATTCGGCCGTGGGTCGACCTTTTCATTTGTGCTGCCGCTGGCGGAGCCGTACATGGCCGAAACCGAACCCGTCGGCGCGGGGGGGGTGGCCGTGACCACCGCCGGCGGTAAAACGGCGCCCGCGGCCGAACCGTGCCGCGACACCGGCCTGTGCGTGGTGGCGGTGTGCGACGATCCGACTCATGGTGAGACCATTTCCGCCTATCTGACTGAAACCGGGTTCCAGGTGGTGGTGGCCGGCGGGGTCGATGCCGCCCTTGCGGCGGTGGGAGCTCATCGCCCGTTCGTCGTGGTTGTCGACCTGCAGCTCTATCTGCGTCAGGGCTGGGAGCTGGTGCGCCGGTTCCAGGAAAACGAGGCCACCAGGTCGTTGCCGCTGGTGCTGGTATCCCTCCAGGAAGACGACCGCGGGCTGGTCATCGGTCCGGAAGATTTTCTGCTGAAACCCCTGGCGCGCGACCAGCTCACCGGCGAGATCGCCCGTATCCTGACCCAGCACGCCCTGCGGGACGTACTGGTGGTGGACGACGACCCCCAGGCCATCGACCTGGAAACCAAGATTCTCGAAGGCATGGGGATCGAGATCCGCACCGCCCTGAGCGGCAGCGCCGCCATCGACGAGATGAACCGGCGGGTGCCGGGGCTGGTGCTGCTGGATCTGATGATGCCGGGCATTGACGGATTCCAGGTGGTGGACTATATGAGATCGGAGCCGCGGCTGAGTGCGGTGCCGATTATCGTCATTACGGCGAAGGATATGGATGCGGTCGAAATCGCCGCGCTCAACGGCCAGGTGCAGCAGGTGATTCACAAGGGGGTGCGGATGCGGCGCCAGCTGCTGGCGGAGATCGAGCGCTGGCGGGCGCGGCGGGGGATATGCGATGAACGCTGAAGCGGCCTGTATATTGGTGGTCGAGGACAATGACGATAATCGGGAACTGATTCTCAAGGTGCTCGAACTGCACGGCTATCGGGCCATCGGCGCCGCGGACGGTGCCGCCGCTCTGGCCGCGGTGGAGTACGAGGTGCCCGATCTCATCCTCATGGACATCAACCTGCCGGACATGGACGGCCTCGATGTGACGCGCATCATCCGTGGTCGCGAGGGGTTCGATCAGGTGCCTATCGTCGCGCTCACCGGCTATGCCATGGCCGGTGATCGTGATCGCAGCATCGATGCCGGTTGCAGCGAATACATCGCCAAGCCCATAAATGTCCGCACCTTCCCGCGGGTCATCGAGCGACTGCTGGCGGCACGGGCGAAACATTGAGCGCCGGTGGATAATGCGCGGGAGGGAAACCGTACGGGCGACCGGCCGGTCGCCCCAACAACCACCGCCGATATGCGTCGTAACCGGCCGGCACGTTGAACGCCGGGGATTCGCGGCGCGTTTCTTTGCCGGGGAATGTGCGTGAGTGGAGAGACGGGTTTGCACCCGCCCGTGGTACGTCGCGGTGACCCAGGTTGCAACGTCTGTCGGGACGCGCCGCGCCCGGGCAGGCAACGAAGAAGATGGTGCTGACAGGAAGCCGGGAGACAGATGTGATGGCTGATATCATTCTCATTGTTGACGACAACCTCGACAACGTCGAACTGTTGCGTAAACGGTTCCGCGCCGCCGGCTTCGAGACCATCGAGGGCTACGACGGCGAGCAGGCGGTGGCGCTGACCCGCGAGCACCTGCCGAGCATCATCCTGCTGGATATCATGATGCCCAAGCTCGACGGCTTCGAGGTCTGCCAGGTGCTCAAGGAGCAGGAGAAAACCCGCCACATCCCCATCATCATGCTGACCGCCAAGCGCGAGGTGCCTGACAAGGTCAAGGGGTTCGGTCTCGGTGCCGACGATTACGTCACCAAACCGTTCAACTTTCCCGAGCTGCTGGCCCGGGTCCAGGCGCTGCTCAAAACCCGAAGCTTTCACGAGCGCCAGATCGAGCACGAGCGTCAGAAGGCCCTCGACCAGATGGTCGACGGCGTCGCCCACGAGGTGCGCAACCCGGTGGCCGCCATCGGCGGCTTTGCCCGGCGTATCAGTGACGAACTGCCCGATGACGACCGCAAGAAGAAGTATGCCCAGGTGATCCTCAAGGAGACCGAGCGCCTCGAACGCATGGTGCAGGACATCTTCAAGTTCAAGATGGTGCCCAACGGCGAGCGCACGGCGGAGGATTTTCATGACCTGCTCGACGACATGCTGCGGTTCATGAAGCCGAAGCTGGAGCAGGCCGGCATCCAGGTGGTGCGGCGTTATGCGCCCAACCTGCCGCACGTCACCGTGCACCGGAAGAACATGGTCACCGCCTTCGGCCAACTGGTGACCAACGCCATCGAGGCGATGGAAGGCGGCGGCACCATGACCGTCATCACCCTGTTGCGGGACAGCGGCGAACTGGAAGTCACCATCACCGACACCGGTCGGGGGATTGCCGAAAAGGATCTCGACAGTGTTTTCGATCCCTTCTTCACCACCAAGATGGTGGGGGCGGGGATGGGGCTGCCGCTGGTGCGCCGGATTGTCGAGGACCACCACGGCACGGTGGGCATCAGCAGTCGGCTGGGTGAGGGGACGACGGTGCGGGTGGTGCTGCCGGTAACGTGAAGGCGGCGCGGCGGCCAATCACGTCGTCCTCGTTCCGGTGCCGCGAAAACCGGGGAATGCGGCGTGATGCCGGGGGGCAGCGAGGGGTAGTTCTGTTCGGGTCAATCCCCGGGTGCCGGTTCCGGCAGGGCCGGGCGCGTCTTGATGACCGATTCGCGGCGGATGCTGACGGTGCCCGGTTTCGCGTTTCGGGGCTTGGTGACGTGCTGCGCCCGGGTGCAGCTCACCGCTACCGTGCCGCCGCCGCGGGCCTTGCTGTGCCAGGCGGCGACGGCCGCCGCTCGTTGCAGGGTTTCACGGTCGGGTTCCATCCCCTCACGGTGGTGGAGGATGACGTGGCTGCCCGGCATGCCGCGGACGTGAAACCACCAGTCGGCGGGATGGGCCTCACGGATGCTCAGCCGGTCGTTGTCGGCATCGGTTTTGCCGGCGCTGACCCGCCAGCCCCCCGGCAGGGTGTAGCTCCAGATCCGGGGTTCAGGGCGGCCGTTCACTGCCGGATTCCTTTTCGGTTCCCTGCCTCCGGCCGCGGGAAGGGCACGAAAATCGCTGCCATGAAGGTAGGCGCCGCGGTCAGACCCGGCCTGATTCTACCAGGCGGACGAAGTGTTCGAACGAGCGGTCGTAGGTGCGTTCGGCTGCCGGCGGAAAGCAGCAGCCGGGCAGCTGCCGCTGTTTCAAGTGGTAACTGATGCAGTCGCAACACCTGCCCTTTTTGTTGCAGGCGTCGTAGGTGCAGGCGCAGTGCGCGAGATTTTGTTCCTGTTTGCATTCCATGATCATATCTCAACGGGTGTGCAGAAAGAACAGCACGTACATCACCCCCAGGTAGCCGAGGAAAAGGATCCCCGCTCCCAGCATGACGTGGTTGAACAGGCGCAGCAGGCGTGCCTTGCGGTCGGCGGCGGTATCCGGGCGAGGTTTGTTTTCATCTTTCATGGGTGCTGCATACCACAGGCTCAGGGCCATCCGCAAGGGAAACCGCGTCGTTGATGGCAAAAATGGGACCGGTGTTTGACGTCCCCGGCAACGGCCGTTATATTCCCCTCATGATATTCCTGCATATGCTTGCAAAGTCGGCTCGCCGACGCTTTTATGCCGGCGTTGTTGTTGCCGTGGCACTGATGTGGTGCGGATCGGCGTCCGTCGCCATGGCCGCTTCTCCGGCCGCCGCCGGGAGGCTCGAGTCCGTTATCCTGCAACTGTGCTGGCAGCCCCAGTTCCAGTTTGCCGGCTATTATGCTGCCCGGGAACTGGGTTATTACCGTGAAGCCGGCTTCGATGTCGCCATCCTTCCCGGCGTCCCGGAGATGCGGGTGGTCGACGAGGTGCTTGCCGGCCGGGCGCACTACGGGGTGGGGGGTGCCGAACTGGCGGTGCGCCGGCTCGCCGGGGCACCGGTGGTATCTCTGGCGGCGATTTTCCAGCACAGTCCCCTGGTACTGATTGTTCGCCGGGATGCCGGTATCTGTTGCCCCAATGCACTGGGCGGCAAATATGTGATGCTGCGGCCGGGGATCGAATCCCTGGCCCTGGTGGCCATGCTTGTCGGCGAAGGGGTTGATCTCGACAGTATCCGGCGGCTGCCTCCCTCATACGATATTGATGATCTCATTGCCGGCAGGACGGATGCCTACAACGGCTATGTGACCAACGAACCCTTTCTTCTCGAATGCCGGGGCGTTTCCTTTCTGGTCATTTCGCCGCGGCAGTACGGTATCGATTTCTATGGTGACTGCCTCTTCACCACCGAGGCCGAGGTTGCCGGTCGCTCGGTCCGGGTGGCGGCGTTCCGCGAGGCCTCCCTGCGGGGCTGGCGCTATGCCCTGGATCATCCCGAGGAGACCATCACCCTGCTGATCGAATCCTGCGGGGTGGAGAGGTCACATGAGCATCTGCGCTACGAGGCGGAGAAGATGCGCGAGCTGATTCGCCCCGACCTCGTTGACCTCGGTCATCAGAATCCCGGTCGCTGGGAGTTCATTGCCGAAACCATCGTGGATTTAGATCTGGCTCCCGCGGGCGGCAGCATCGCCGGGCTGGTTTACGATCCTCTGGCCGATGAGTA
The DNA here is from genome assembly GCA_016933675.1 of Candidatus Anaeroferrophillacea bacterium. GTDB lineage: Bacteria > Desulfobacterota > Anaeroferrophillalia > Anaeroferrophillales > Anaeroferrophillaceae > JAFGAM01. Next base: position 25,783 of record JAFGAM010000018.1, read on the forward strand.
CCGCCGACATGAACGGTTGCGCAACGTCGCTCTTGCCGTTGGCATGGGACTGGCGATATCCGTGTTCGGGATCCTGATCCTGGCGCTTTTCGCCCGGCAGTTGAAACGTCAGGTGGCGGCCAAGACCCGGGAGCTGGAAAACCAGCGTGACCGGCTCGAGGAACTGGTCGCGGAACGGTCGGGAGAGGTACGGGATGCAAACCTCCAGCTCCAGGAACAGTTGCAGGCCCTGACTGCCGCCGAGCGCCAGTCAAAGGAGAACGAGGATCGCTACCGCGGTCTGTTTAATGCCATGGGCGAGGGGGTGGCAGTCTACGAGGTCAGAAATAACGGGGCGGATTTTTATTTCACCGAGTTTAACCGGGCGGCGGAGAAGATGGACGGCCGCACCCGGGACCAGGTGCTGGGCAGAAGCCTGCGCGCGCTCTATCCCGCGGTCGACGAGATGGGTGTCACCGCGGCCATGCGCCGGGTCTGGGAGACCGGCGAGACCGCTTATCTGCCGCTGCGCCGCTACCGTGACGACCGCATCGAGGTGATGCGGGAGAACTGGATCTACCGCCTGCCGACCGGCGAGGTGATGGCGGTGTACGAGGATTCCACTGAAAAATACCGGGTGCTTGCCGACCTGCAGATCAGTGAGGCGCGCTACCGCCGGCTGTTCGAAGAGGTTCCCATCGCCCTCTGGGAGATCGACCTCGGTGCTGCCCGGAAGCACATGAAGGCCCTGAAAGAGTGCCGGATCGATGATATCTTCGGCTACATGGCGGCGAATCCGGAAAATGTCCAGGACTGCCTGCGACAGCTCCGGGTGCTGGCGGTGAACCGGGCGGCGCGAGAGCTTTTCGGGTTGGAGCAGGACAATCATGATGCGGTGCTGCGGGAGATCTTCGGCGGGGCGTGCAGTGCCGATTTTTGCCGGGTCATGGGCCGGCTGTACGGCGGCCAGAAGCAGACGCTGAGTTATGAATGTACCTGCCGCCGGCTGGATGGCGGCCCGTTGACGGTTTTGATGCATCTGCAGCTGCCGCCGGGCGCCGGTGCGGAGGACTGGTCGCGGGTGTTGATGGCGACCCTCGATGTCAGCGAGCTGAAGGCCCGGGAAGCAGAACAGCAGCGCCTGGCGGCGGTGGTCGACCAGTCGATGGTGGATGTCCTGATCACCGATGTGAAGGGCAACATTGTCTATGTCAACCAGACCTTTTCCCGCTATACCGGCTACACGGCGGCGGAAGCGGTGGGCAATAACCCCCGGATTCTGAAGAGCGGCCATCACGGCGAAGCCTTTTACCGGGATTTATGGGGGACCGTCAGCCGCGGCGACACCTGGACCGGTCTGCTGGTCAACCGGCGCAAGGACGGGTCGATCTTCTACGAGGATGCGGTGATCTTCCCGGTGAAGGATGCCTCCGGCGGCATCGTCAACTATGCCTCGGTCAAACTGGATGTGACCAAGGAGCGGGAGCTGGAGGATCAGTTGCGCCAGTCCCAGAAGCTCGAGGCCATCGGGCAGCTGGCCGGCGGCGTGGCCCACGACTTCAACAATATCATGACTGCGATTATCGGCTACTCAGAGCTGATGCTTGAGCATCTGCCCGAAGGTGACCGGCTCTGGAAGGATGTCAACCACATCAAGGCGGCGGGCAACCGGGCCGCGGCCCTGACGCGCCAGTTGCTGGCCTTCAGCCGCAAACAGATCATTCAACTGCGGAAGCTGGCGATCAACCGTCTCATCCGCGATCTCGAGCAGATGCTCTCACGGCTGATCGGCGAGGATATCACCCTGGAACTGCGGTTGGCCGACGGGTTGCCGATGATCGACGCCGATCCCGGACAGCTTGACCAGCTGCTCGTCAATCTGGTGGTGAATGCCGTCGATGCGATCCGCTGCGTCGCGCAACCGGCGGTGCGGCGGATCGTCATCGGCACCGAGATGGCCGTTCTCGACGATGAGTTTGTTTCCCGGCACCCGGACAGCCGGCCGGGTGAATTTGTTCATCTTCAACTTGCTGATAGCGGTTGCGGCATCGATCCGGAGGTAATCGGGCGGATATTCGATCCGTTCTTCACCACCAAGGAGGTCGGACAGGGTTCGGGGCTCGGCTTGTCGATGGTTTACGGGGTCATGAAACAGAACCGTGGCATGATCTATGTCAACAGCACACCGGGTCAGGGGACATCCTTCGACCTGTACTGGCCGATACCTCAGGCGGCCGGCAGCGGTAAAACCGCCGTTGGTGAGGCGGGAGAGCCCGGGGGCGAGGGCGTCGTCCGGGGGGGCAGCATCCTGGTGGTGGAGGACGACGAGGAGGTGCGCAAGGTTGCCACCCGGGGGCTGCATGAAGCCGGCTATCCGGTGGCTTCGGTGGAGACCGCGGAACAGGCACTGGAACTGCTCGATGCCGGAAGGCTGTTCGACCTCGTGATTACCGATGTGGTCATGCCGGGGATGGACGGCTACGCCCTGGCCGCCGAGATCTCCCGCCGACTGCCCCGTGCCCGGCTGTTCTTCATTTCCGGGTATCCCGACTACCACAAGATGATCGACCGCCATCGCCTCGGCGGTCGGAAACTGCTCCAGAAGCCCTTCACCGTGTCCGAGCTGTTGGTGGTGGTGCGTGAAATCCTCACGGAGAGCGGGGCGAAGGGGGACTGATGGATGCGGTTGCGCACTTCGGCTGAGTGATGACGCCGGAGAGAGATACCTCTCCGGGCCGGGGAGATCCGGGTATCACCTCGCTGCGGGTTGCGTGCCCGTCGGCAGGCGGTGCGCACCGGCAGGCAGTGGAGAAGATGGAGTGGCTACCCGGCCGGCAAAAACGACGGCCGCCTGTCGTTTGTCGGCAGGCGGCCGTCCGGCCAGGGGGGGCGGGGTGTGGTGGCACCCCTGAGGGAGATCAGGAACGGCTACAGCGGGAAGATCTCCCGACCGTAGACCTCGTTGAGAATCTGGCCGATGGCGGCATAGAAGGCCAGGCCGCCGGTCAAGATACCTTCCCAGCCGGCGATCAGTTTCAGGGTCGGACTGGCAAGGGCATCGGCGAAGGCCAGGAGAAAGAAGAGAGCGGTCAGGAAGCCGAAGATCACCTGGAGAATCCGGGTCAGTTTCAGGGTGCCGATGAACATGCAGGCCGAAAAAGCGCCCCACATGGTGAGGTAGGCGACCATCGCGGTGTCCGACGGAGCACTGCCCAGTCCTACCTTCGGCAGCACCAGCAGGGCCACCAGCGTCATCCAGAAGAGTCCGTAAGAGGTAAACGCGGTGGCGCCGAAGGTATTGTTCTTCTTCCATTCCTGCATTCCGGCGATGATCTGGGCGACGCCGCCGTAGAAGATTCCCATTGCCAGAATCATCGTGTCGAGGGCGAAAAAGCCGGCGTTGTGCAGGTTCAGCAGGATGGTGGTCATGCCGAAGCCCAACAGGCCGAGGGGGGCGGGGTTGGCGGTGCTGTCGCTGATGGAGATCGACCCGGCGCGGGAGTTGAGGGCGATCACTTCGTGGTTGTTGATGGCCTGGGCCAGATTGCTGGTTGACATGGTTCTGCCTCCTCCTGTCGGTTGCGGTACTGGTTGATTATGTAATGTCCTGAAGATGATAATGGCTTCGTGACAACCGCCGGAATCCGTTCCGCATCGATCAGCGGCCGGCCAGGAGCCGCACCATCCGGCGCGACCGGCGGGCGGCCCGGGCTAAAAGTGTTTCCGATCCTGCCGGCGGTGAATTGAAACCCGCTCCCGGGGCGCGGCACATGCCGGGATCCAGCAGCAGGTTGCGTGGACCGCGGACGGGCGGTTCATCGAACTCATCGGCGGTGTGTGCCGCCGGCGATGGGTACCGGAAACCGCCGTATCCCGGACCGTTCACCGCCCGCGGAACCACGTTGTCCACCTCTGCCTCGGCTGTTTCCGGCAGTGCGGCCGCCGGCGTTTTTTCTCCGTGGCGGTCGAGCAGTTCACGGTATTTGATGCAGTCGCGGAAATTGTGCCGGCAGTAACTGATGATCATGCGAACATCCGACGAGGAGATGTACCCGCAGCCGATGTCGCAGTAATCGTCGTTCTTGCCGAAAAAGGGGCATACGGGGGTTCGCTTCATCATGTCTTCCTGCTGGTGGTCGACCGGGCGGCGTTGCCGCCGGCGTTTGCCTTTTGTATACTGCAGATCTTGTGCCAGATCGGTATCTATTGTTGTCTTGAAGTGAAAAAGATAAAGTGACCGGATAGATAGCCAATCAATTCGGGTTTGGTGGGGAGGGCGGAACGGGTCGCGGGGTATGTGCACGGATGCGAATAATATGCCTTCGCAGGTCACGGTATCACCGGTGATGCCGCTGTAAAGCGCGGCTGTATTCGAAAATATTTAATGATAACGGTATGTTGGATTGCAGTTTTGCATTTGCGCAAAACCGCGTCGAGACGTTTCGCGGAAATGCGAAATTTATTGCAGGGCATACCGGGGCGGAGGTTTGGGGTGGTATGCCGGCGGAGCCGGGGGTGGGGTATGCCCCGGCTGGCTGATCGTGGGTCGTTCCCTCAGGCGGGGTTGGTGCGGTCGATGCCGTATTTCTTCAGTTTGCGGTAGATGGTGGCGATATTCATTCCCGCTTCGCGGGCGGCGGCCTCGACGTTGCCGCCGCAGCGGGCCAGCAGGTCGATGAGGTAGCGGGTCTCGAAATCGGCCAGGGCCTCGGTGTAAGCGGCCGGCAACGGCGTTTCGTCCCCGTCCCCGGCGCCGCCTTCCCCGCCGCCCGGGGTGCCGGCGGCGCGGCCGGCCAGCAGCGGGGCGATGACCTCGGGGGTCAGACGGCTGTCGCTTTCCATCGCCATTCCCGCCTCGATGACGTTCTTCAACTGGCGGATGTTGCCGGGCCATGGCGCTGCCCGCAGCATCCCCATTACCGCCGGGGTGACGCCGGTGATGCGGGTGCCGAACCGTTCATTGTTTTCACGGATGAACTGCGTCGTCAGCGCCGGGATGTCTTCCGCCCGCTCGCGGAGCGGCGGCAGGTGGATGTTGACGACGTCGATGCGGTAGTAGAGATCCTCGCGGAAGGTGCCCATCGCCACCGCCTGTTTGAGGTCGGCGTTGGTGGCCGAGATGAGGCGCACATCAACCCGGGTGGGCCGGCGGTCGCCGATACGGTGGAATTCCCGCTCCTGCAGGAAGCGCAGCAGCAGTTGCTGTACCGGCATCGGCAGGTTGCCGATCTCATCGAGGAACAGGGTGCCGCCGTCGGCGGCGGCCAGCAGGCCCTCGCGGTCCTCGGTGGCGCCGGTGAATGATCCTTTTACATGGCCGAAGAGTTCGCTGACGAGGACGCTTTCGGGCAGGGCGCCGCAGTTGATGGCGAGGAAACGCTGCTCCCGGCGCAGGGAGTTGTGATGAATCGCCTGGGCCACCAGCTCCTTGCCGGTGCCCGATTCGCCGGTAATGAGTACCGGGGTGTCGCGGATGGCGATCTTTTCGACCGTGTCGAGCACCCGTCGCAGGGCCGCCGACGCGCCGATGAGACGGTCGCAGTGGAACTTGCCCACCAGCTCCTCGCGCAGGGCGCGGTTTTCCTCCAGCAGCCGGGTGTGGGCGAGGGCGTTTTTTATCCGGTAGAGCAGTTCTTCCGGTTCGAAGGGCTTGGTGATCATGTCCCAGGCCCCCTGGCGCAGGGCCTCGATGGACATCTCCACCGTGGCGTAGGCGGTGATGATGATCACCGGCAGGTCGGGATCCGCCGCCCGCAGCCGCCGCAGCACCTCGATGCCGTCGATGCCGCCGGGCATCCTGATATCGGTGACCGCCAGGTCGAAGGTTGCGGGCACGAAGGTTTCCAGCGCCTCGGCGGCGCGGGTGAACCAAGTGGTCGCGAAGCCGTGGTCGCCGAGGACGGCGGCCAGCATGCGGCACATCCCCTCCTCGTCGTCGATGAGCAGAATCCGCGTTGCCTCACCGATCATGCAGGATCTCCTTCAACGTACTTGCGGGGTGGCGGTCCGGCCGCGTGTCCGGTTGTGGTTGCGATTCCTGGCATGGGTCGGGGGCAGCGGCGGCGACCGGGAGTGCCAACGGGTTTCCGGTCAGCTTCATGGTCCGGTTCACGGTTCGGTTTCCATCCCGGTCTCGGTTACGGTTTCCCGCCCGGCAGCGGATGATTGCTGTGCGGCCTGTGCTTCCGTTCGGTTTTCAACCTGTTTTTGGGCCGGCAGGGTCACGGTGACCGTGGTTCCCTCGCCCGGGATACTGTCGATGGCGATGCGGCCGCCGTGCTGTTCGACGATTCGCCGGGTGATGGCCAGTCCGAGCCCGGTACCCCGGGGTTTGGTGGTATAAAACGGTTCGAAGATCTTGTCCAGTTCTCCGGAGTCGATGCCGCCGCCGGTGTCCCGCCAGCTGACGGTGACGGCGCCGTCCGGCTGCCGGCGGGTGGTAACGGACAGTTCGCCGAGATCGGGCATCGCCGCGCCGGCGTTGAGGATGAGGTTGATGGCCACCTGGCGCATCTGGTCGCCGTCGACCCACACCGGCGGCAGGTCGGGGTCGAGGTCACGGATGACGCGTACGCCGTGCATGTCGACATGGTTGGCGGCAAAGTCGATGATCTGTTCCAGCAGGGCGTTGAAATCGGTTTCCTCCAGCCGGGGTTTGGGGGTGCGGGCATAGCTCAGCAGATCCTGGACGATCTTCTTGCAGCGCTTGCTCTCGCGCTTGATTTCATGGATGTATTGGTAGCTGGGGTCGTGTGGATCGAGTTTGCCCTCCAGGTAGCCGGCGTAGCCGAGGATGATGCCCAGCGGGTTGTTGATTTCATGGGCGACACCCGACGACAGGATGCCGATGGAGGCCATCTTTGCCTGGTGGGCGAGCTTGGCCTCCATCTCCCGGTTGTGGCGGATGATGGCGATCATGCGGTTGAAGGCCGCCGCCAGTTCGCCCAGTTCGTCACGGCTTTCCACCGGCATTTCGACGTCAAGGCGGCCGCGCTTGACCTCGCGGATCACGCCCTGCATGCGACCGATGGGGTCGGTAAAAACCTTGGCGGCGAGGAATACCATCAGTACCGCGGCCAGCCCCACCGCCACCGTGATGAATGCCAGGCTGGTGAAAATGCGGCCGGTGATGTGCTGCTGCTCGGCGAAGAACTCGTCTTCATAGGAGCCGACGGCGATGATCCAGTCCCAGGGGGCGAAATAACGGTAGCGGACGATCTTTGGTCGCGGTGCCGGATCGCCGACATTCTGCCAGGGGTAGCGAATCCAGCCCTCGCGTTCGCGGCACATCTCGCGGATGAAACGGGCGCCGGCGGAATCGGTGGCGGCGATAATGTTCTCTCCCTCGGCGTCGGGGTGGACGGTCAGGGTGCCGTCGCTGTCCATGCAGTAGATGTACCCGGTAGCGCCTACTTTCTTCCGTTTGATTCGGTCCTTGAGGTCGCCGAAGGCGCGCTTTTCGAAGCCGATGTCCTCGCTGGTCTCCTCGAGGTAGCCGCCGACGGCAACGATCCAGTCCCAGGGTTTGAAGTAGCGGTAGGCGACGATCTTTTGCCGCGGCGCCGAGTCGCCGAGGACGGCGTTGCGCCACGGATAGACGGTGTAGAGCACCTCGCCCGGGGCGGCGGCGCGGGCCTTTTCGCACATCTCGCGGATGAAGAAACGGCCGTCCTCGTCCTGTTCATCGCTGATATCCTCGCCCTCCCGGGCGAGATGGGAGATCAGCACGCCGTTGCCGGTCATGGCGTAGATGTAGCCGGTTTCGCCGATGGTCGCCTGCGTGAGGGCGGCGCCGGCGGCCCGCTTCGCGGCGGCGAGATCCACCGCGCCGCGGGAGTGCTGATCGTACCGGCTTTCCACCAGGCCGCAGGCCAGGTCGGTGAGGATTTTCAACTCGGCGCGCAGCGCCTGGCGCTTGTCTTCGCGGTAGACCTGGAACTGCTGATAATGGCTGTTGAGCAGGTCGATGGTGAAGCCGGCCATGTGGTCGAGATCGGCACGGCTGACGCGGTCGATGCCGGCGGCGGCCTGGCGGTTGGCGATCCAGCCGACAACGCCGCCGACGACGAACAGCGGCAGCAGCACCAGCGGCAGTACCAGCAGCAGCATCTTGGCGCGCAGCCTCAGGTTGCCGATGGCGGCGGAACGGAACGGGTTCATGGCGAAGCCTCGTTGAGGGTGACGCGGATTTTGCATACATTATATACGTGAACGAAGCGTCGATAGTCAAGAAGGATGAAAAAGAGCTTGCAATGCAATGGTGGATCTGCTATAGGGGCCGCTTCAACGCCGGCACCCTTCGTGGTGCCGGTGAGCGTTTCCTCATAAACATCTAATAAAACAATCATTCTCCGCTCATCCCGGCATCCGACAAGTTCTGCCGGCCATTCCCGGCCGGCTCCGGAGGAGGATACCGAATCCGGAGCGGCAACCGCGAACCGTACAACCATCAGCAGCCAGAACCGTTTTTTTGCCGGTGCTGCCAGGGGCAGGCCGGCGGCGGTATGCTATTGCTGATTGATGAACCATTTGATGGAGTCGTAACAAGTATGCCATCCGGGTTTGTTACGCCGCCGTCAACCATCCTGCAAGGTGACTAAAGCGATGAAAAGAGAGCTTGACAAGGTACGCAACATCGGTATCAGCGCCCACATCGACTCGGGGAAGACGACCCTGACGGAGCGCATCCTCTTCTATACCCAGCGTATTCACGCCATTCACGACGTCAAGGGCAAGGACGGTGTCGGGGCGACGATGGACTCCATGGAACTGGAGAAGGAGCGCGGTATTACCATTGCTTCCGCGGCGACCTACTGCGAGTGGAAGGATCACGAGATCAATATCATCGACACCCCCGGGCACGTGGACTTCACCATCGAGGTGGAGCGCTCCCTGCGGGTGCTTGACGGTGCCATTCTCGTGCTCTGCTCGGTGGGCGGGGTGCAGTCCCAGTCCATCACCGTCGATCAGCAGATGCGGCGTTACAAGGTGCCGTGCATCGCCTTCATCAACAAGTGCGACCGCAGCGGCGCCAACCCCATGCGGGTTATCGGCCAGTTGCGCGATAAACTGGGACACAACGCGGTGGCGATGCAGATTCCCATCGGCCTCGAGGCTGACCACGAGGGCGTTGTCGACCTGGTAACCATGCAGGCGCTCTACTTCGACGGCGAGAACGGCGAAACGGTGCGGTTCGAGGAGATCCCCGCCGCCCTGCGCGACGAGGCTTCGGTCCGGCGCGAGGAGCTGGTCGACGCGGCGTCGATGTTCTCCGACGAACTCACCGAAGCGATCCTCGAGGAACAGGAGATCGCGCCCGATCTGCTTCTCGACGCCCTGCGCGCCGGCGCCCTGAAGCGTGAGATTACCCCGGTGTTCATGGGCTCGGCCTACAAGAACAAGGCGGTGCAGCCGCTTTTGGACGCGGTGAACCGCATCCTGCCTTCGCCCATGGATGTGGTCAACGAGGCCCTCGACCTCGACCATGATGAGGCGCCGGTGTCCCTCAAGAGCGACACTACCGCGCCCATCGTTTCCCTGGCCTTCAAGCTCGAGGACGGTCCCTACGGCCAGCTCACCTACCTCCGGGTCTACCAGGGGACGATCAAAAAAGGTGACTTCGTCGTCAACGTCCGCACCGGAAAAAAGGTCAAAATCGGCCGTCTGGTGCGGATGCACGCCAACCAGATGGAGGACATCGATATTCTCCGGGCGGGCTATATCGGTGCGCTTTTCGGGGTCGACTGTGCCTCCGGCGACACCTTTGTATCGCCGGGGCTGAATCTCACCATGACCTCCATGTTCGTACCCAATCCGGTCATTTCCCTGGCGGTGGTGCCCAAGGACAACAAGGCCCAGGTCAACATGTCCAAGGCGCTGAACCGGTTCTCGAAGGAGGACCCCACTTTCCGTACCTACGTCGATGACGAGACCGGCGAAACCATCATCGAGGGGATGGGCGAGCTGCATCTCGAGGTCTACGTCGAGCGCATGAAGCGCGAGTACAGCGCCGAGGTGAGTACCGGCCAGCCGCGGGTGGCATACCGCGAGACCATTACCCGGCGGGCCGAGTTCAACTATACCCACAAGAAGCAGACCGGCGGTGCCGGTCAGTACGGCCGCGTGGCCGGATTCATGGAGCCGCTGGCGGACGGTGATTTCGAATTCGAGAACAAGGTGGTCGGCGGCAGCATTCCGACCCAGTTCATCGCCGCAGTGGAGAAGGGTTTCCGCAACTGCCTCGCCAAGGGGCCGAAGATGGAGTATCCGGTTACCGGGGTGAAGATCCAGATCAACGACGGTGCCTCCCATGCGGTGGACTCCTCGGAAATGGCCTTCCAGGCCGCCGCTCGCGGCGCCTTTCACGAGGGCTACGGGCGTGCGAAGCCGACCATTCTCGAGCCCATCATGAAGGTGGTGGTGGAGACCCCCACCGAGTTCCAGGGCCAGGTGATGGGTACCATCAACCAGCGCCGCGGCATCATCCTCGGTACCCAGGACGAGGGCAACATGTGTGTTGTTGAATCCCAGGTGCCGCTGGCGGAGATGTTCGGTTATTCCACCGTGCTGCGTTCCTCGACCCAGGGCAAGGCCCAGTTTACCATGGAGTTTGCGCTCTACAAGCAGGTGCCGCAGTCGGTTGCCGAGGAACTGGAAAAGAAGTATGCCGAAGCCAAGAAGAGCGTCGCCTGATTCTCGCCGCGGTTTTCCGGCTGCATCCGGCGGGGAGAAAACGACTTCCCGGGTCATCTATCTTAAACAAAGGAATTTCGATATGCTGAAGAACGAACTGATTATGCGCAATCCGCTGCGGATCCTCGGCAACGACACCGACGACCTCATTCCCGCCGGCGGCTGCGGTGCGGTGGTGTCCCGGGCCGGCGTCGGCAAGACCTCGCTGTTGGTGCAGATCGCGCTCAACTCCATGCTGCGTGACCAGCAGGTGCTCCACATCAGCATCGACGATCCGGTCCGCAAGGTCAATCTGTGGTACAAGGAGATGCTCCAGGATCTGGCCGACCGCTACCAGGTGCAGCAGATCAATGAGCTGTGGGAGCGGGTGCTGCCCTACCGTTTCATCATGGCCTTCCACGTCGACGGCTTCAGCGTGCCGCGGCTTCGTGAACGGCTCGAGGAACTGCGGGAGCAGGATATCTTCACCCCGCAGGTGCTGCTCATCGACGGTTTGCCGCTGGACGACGAGCGCCGCGAAATGCTTGCCGAGGTGAAGGTGCTGGCGACCGATATGCGGATGCATGTCTGGTTTTCCATCCTCTCGCACCGCCACGAGGAGCCCGCCGCTGATGGCCTGCCGCTGCAACTGGCCGGGGTTGCCGACCGTTTCGATGTCATTCTGCAGTTGCAGCCCGAGGGCAAGGATATCTTCGTGCGGGCCCTGAAAGGCCCACGTACCGGGGAGGCGCAGCCGACCCTGCAGCTCGATCCGACCACCATGCTGATCAAGACGGCGTCCTGATCGACCGTCCGTTGGACATATCAGATTCACTCACGTATGGATTCCCGCCGGTGTGGGAATGACGCCTTGGTGGAGTTTTTGCGAGTCCATCATCTTGCATGTCGGTTGAAAAAACCGGCGGCATCGGATCCCGATGCCGCCGGTTTTGTTTTGCCCGGGGGTGCCGTGCCTTGACAATTCGGCGCCGGTCGTTATGCTTTTCCATCGAGGGCGCTGGCAAGCAGGTGATGATGGCGCCGATGAGCGGGCGGAGGCGCCGAGGGGGGACGATGAACAGCAGGGTATGGAAACCGGAAACCCGATCGGAACAGCGTTTTTTCTACCGCTACCGTGTTGACCCGCGGGCCTATGCCATCCTCAAACCCCACGGTATCGAACAGGGACAGGTCATCGATATCAGTCTGGGAGGTATTTCGCTCTGCTACTACGCGCACGGTTGGCGGGTGGAAGATATCGACGAACTGGATATCTGTCTGGTTGACGGCGGCTGCCGCATCCGGCGTATCCCCTGCCGCTCGGTTTCCGACATTGTCCTGCGCGACCGCACCCGGTCATATGCAATGGTTGTCCGCCGCCGCGGCCTCCGGTTCGACCGCCTGGACGCCAACAAGCTGCGCCAACTGAAGAAATTCATCGGCGAGTATACCCTTAACGAGGTCAGGATCGATGATGTCGCAAAAAGCCTGCCATGACCGTTTACCGTCGTTACCGCGAAGGCGAGAATCCGGTAGATTATCAATCACCTATGGATTCCCGCCGGCGCGGTGACAACGCATTGTTCGAGTGTTTGTGAGTCCGTCAGGATTGCCGTCGCTGGCGCGTCGGCGATGGGTGCTGCTGACGCGCCGGCGATGATGCCGCCGGGGGTGCCGGAGGGCGGTCGCCGTTGCGGCACCGGACGTGACGAGACGACCGCCGCCGCGGGGATCGCATTATTCCCGATCGAGGACCTCGCCCGCGCCGATCAGCGGCAACTGTTGGTCCACCGTGAAGCTGTTGACGGTCAGATCCTGCGCTTCTCCAGAGGCCTCGTACAGCTTGCAGCGGGTGCAGATCTGTTCGATGAGTTCGGGGTTTTTTTCCTCGCCGGTCATGGTGAGCTGCAAACGGCAGCCCCGGTAGCCCGCTCCCGCTTCGAGGAACAGGTACGATGCCCGCGGGTTGCGTTGCAGGTTGGCGCGGGTCAGGCGGTTGGCCATGATAAATGCCAGGCTGCCGTCGTCGCGAACGAAGGGGCGGGAGTAAACCGCGGTGTTCACCATGCCGTCGCTGTCGGCGGTGGCGAGGATGCCGGTCCCCCTGGTGGCGGCGAAATAGTCTTTCAGGTTCGTACCCATGCTGACCTCCGTGTTGTCGGTTGCCGCCCCGCGGGCGGAGAGGTTGGTGGAGCAAAAGAAGATTTAGTAGGTTATGTTAGTAGCATAAATAGTGACATCCGGGAAGAGGTATTTTTCGGTCGCAAGTCGTTCCGTTAAGAACGTTTCAAGTTCTGCCCCCGACCGCCGAATACCCTGATATGAGAACAGTTCGGTTTTCCTGCGCGGAGGAAGTGCGGCAATGATGAGGCATGGAAAAATGAGCGAGGAAACCTGTATCCTGGAATTGCAGTCACTGCTCGATCGCTACGGCGAAAAACAGGTGACGAGTCGCCTGGCGGCCCTGGTGGGCAGCCGGAAGATCGAACGGGCCCGCGAGGACTATTTCATGGGCCTGGCGATCATGAGTGCTCCGACCCCGGAAATCGAGATGTAGCCCCGGCGGTGTGACCTGCCGGCGGTGAGCGGACCCGCTCGGGTCCGGATACCGCCGTGGTCGATGCCGTTGGGCGGGATAGACATCATGGCGCCGGTACGTTTGCACGTACCGGTTTTTTTGCGTCTTGACGGCGGGGGGTGAACCCGTTTACAGTGCGGCGATGGAAGTCATGCAGCGATAATCGTCCCGGACAACATTGATGAAACCGTAACGAGTGCCAAAAAACGCCGCCAAGGGATGGCACCCTAACAGCTCCAGATTCGCGGCCCTTCCTTGCCTGAGGCGTGAGGCGTATGTAGCCGGACGTTGCATGACGCAGGTTGCCGCGTACCGAAGAAGATGGAGTTGTTACGAAGCCGGCAACATTGGCTGTTTGGAGGATGTACGGTGCCCGGCGCCCCATGGGTGTCGGGCGGGTCCGCACGACGGCACGGGTTGTGTGACTGCCGGTGCCGTGGTCGGGGCTGCGGTCGGGGCCGCGGCCTCAACGGCGGCCTGAACGGGGAATCCAGTGATGAAGGGAGCGGGAACGATGGAAGACCAGGCCGGTCAACAGGAACTGCGATACGCCATGTTCGACGAGATCAGGGATATTCTGCGCGAACGCGGCCGCCAGGAGGAGCGCAACTTTGCCTGGCTCCGGGAGAATCTGAATCCGTATTTTTTCATCACTATGGCTGACGAGCGTGATGCCCTCGCCAACCTGGTGAGCGACCTGCATACCCTGGCCCACAGCAACCGGCTGCTGCTGGCGGACCGCGACGATCAGTTGATTCAGGCCCGTCTGAGTACCCCCGGATCGTTGTTCCGCTCTTTCACCCGGCTGCCGGAGAAAATGATCTCCTACGCCGAGGTCTGCCATTCCTATCAGCCGGTGCCGGGCACTGAATCGGCGCTGGAGATCCAGCGCTTCGAGTTCCGCCGCCGGGAGCCGTCGGCAATTGTCGAGGTCGACCGGGTGACCATCCCGCGGGCGATCCGTGAGCCGGTGGCGGCGGCCATGAGCTGCCGTTTTCCGGGGATGACCACGGCTGAATTTAACCGCATCTTCCGCCTCATGTGGCTCAACAACGAGAGTTATATCCGCATTTCGCCGCCCGAACGGGTGGCCCGGATCATCTGCCTGTATCACGAGGTCGTGCGTTGTGACGGGCTTTTTTTGGCGGTGGAGAACTCCGAGGATGTCATCCATCATCAGGAATCCCGCCTGATCTTCGGCGTCGGCAACCCGCCGGAAGGCGGCTTTCTGGCCCAGGTGACGGAGGTGTTCAATCGCCTGAACGTCGGCATCCGGCGTTCCTACAGCCTCAACATCCACAACGGCATCAACCCCTACTTTCTCGGTACCTTCTATGTCGCCACCCGCGACGGCGAACTGGTATGGGAGAATTCGCCGCTGTTCAGGGAACTGCGGACGGAGTTATACAATACCCAGATTCTTGCCAACAGCGGCAGAATCTATACCGAGTTTCTCGGTCGCGGGATCCTGAACGGGGAGGAGGCGACGCTGACCAACGCCCTGATCGCCTTCTGTCATTCCACCCTGGCGCACAACCGGCCCGAGGTCTTCGATCTCGGTGAGGTGAAGCGCGCCTTCTATCACAACCCGGAAATGGCGCAGCGCATCGCCCGGCTGTTCTTCCGGCGTTTCGATCCGGAGGCCCAAGGAGATGCCGCCGAGCGCGGTTATCAGGCGGCATATGAACAGCTGATGGACGAGATCGGCGGCTACAACACCGGTCACCGTCACCTGGACGGCATCCGCCGCGAGATCTTCCGCACCGCCGCCCTGCTGGTGCGGCATACCCTGAAGACCAACTTCTTCGTGCCCGAAAAGCATGCCCTGGCTTTCCGCCTCGATCCGGCGTACCTGGAAGCCCTCGGGTCGGCGGCCACCGGCGACCTGCCGGCCGGGGCGGCGCCGTTTCGCGTCACCTTCTTCTATGGCCGCTACGGCGCCGGCTACCATGTCGGTTTCTCCGACATCGCCCGCGGCGGTTGGCGCACCATCATCTGCCGCACGGCGGACGATTTCGCCGCCAACGCCGACACCCTGTTCCGCGAAGTCTATGTCCTCGCCCACACCCAGCACCTGAAGAACAAGGACATCTACGAGGGCGGTTCGAAGATGGGGGTGGTGCTGGACGTGTCCGATGTCGACGACCCCGCGCAGGTGACCCAGCGGCTCTACAAGCTGCAGTACGGGTTCCTCAACGCCTTTCTCGACCTCTTCGTTACCGGTGCCGACGGCCGGGCGGCGAGCCCTTACGTGCGGGATTACTATGGCGAGGAGGAACCCATCGAACTGGGGCCGGACGAGAACATGCACGACGAGATGATCGAGTTCATCGCCCGCCAGTCGGTGAAGCGCGGTTATCTCCTCGGCGCCGGGCTCATCTCCAGCAAGCGGGCGGGAATCAACCACAAGGAATACGGTGTTACCTCGCTGGGGGTGATCACCTTCGCCGAGATCACCATGCGGGAGCTGGGCATCAACATGCACCATGACCCGTTCACGGTCAAACTGACCGGCGGCCCCAGCGGCGATGTCGCCGGCAACGCCATCAAACTGCTGCTGGAGCGCTGCCCGCGGGCGGCGGTGAAGCTGGTGGTGGCCGGTACCGGCGTCGCCGGTGATCCGGAAGGCCTTGACCGCGGCGAACTCGGCCGTCTGGTCCTGGCCGCCAACATTGACGATTTTGATCCCGCCCGGCTCAATCCCGGCGGTTTCATCATGTCGCGCCGGGAGCGCCGCCGCGACGGCCTGGTGGAACGCTACCGGAAACTGGTGCGTACCGCCGCCGGCGTCGAGGAGCAATGGATTACCGCCGATGAGATGAACCGCGAATGGGACGGCCTGATCTTCACCGTCGACGCCGATCTCTTCATTCCCGCCGGTGGCCGTCCGGAGACCATCGACGAGAGCAACTGGGAACGGCTTTTCGGCGCCGACGGTAAACCGAGCTGCCGGGTCATCGTCGAAGGGGCCAACTCCTTCATCACTCCGGGGGCACGGACGGCGATTCAGCAGCGCGGCGTGGTGGTGATCCGCGACGCCGCGGCCAACAAATGCGGCGTCATCTCGTCGTCATATGAGATCATCGCCAACCTGCTGTTCAGCGAGCGGGAATTTATGGCCCACAAGCGGGAATATGTCGCCGATGTGCTGGAGATTCTCGCCCGCCGGGCCCGGGACGAGGCCAATCTGATTTTCCGGCGCCATCGGGAAGCCGACGGCGCGAAACTTTTTACCGAGATCGCCGCCGACATCAGTAACGAAATCAACGGCCACTATGCGCGGCTGTTCGCCTATTTTCAGGCGCATCCTGAATTCGCCCGCAGTTCACGTTTCCAGCCGGTGCTGCTGGCGCACCTGCCGGCCTTCATCCGTGAAAACCTTGCCTGGAGACGGCGGATCAGGCGCCTGCCGGCGAAATATGTCTTTGCGATTCTCGCCGGCGAGCTGGCCTCCACCATCGTTTATCACGGCGGCTGGGAGGTGGATCTGACCGACAGCCTGAAGCGCTTTGTCAATCGGCACTTCCCTGGCGAAACGTCATGACGTCGTGGACGGGGAGGGCCGGGCCTGACGGGTACCTGCCCCCGTCTTTCTTCTTGCCCGGTCCGCTGCGGACGGTGCCGCGAAAACCGTATCGGAATGTACTGAAAAAAACGCAAATTAGACGGTAAAGGAAGCCGGTATGCGCCGAATCGTTTCCCTGACCCTGCTGCTGGCCGGCATCCTCGTGGTGCTGACCAGCGTTGTGCTCTACATCGCCCCTCACGGCCGGGTGGCCTCTTGGTCGGAGTGGCGTTTGTGGGGCCTGACCAAGCCGCAATGGGTGGCAATGCACATCAACCTGGGCCTGCTGGTGATCGTCGCCGGGGTGATCCATACCCTGTACAACCTCAAGCCCATCTTCGCCTACATCAGGCGTGCGGGACAGACATCACGCAACTCCAGCTTCAACGCCGCGCTGGCGCTGGTGCTGGTGACGGTGCTGGGAACCTTCTTCAATCTGCCGCCGTTGAGCACGGTGATCAGCATCGGCGAGCGGCTTACCGACCGCGTTGGTGAGGTGCGGGGCGAGCCGCCTTACGGTCATGCCGAACAGTCGTCGTTCCGGTTCTTTGCCGAGCGGATGAAGATCGACCAGGGTAAGGCGTTGGAGCTGTTGCGGCAGGCGGGGATCACGGTGGCGAGCGATCGGCAGACCATCGGCGAGATCGCCGCGGCGCACCAGGTTACCCCGGCCCGGGTTTACGAGATCATGAAACCGGCGGCGGCGAAGGCCGCCGCCGGGGAGTCGTTTCCCGACGTTCCTCCGCCCGGCTTCGGCCGGAGAACCATCGACGAGATCTGTACCACCTACGGGCTCGACCGGGCGCGGGTGCTGGCAATGCTGAACGCCGCCGGGTTGGCGGCGGCGGCGGAGATGAGCATTCGTGAAGTCGCCGACGCCGCGGGACGGACCCCGGCGAGCGTGTTCGAGATCCTCCGGCAGGCGGTTGCCGACTAGGCCTGCCGACATCCTCCATTGCCGCACCCCGATCCATCCCAGCAGTGGGTGCAGAGCTTTCCCTTCGGCAGGCCGATGGCCGCCACCAGGTCTTCCAGCCGTTGAAACTTCAACGACGTCAGATGCAGCCGCCGGCGGATTTCCTCGATCATCGCCAGGTTCCGGTCCGAGCCGGCGCGGGCGTAGTCTTCCAGGTGCCGGTCCTCGGCGCCTTCGAGCTCTTTTATAACCCGTCTGCCGACCAGGTCGAGGGAGGAGCGCGAGGTGGAAAAGTTGAGATATTCGCAGGGATGGATGAGCACCGGGCAGGCGGGGCGCATGTGTACCTCGCGGGCGCCGTAGTCGAAAAGAATCTTGACGTTTTCCTTGAGCTGGGTGCCGCGGACGATGGAGTCGTCGCAGAAGAGCAGGCGTTCGCCGTCGATGAGACGGCGGATGGGAATGAGCTTCATGCGGGCCACGAGATCCCGGAGTGACTGGTTCTCGGGCATGAAGCTGCGCGGCCAGGTGGGGGTGTATTTGACGAAGGGCCGCCGGTAAGGGAGGCCGCGTTCGTTGGCGTAGCCGATGGCGTGGCCGACGCCGGAATCGGGGATGCCGGCGACGCAGTCGGCCGCCGCATTGTCACTGCGGGCCAGGGCGGCACCGCAGCGGTTGCGCACGTATTCGACGTTGATGCCTTCGTACTCCGATGACGGGTAGCCGTAGTAGACCCACAGGAAGGCGCAGATCTGCATGGCCTCACCCGGTTCCAGACGGCGTTCCCAGCCGTCCGCGGTCATGAAAACCGCCTCGCCGGGGCCGAGGAAGGTGTCGATCTCGAAGTCGAGGTTGGCGAAGGCGCTGGATTCGGAGCTCACCGCCAGGGCGCCGTCACGGCGGCCGATGGCCAGCGGGGTGCGGCCGAAGCGATCCCGGGCGGCGTGGATGCCGTCGTCGGTGAGCAACAGCAGCGAGCAGGAGCCGGTGATGGATTCCTGGACGTTGCGGATGCCGTCGCTGAAACTGTCGGCATCGCAGATGAGGTTGGCCACCATTTCGGTGGGGTTCAGGGTGCCGTTGGTGGTGTCGGAGAAGTAGCGGTGCCGGGCGAAGGCCTTCTTCGCCAGTGCCTCCAGATTGTTGATCTTGCCGACGGTGACGATGCCGAAGGTACCGAGGTGGGAACTGATGACCAGCGGCTGCGGATCGGTGTCGCTGATGACGCCGATGCCCTTGAGCCCGTGGAACGCCTCCAGTTCCGATTCGAACTTGGTGCGGAAATAGTTGTTCTCGATGTTATGTATGGCGCGCTGGATGCCGCGGGAGTTGGCCACCGCAATGCCGCCGCGCTTGGTTCCCAGGTGTGAGTGGTAGTCGGTGCCGTAATACAGGTCGGCGACGCAGTCCTCCCGCGACACCAGGCCGAATATGCCCCCCATTAAGCTTCCCCTTCCGCATCAGTTACGGTGCCGGCTTCGTGACAACCCGTTCGAGTTTACCGCCTGCCCGGCGGACGGATCCTACTTATGTCCTTAACCGCCGGTTCCGTCAAGTGATTTTCAGAACGATATTTTTTTCCGGGATGACGCTGCCGGCATGATAACCGCCGGGCGTCATATCCGGAAGGCGGATCAGCCGGGATCGGTTGGCCCCTTGCCGGCGCCGGCGGTGTCCGGATTCCGATAAACAGGAATAATTGTTATTAGCAGATAAATTGTCTTGAATATACCGTCGTAGAATGATAATGAAATTGATACGGGTATCTCCATGTTTTCAGCCATGTTTTCAGCCACGTTTTTAGCCGAAAGACGCGGGGCATGGATCGCACCGAGCGTTTTTATCGCATGGACCGGCTGCTGCGGGATAAAAAGCCTCCATCCCTTGCCGAACTGGCGCGGGCACTGGAGGTATCCCGGGCGACCGTAAAACGGGATATCGAGTATCTGCGTTCCCGTTTTGCCGCCCCCGTCGTGTACGATCCGGCGTTGGGTGGCTACCGCTACGACGTCGGAGATGGCGGCGCGGATCATTTTCTGCTTCCGGGGATATGGTTCAGCGAGGCCGAACTCCATGCCCTGCTGGGGATGGAGTCGTTTCTGGCCGGGTTCGAACCCGGTTTGCTGGGCTGGCACTTCGAACCGTTGCGTCGGCGTATCCGCAAGCTGCTGGAGGGGGGTTGTCACTCCGCCGATGACCTGACCCGGCGCATCCGCATTCAGCACCAGGCCGCGCGGCCGGTGCCTTCCTCCCGTTTTCCCGTCATTCTCTCCGCCCTGCTGGAGCGCCGGCAGTTGCACATAACCCATTACAACCGCAAAACCGGCGAAACCTATCTGCGGCGGATATCGCCCCAGCGGCTGACCTACTATCGTGACAACTGGTATCTCGATGCCTGGTGCCACCTGCGCGAAGACGTGCGCCGTTTTGCCGTCGATGCCATGACCGGCATCCAGCCGCTCGACGATCACGCTCTGGATCTCGCGGAGGAGCTGTTGGATCGCGATTTTTTCGCTGGCTACGGCATCTTCGTCGGCTGTCCGACCAAGACGGCGGTGCTGCGGTTTTCGCCGGAAAGCGCCCGCTGGGTGGCGCGCGAGGTCTGGCATGACGAGCAGTA
>JAFGAM010000019.1 GCA_016933675.1 Candidatus Anaeroferrophillacea bacterium
ATGCCAAACATAAATCATCCAATATTATCAGAGAGGAACACCTTGGAAGGTATCCCAAGGCAACCATAATGTGCAAATTATATTAACACCTGTAACGGACACCTTACAGAAATCCGTTCGGGCAGAAATCTCCGGCTTGACAAACAACCCCTGAAGTACTAGATTCAGTACCGAACATATCCCGGGGAGAGGTCACCATGAACACATTGCCGGCCGGAGAAATCAAACGGCGCGGGGTAAAGGCAATCGAGCTGGCCCTGAAGAACGGACCGGTTTATGTAATCAAAAACAACACCCTCGCCTGCGTCATTTTGACCGAGGCGGAATACGCCCGGCTGAGTTCGATATCGTCCCTCCCAGCGGTCTCCGGCGAAACCACCCTGTACTGGCTGCTGCATAAAGGGCCGAGCGGCCGCGGATCACGTGACGAACTCGACCAACGGCTCCACACCGAACGAGAATCATGGGAGCGATGAAATTATTTCTCGATGCCTGTATCATCACTTATCTGATCGAGGCGAAGGAACCCTTTTTCTCCGCGGTGCAGCATACGCTCCGCACGATCTGCGAAGACAAACGGAACATCCCGGTAGCCATATCCCGCCTCAGCATATTTGAATGCCTCGTCGAACCGGTGCGGCGCCATGATCATGCCCTTGTCAAACAATACCGATCATTCTTTTCCCGGCAGGATCTGAAAATCGTCGAAATCGATGCCGCAGTGATGGAACGGGCACTTCACCTGCGGACATCCTACCACCTCAGGACTCCGGATGCACTACAGGCGGCAAGTGCCCTGGAATCGGCGCCGGCGGGAAGCGTAGTGTTTATCGGCGGGAACCGATCCTTTGCGCACGTATCCGAACTGAATTCCAGGATCATCTGAATCCCAGGATCATCTGAGGCCCACGACGCTCCCGGACTATACCGGCAACCGGGAGCGCCCGGGGATCGGCAAAAGCCCGCGACGCCGGTATCCGGTCGCACGCAAAAAGGGCCGTCTTCGCCATGTCACTCGCTTGTTCCACCCCACCGGAACGATCCGATCGCCGGCTGAAACTGGCCGAACTGGCCCGGGAAGTCGCCGTCTGCCGCAATTGCGATCTGGCCCGCAGTCGATGCCACGCGCTGCCCGGCGAAGGTGATATTTGCGCCCGGATGATGCTCATCGCCCTTTCCCCGGGCGAGGTCGAGGACCGGGAGGGCCGCATGTTCCTCGGGCCTTCGGGGGCGGTGCTCGATCATCTGCTCGCCCTGGCCGGCATCGAGCGCGGCGGCCTCTACATGACCAACCTGATCAAGTGCCGGCTGCCGCGCAACCGCAAGCCGAAACAGCGGGAAATCATCGCCTGCCACCCGTTCCTGGACCGGGAGATCGACATCGTCCGGCCGGAGTTTCTCGTTCCCCTCGGCCACTTCGCCACCCGCTACCTGCTGGAAAAGTATCGCCAGGCGGTACCGGACCGGCATTCATTCCGCAACCTCTACGGTCGCCTCCGGTTCATCGGCAGCCGGAAGGTTTATCCGGTCCAGCATCCCGCCGCCGTGCTCCACACCCCGGAGATGATGGATGTTCTGGAAGCAAACTACCGCCGGCTGACAACCTTTACCGTCCCCTGCCGCTGGTACCCCGTCTGCCCGATGAAGCGCTACCATGAGCAGGAGCGGCTGGATCGCCGCTGGATCGCGCTCTACTGCCACGGCGACTGGCAATCCTGCGTCCGCTACCAAGGCGAAGAAACCCACCGCCCGCTCCCGGACCGGATGCTGCCGGACGGCACGATGGCGCCGGAACTGGAAAACAGTTGATGGCAATTTATGATGCAACCGGGACGATTGCCAAGATTCCCTGAAAAGGTACGGCACAATAACGGCTCCAGCTTCGCGGCGCTTCCCAACCTCGGGAGTGCGACGTCACCGTACATGAAATGACCCAATTTGCGACGCAACGAAGAAGATGGAGTTGTTACGAAGCCATCAATTTCATTGAACACTGACCACCGGAGATCCCGACCATGAAGCTGACCATCGTCTACGACAACGACATCTTCGACCGCTCTCCCGGTATCCCGGACCACGGCTTCTCCTGTCTGGTCGAGAACGGAGACGCCGTTGTCCTCTTCGACACCGGCGCCGGCGGCGCCATCCTCACGAAGAACATGGCGCGACTCGGCATCGACCCGACCCGGATCACCGCCGTGGTCATCTCCCACGAACACTACGACCACCACGGCGGCCTGCCGGCGCTGCTGCCGGCGCTCACCGATCCGCTGATCTACCGGCTGGAACCGGGACGCTACGAACGGCAGGACGTCCGGGAGATCATCGTCCGTGCGCCGATGACCATCTTCCCAGGGATTCACTCCACCGGCCGGCTGCCCGGCCAGCCGCTGGACGAACAGTCGCTGCTGCTGGAAACGGACACCGGCATCGTTGTCCTCACCGGCTGCTCCCACCCAGGGGTGGCGACAATTTTGCGGGCGGCGGCAAAACGTGGAAAACTAATCGGGCTTATCGGCGGGCTGCACGGCTTCGCCGACCTGGAGCTCCTCGCCCCCCTCGCCCGCATCCACCCGTGCCACTGCACGGTATACAAGCAGGAAATCCGCCGGCGTTTCCCGGAAACCGCCGGGGGCTGCGGGGTCGGCATGGAGCTGCGACTGTAACCCGCGGCGTCAATAAAAACGGTTATATTTCCTTGATCGACCTTGACAACCACACAGTTTTGTGTCGATAATCCTGCGCCTTCAGCGCCCGCGGCAGAACACCTGACACCAGGACCCCCCATGGCTGACACCGACCCTTCCGTATCATCGCCGGAAACAAGCGTTTTCATCATCGGCGACAATCCGCGACAGATCGACAACCTGCTCGCAACGCTGCGCACGATGGGGGTGGAACCACGAACCTTCAGCTGCGCCGAAGACGCCCGTGCGGCCCTGGACGCCCCCCGGCCGGAACCTGCTGAAAAGTCGGCCGCCGGCGGGATGGCCAGCGGGGCGGACGGTGCGGCCCGGTCCGCGAGCCCCGCCGAGGGGAAGAATCCGTGGAAGGCTGAACGCCGGCAGCGCATGGCGGACATCGTCGCCGCCTTCGCCGCCTCCCGCATGCTCACCGAGGGGGCGGTGGAGGAGATGACGCGGGAGCTCACCGAAACCGCTGCCGCGGCGATGGACACCGCCCGCGCCGGGGTCTGGCTGTTCGAAACCGGCGGCGACTGTCTGGCCAACGTCGACACCTACGATGCCGTGACCGGTCGGCACACAGCCGGCAATATCCTGCGCCGGAGCGAGTTCCGGAAAGAATTCGAGCTCCTGAAGCACAGCCGCTACATCGATGCCCACGACGCCCTGACCGACCCACGCACCGCCGGCTTCGTTGACGGCTACCTGAAACCCCACGGCATCACCGCGGTACTGGACGCCGTCATCCGCCGGGAAGACCGCAATCTCGGCGTCGTTTCTTTCGAACATGTCAACCGTTCTCACCGCTGGCACCATCACGAGATTACCTTCGCCTGCCAGTTAGCGGACCAACTGGCGCTGGCCATCGCCAACCGGGAACAGCGGCAACTGGAACGGCGCCTGCAGCAACTGGCCGACCGGCAGCAGGCGATCCTGGCGACGGTGCCGGAGATCATCGTCGAGGTGAACCGCGACCGGGAATACACCTTTTTCAATCCGGCAGCGGCGGACTTCTTCGGCGTCGATGCCGCCGGCCGGGATGTGACCGCCTTCTGCAGCGATCCGACGGCCATCGATCACACCGTGGCACCGCTTTTCAGCGGCGATAAAACCACCATCCACGCGGAAACCCGGAACCGGCGCCGGGACGGCGAGCAACGCCTGCTGGCATGGGTGTACCGCGCCCTCACGGACCGTCAGGGAAAGATCACCGGGGTCCTGGGCAGCGCCCGGGATATCACCGAAACCAGACGCCGGGAGGAAGCGCTGCGTCTCCAGGCCATGGTGCTGGATCAAATCCACGACCAGGTGACGGTGACCGACCTCGACGGGGTGATTGCCTATGTCAACAAGGCCCAGGAACGTGCTCTGGGCCGGCCACGGGAAAAGATGATCGGCAAACCTACGGTCGCCGTGTTCGGCGAAGATCCCGCCGCCGGTGCCGGCCAGCGGGAGATCATCGAGGAAACGCGGCGCCAGGGATCCTGGCGCGGAGAGGTGGTCAACTTCAATGCCGACGGAAAACAGCGGATCATGGATTGCCGCACCCGGCTGGTCCGCGACCGCGAGGGGCACCCCACGGCATTATGCGGCATTGCCACCGATGTCACCGACTTTCGCCGGATGGTCGATGCCCTGCGAGAAAGTGAAGAGCGGTTTCGCACCATTACCGAACAGTCCGGCGACCTCATCGTCGTCACCGGCACCGACGGCGTGGTCGGCTTCGCATCGGCCGCCGTCCGGGAACATTTAGGCTGCGAGCCGGAGGATGTCTGCGGCCGCCACTTCGAGGAATTCATCGATGAAAAGGACCGCCGGCGGGCGGCGGAAATGTTCCGCAAAGTCCTGGAACAGGGTGCCACCGCGCACCAGCTCGAACTGGCTCTGCGGCACCGGGACGGCTCGGTGCGTATCGGCGAAATCAACGGCACCCAGTTCCAGTGCTGCGGCAACGAACACGGCACCATCTTGGTAATCCGCGACATCACCGAGCGCCTGCGGCTGCAAGCGGAAAAAGAGCTGCTGGAAGAACAGTTCCGTCACGCCCAGAAACTGGAATCCATCGGCCGGCTGGCCGGCGGCGTCGCCCACGATCTGAACAATCTGCTCTCCCCCATTATCGGCTACAGCGAACTCCTGCAGGAAGACATCGGCACCACCGGTTCGGACGGGCACCGGGAACAACTCGACCAGATTCTCCAGGCCGCCCTCCGCGCCCGCGACCTGGTCCGCCAGCTGCTGGCCTACGGCCGCCGGCAAACCCTGAAAATGCGGCCGGTGAACCTCAGCCGGCTGATTGAAAACTTCGAGAACCTGCTGCGCCGTTCCATCCCGGAGAACATCGGCATCGTCATCGTCACCCCGACGGGAAAATGTCCGGTACAGGCCGACATCGGCCAGCTCGAACAGGTACTCCTGAACCTGGCGGTGAACACCGCCGATGCCATGCCCAACGGCGGCACGCTGACCATCGAAACCGCCCCGGCCGAGTTGGACGAAAGCTACGCCGTCCGGCACCCTGAGGTCAGACCGGGCCCCCATATCGTGCTGGCGGTCAGCGATACCGGTTGCGGCATGGATGAAAAAACCCGGCAACAGATCTTCGAACCGTTCTTTTCCACCAAGGGCGATCTGGGAACCGGCCTCGGTCTGGCGACGGTCTACGGCATCGTCAAACAGCATGAAGGCAGTATCTGGGTCTACAGCGAACCGGGGGCCGGCACCACATTCAAGATCTACCTCCCCGCCGCCGGCGGCACGGACGAAAAACCGGCCGCCGCCCCGGCTACCGTTCCGCGCCCGGACGCGCAGGGCGAAAACATCCTGCTGGTGGAAGACTGCGCCCCGATGCGTCAACTGGCCCTTGTCGCCCTGCAGCGTTACGGCTACAACGTTACCACGGCCACCAACGGCCACGAAGCGCTGCAACTGCTGCAGACACACCCGGATCCCTTTCATCTGCTGCTCACCGACGTGGTCATGCCGGAGATGAACGGCCGAGAGCTTTATGTTCGTGCCGCGGATCACCAGCCGGAGATGAAGGTGCTCTACATGTCCGGCTACACCGAGAATATCATCGCCCACCACGGGGTGCTGGACGACGAGGTACAGTTTATCCAGAAACCATTCACCGTGACGGGCCTTGCCGCCCAGGTACGACAGGTGCTGGACGAACGGAAATGACCTCATGCGGGCATGATCCGCAACCGGCAATTTTCCACTGACAAGAGCGTCGCGATTATTCGGGGCGAGGCCCATCCGTTACAACCTGTTCCATGGCCGAGAGCTCTTCATCGGTCGGAAAGTCAAAGTGAGTGGATCTTGTTCTTGCGGCAAGACTGCCATGGATTCGTCCGTTGCCATCCGCAAACGGATGCGGGGATGCCAAACCATAGGCGACAATCGCCGCGTGAATCATCGGCGAAACATTTCCCGCGGTAATCCGTTTATGGGAAGCGATCAGGCCCTCCATTTTTGTCTTCATAAACCGGTTCGGCAAGCATTTTTCTGCTGACAACCTGACGAGTGAATGGTATAAGGCAGGTAACGAGGCTGGAGTTGATCCGGACACCTATTGAGAGTGCCACCCGGCACAGCCTCGGCTCGCAATCGGCCGGGTCGGGTTTACGGGTCGGAGGTGATGGCGTTGGTCTGGGCACAGCAGCATGCGAATATATCAAAGCACCATGTCGGCCCCGTAACCGTAAGCGCCGCGAGGCTGTACCCCGGTGCGGCCGGTTGATGCAAACCCGGTGCAGTCCGGCGATTGGCGTAGCACAACACATTGAAAATAAAGGGCGATTAACTCAGCGGGAGAGTGCTACCTTCACACGGTAGAAGCCACTGGTTCGATCCCAGTATCGCCCACCATGAATAAAGCCGGATACTTGCCTTGAACCGGGGAAGTATCCGGCTTTCTTTTTCGTGGCGCCGTAATCCGACTCCCGGCGGGGTATCCCACCGAGCAACCTCATTCCTCCGCCGGGGGAGCGCCGCGCATCCCGGACCGGCCATCCGGTCTGCCGGCCATCCGATTTGCCGGCCATCCGGTCTGCCTGGTTTCAAGCTGCGGATCAGCTTTCTGCTTGTATTCAGGACTGATTTCGGCTAGAGTTTCATCCACACCGGACCTTGGAACAACATGTCGCCGTCCGCCCGATCCCGTACCGTCCGATCCCGTACCGTCGTTCGGCACCGGCGGCAATGTCCGGCGGCGGCCGCGCCCACCCGACTACGGAGAGATTCATGATCCCGAAGGAAAAACGCAACGAGTACTACGAGAGCTATCTCCGCGATCTGGCGAGTCATTTCGACCAACAGGAAGCGGTTCACGAAGGGTTGCGCATCGGCGAGAAGATCCGCCGGGTACGCGAGGAGCAGGGTCTGACCCTGGAGCAACTGGCGGAGAAAACCGGCTTCTCCGTCGACTTGCTGCAGCAGATCGAGGTCGAGGAAATCACCCCGCCGCTGGGCACGGTGATGCGCCTCTCCAAGGCACTCAACACGGTAATGAGTACGATCATCAGCAGCGACGGCCCCGATCGGCAGTACTGCGTGCTGCGCGTCGCCGACCAGAAAACCGCACCGCTGCCCCAGGGCAAGACCGGCGACCACAGCTACATCCCGCTGTCCGCCGCCCTGCGCGACCGCCACATGGATGCCTTCATCGTCAAGCTCAACCCGGCGAGCCGCAAAACTCTGGCCCCGGCGGTACATGAGGGCGAAGAATTCATCTATGTCCTCGACGGTGAGGTGAAGGCGGTCATCGGCAGCCGCGAGGAGGTACTCGGCATCGGCGACACCATCTACCTCAAATCGTCAGCCAGCCACATCGTCACCACCAACATCGATCAGCCGGCGTTGATTCTCGCCGTCCTCTACAGCGGCTCCTGAGGGAGCCGCTGTCTTCCCTGCCCCGCCGACGGCAGCCGCACCCCTGACGACGATGACCCCGACACCGGACCGCACCCTCTGCTTCCCCGACGGCGATAAGAGCTGCTTCTTCTGCTGCCCCCCGATCCGCCCGGCGGGTGCCGACCCGCTGGACGGGATGGAGGAAAGGCGCCGCCTGCTCCGGCGCCACCGGCACGAGCTGGAATACAACCTCACCCATGCCGGCGAGATCGACGGCCACCGCTGCTGGGGTCTGGGTTTCCTCGATGATGACGAACGCCTCGCCGGCTGTCTGCTGCACCCGGCGGCAAACGGCGGCCGTGATCTGCGCGACGCCACCGGCTACCGGCTGAAATGCGCCACCAGCCGCTGCCGGGAGGCGGAGATTTTTGCCCGTCTCACCACCCCGCAGCAGGATTTTTTTCTCGACCTCGCCGCCGGCCTGGATTCCTTCCATTACTCCAGCCGGCGGGCCAACCCGCTGATGAAGATCCTCCCCTGGGACCGGCCGGTGCTGGAAGCGATCTACCGGGAGGAAGGCGGCAACCCGCCGGACCGGGAGGCATTCAGCCGACGTTACGGCTTCCTCTGGCGGCGGCTCGACCACCGGCTCGACGGCTTCCTGGTGGCGGAGATTCTGAAAACCGTGCCACCGGCGCGGCTGCGGGATGAACTGGACAGCTACACGGCACTCCGGCGCCGCTTCGTCGCCGCCCACCGGCGGGCGCCGGAAACGGCGACGATGGACGAACGTTCACCCACTGCCGCCGAACTGGTCGGCAGCAACCCCGGCGACATCGAAGGCCGCCCCGCCGCTGACGCTGCCCGTCGCCCGGGTGCTGCCGATCGGCGCTCCGTCAATGCCGCCGGGCAGCGCCCGGTCCATTTGCACCACGTGCCGCTGAGTTTCTCGCGGCTGTGCAAGTTCGGCCTCGACACCTGGGAAACCGACGCCAACGAGGTCAACGACCTGCTCGCCGCGGCGCTGGCGGAAGTGGACCGGTTCCGTGTCCGCGCCGGCATTGCCTGACGGTCCCGCAACCACTGCCGAATTCCGGCAAAACGAGATGGTGCCGCTACACATCCGGATTCGCCTCGCTTTCCCGCCCGATGAGAGCGACACCACCACGGGCCGCAGGCCCTGGCTTACCGCGCCGGTCCGCATGCGGCACGCACTGCGGCAGACAATAATGATTATACTTATATTATTAAATATTAATTGCAAGGAGTGATTCATGCTGGAGATAACCGTCCAGTCCACCCATCTGGACATGTTCGGCCACGTCAACAACGCCACCTACGTGGAATACCTGGAATGGGCGCGGGTGAAGATGGCCGCCGAGGCCGGCATCGATCTGATAAAAATGTTCCACGAGGGCGTCGGCCCTGCGGTACTCAAACTGGAGATCAACTACCGTAAGGAATCGCGGCTCGGCGACGTGCTGCTGGTGGACGCCCACTGCACGAGAACCCGCGGCGACAAGGTGGGCATCATCAACCAGACGATCCGCAACCAGGCCACGGGCGATCTGGTCTGTGACGCCGAGGTCACCTTCGTGATGTTCGACCTCCAGCACCGCCGCAGCGTCCCGCTGCCGGAATCCATGCGCCGCATGTGTACCGGCCCGGCGCCGAACGACCCGGCGTCGAACGGCCCGGCACCAGATTATGAATCGCCGATCCATGAATCGCCAGCCACGGCGACAATCACGGCTGCGGACGGCGGAAAAAACGGGGCAAACTGATGGACGACCGCCAACGGCAGGAAATCTGCGACTACGGCTGCCGGCTGCTCGCCGACCGGCTGACCACCGGCACCGGCGGCAACCTGAGCGTCATCGACCGCCATGAAGGGGTGATCGCCATCTCGCCTTCGGGTATCCCCTACCCCGACCTCGAACCCGAGGACGTGAGCATCATCACCCGCGGCGGCGAGCATGTCGCCGGCCGGCCGCCGTCCAGCGAGTGGCAGTTGCATACCACCATCTACGAGCAGCGCCCGGATGTCGGCGCGGTGGTCCACACCCACTCACGTTACGCCACCACCCTGGCGGTGCTGGGCGAGGAGCTGCCGCCCTGCCACTATCTCATCGCCGTAAGCGGCGCCGACCGCATCCGCGTCGCCCCCTACGCCACCTTCGGCACCGCCGAACTGGCCCGCATCGCGGCGGAGCACCTGGGTAACGACTGGTGCATTCTGCTGGCCAATCACGGCCTGCTGGCGGCGGGCCGCACCCTGACGGCGGCCTACAACGTCGCCCTCTACATCGAGGAGGTGGCGGAGATCCACTGGCACGCCCGCCTCGCCGGCACCCCGCAGCTGCTCAGCGCGGCGCAACTCGCCGCCGCCCGCGAGCGCTTCGCATCCTACGGCGTCAGGGGCGCCGGGAAACCCTGAGACCCCGCCTGGGTTTCCCTCGACAGCAACCCATTCTTCTGCCGCATCTTTGCATGGAGGTTTCACGCAGGGAGACGATTTTTTTCCCTTTCTCCCCCGCGACAGTGATAGCGCAACAGGCGGCGCAGCGGGGTTCTGACCTCGAAAATCTCTCCCAGTCCCGCCTGGTGCTGTTGAAAACGCTTGCGGGCGGTGGAAAAAAGCAGGTCCTCCTTATTCTGGAAATACTCGTAGATCGTCCACTCGGCCACCTGGGCCCCGCGGGCGATCTCGGCGATGGTGGCCTTGGCGAATCCCTTGCGCGCGAAGGCCTCCTCCGCCGCGGCCATGATGCGGCCCTCCTTGCCGTTCTCCACCAACAGTTCACGCCGGCGGATCATCGGCATGATCAACGCCATGATATCGTCAAAATCTGCTATACCTTCGGAAATCTCCCGGAAAGCCATGGTGGCGATGGCTTCGGCATCGAGGGTACCGTACACCACATCCCGCATAAGCCGGACATCGAGGTCGGGACGAAAGACGCCGCTGCCGACGCCATCGTTGAGGATACCGGTTGCCAGAGCGGCATGCTTACGCATCTGGGCATAGGCCGCCGAAGAGTAGAAATCCTTGTTTGAGCGGCACTCGAACAGCAGAATACGCAGATAGCCCGGGTGGAGATCGTTGTAGCGCAGGCCGAACCAGAACATCTTGCCAAGGCATGAAGCCGGATCACGAATGCCCTGCAGCTGTTCTTCGAGCAGTGCCTGGGCATCGGAAAAACGCTCCTCGGCCACCGAGAAGAGCAGATCCTGCTTGTTCTTGAAATACTGGTAGACGAGGGAATCGGCGACCCCGGTTTCCCGGGCGATATTGGCAATGGTGGTCTGTTCAAAGCCGTTCTGGGAGAGCAATGATTCCGCCGCATCGGCGTGTGGGGGATGTAAAAAAACGGAAACACCTGAAATATCCCAAACCTGTCGGCCCGCGGAGGAGATGACAGAATGACAGGATGACCGGAAAGACAGGATGACCGGAAAGATGGGATGACTGGAAAGATGGGATGACTGGAAATTGGATGAAATGGCTGAGATGACAGATCCGCTATCGGGATGCGGTTTTTGATGGTAATGCCGCGACCGGTGGGAGGCAGAAGCTGACACACCGCGCGAATTTCAGGAGCATTCTCACCCGTAGCGGCGCACCAGATCGACGACCTCGTCCGCCGGCAGGCGACTACCGCCGTCGCGGGGCGAACCGATGATACACTCGCGGCCGCCCCAACCGGGTTCGCGCTCCGTCAGCCGCGGCAGGAGATGGCTCACCGGCCGGTTGTTGCCGGCGATGGTGAATTTCCGTTGCGGCGGATCGCCGAAGGCGGGGGAATAGATCACGGCAATATCACATCCCCGGCGGTAGAGGGCACCGGGACCGACGATCAGGCCGGCCTGTTCGGGCGGGAGAGCGATATAACCGGCGCACAGACCCGACGCGGTGGTGAAGATTTCGGCGGCTTCAACAATACCGGCATTCACCACCTGCCGGGTGTTTTCTTCCCGGGCGTCCAGATACGGCTGCCATTCCGGCCGCCGCGGCAGCGGCGCAAAAGGGTCACAGCCAAGGGAGCGTACCGTTTCCAGCAACTCGACGCCGCACCAAAACCGGGTTTCCGTCCCCGCGGTGGTCAGCAGCATGCCGGAAAACAGGTTGGAGAGTGAAGGGAACGGAATCGCCGGCGTCCCTCCCGGCGGCGGATCATCGACCAGGCAGACATAATCAACCAGTCGCATCAGCACGGCATCGCGCCGTTTCGCGGCCGGAAGCCGGGCGAACGCCTGGCGGCAGGCGGGCGGAAAATATTGACGCGGGTCGTGGTGATCGTAGTTGTTTCGCGCCACCTGCCCGGAACCGCCGACCTCGATGCACCGGCAGGCGGGAGCGGCCAGAATCTCCGCCGGCGCCTCCCCCGGCAGCACGACTACCGGGGTATGCGGACCAACCCCCAGGATGAGGGCCGTCAGGCAGGTATCCAGATCCGGCTTGTGAATGTAGATTCGGTCCGTCACGGTCAGGCACCGGTTTTGCGTTTCCGCTGCAACTCGTCCTTGATCATGGAAATCAATCGTCTTGCTGATCTCGTTGATGAACTTTGCGTTTCCGCCGCAACTCGTCCTTGATCATGGTACGCAGGGCCTCGGGATCAAACAGGGTGCGCCAACCGAACCGCACCACCCCGCCCTCAGTCGGGTCCGGTTCGCCGTCATGGACCAGTTGGCACAGAAACGGCAGGCAGAAGCGTCCGAAATTCCTGGCAACAGCGGCGATTTCTTCGGCATCTTTGGTCGTCTTTTCGATTGTCACCCTGGCTTTACAGGAGACGGCAATGAAATCACCACCGAAACGGGCCGCCACATCGATGTCCGTCTTATGGCTCCCTTGTGCATAG
>JAFGAM010000020.1 GCA_016933675.1 Candidatus Anaeroferrophillacea bacterium
CCCGTGGCCCGTGGCCCGTGGCCCGTGGCCCGTGGCCCGTGGCCCGACCGGCCGACCATACCAGCGGTCCGGAGCGCGGATTCCGGCCCGCAGGAGCACCGCGAACGATTTTGCGCAGGATTCGGGCGGCGCAGCCTGGAGAGGGTGCCGCGACTGATAACGCCGTCGCCGGGTAGCCACCGGATCCGACCGTCAACCTCAGGGAGAAACACCGCATGTGCCGACTGAGTGCTATCATCGCCGACGAGTACTTTTCGCCGATGGAGAACATCATCGCCCTGGAGACCATGAAGGAGGGCCACGACGGCTCCGGCCTCGGCCTCATCCTCCGCGACCTCGGCGGCGAGTTCGCCGAGCTGAAGGAATACCCCATCCTCTCGGGGATCTGCGCCCGGGATTTCATCCCGACCCTCGACGAATACATGGTCGCCAGGGGATTCAAAACCAAGCATCTGTGGACCCCGAAGATCAGCTTCCGGCCGGGGATGAACATCAAAAAGCGCGACTTCTACTTCGCCCGCGCCTACGAGTACCCCGACTGGGCCGCCGACGCCGACCCGGCGGCGAAAGAGGAGCTGCTGCTGGAGACCCGGCTGGAACTGCGCCGCATGGGGATGGAGAACGAATCCCTCTTCGTCTTCTCCTTCTGGCCCGACGTCATCACCCTCAAGGAGGTGGGCGATCCGCTTGAGGTGGGCGAGTTCTTCGGCCTCGACCGCAAGCCCCTGCTGGCGAAGACCGTCCTCGCCCAGGGCCGGCAGAACACCAACTACGCCATCAACCTCTACGCCTGCCATCCCTTCTTTCTCCAGGGCTACGGGACGATGACCAACGGCGAGAACACCGCCTTCGTCCCCATCCGCGAGTTCCTCACCAGCCGCGATTTTGCCGGTTACGTGGGCTACCGCAGCGACAGCGAGGTTTTTTGTCACATCCTCCACTACGTCCGCCACCACCTGAAATTTCCGCTGAAATACTACAAGGACGTCATCACCCCGCTGATGGACCGGGAGATGGGCGAGCGCGCCGACCGGAAAGCCATCGAGCTCATCCGCCGGGTACTCCGGCCGCTGACCATCGACGGCCCCAACTGCATCATCGGCTTCGACCAGCAGGGCACGGTGTTCATGGCCCAGGACGCCAAGAAACTCCGGCCCGGGGCGGTGGGCGGCCGGCCGGGCAAGTATGCCCTGATGTCCGAGGTCTGCGGCGTCGACGCCGCGGTCCCCGAACGCGACCGGAGCAACGATGTTTTTCCGATGAAATACGACATGGTCATGGTTCCCGCGGGAGCGAAGGAGATACAGGTATGGAATCAACGGCACGGCCTGATGTCAACCATCAGCTGACCTTAAAGGATCTGCCCTACATCATCGAGTGGTGCCCGGAGAAGTGTACCCGGTGCGGCCGCTGCACCTCGGTATGCCCCAACCACGCCATCGAGCCGGCGGTATTCGTCCACCGGACGGTTTCATCGGAGGGCAATCTGCCCCTGCCCCGAACGGTACGCACGGTGAGCCACGGCATCCGCCAGGTCACCGCCATCGATAATTACTGCGTCGGCTGCGGCATGTGCTCGCTGGTGTGCCCCAACGAGGCGATCCTGCCGGTGTACAACCCGGCCCACAAGTTCCTCTTCCACAAAAATCAGGGGGGACAGGCCTACCGGCGCGGCGGCCGGCGCAACGCCCCGGGGGTCTCGACCCTGGACCAGCTGAAGTTTACCCGCATCTCCATGCTCACCGATCCGGCGCTGGACGCCGGCCGACACGAGTTCCGCGTCCGCACCCTGCTGGGCCGCAACCTCAGCCCCGACCAGCTGCCGCTCACCGTCAGCGACGGCGACCTGCTGCTGGACGAGGCGGCGTACATCCCCCCGGTGCGGGAAATCTTTCCCATCCGCATCGGCGGCATGTCCTTTGGCGCCCTCTCGCCCCACATGTGGGAGGGACTGGCCATGGGGGTGGCCTACCTCAACGAGGTGAAGAACCTCCCGGTGGTAATGTGTACCGGCGAAGGCGGGATGCCGCCGCGGCTGCTGAAATCGCGTTTCCTGAAATATTTCATCCTGCAGATCGCCTCGGGCTATTTCGGCTGGGACGAGATCATCCATGCCATCCCGCACATGAAGGAGGATCCCGCCGCCATCGAGATCAAATACGGCCAGGGCGCCAAACCCGGTGACGGCGGCCTGCTCATGGCCTTCAAGGTTCTCGATCTCATCGCCAAGGTACGCGGCGTCCCGACTCGGGTCGATCTCGCCTCGCCGCCGACGCACCAGACGAAATATTCCATCGAGGAGGCGGTGGCCAAGATGCTCACCGCCATGTCCATGGCCTTCGGTTTCCGGGTACCGGTGTACCCCAAGATCTCCGGCACCAAGACAGCGCTGGCGGTACTCAACAACCTCGCCCGCAACCCCTTCGCCGCGGCGCTTACCATCGACGGCGAGGACGGCGGCACCGGAGCGGCCTACAACGTCTCGATGGATAAAATGGGCCACCCCATCGCCTCCAACCTGCGGGAGTGCTACCTGAACCTGGTAAAGATCGGCAAGCAGAACGAGCTGCCGCTGTTCGCCGCCGGCGGCGTCGGCAAGACCGGCAGCCTGGCGGCCAACGCCGCCGCCCTGATCATGCTCGGCGCCTCCGGGGTCGACTGCGGCAAGTACGTCATGCAGGCCGCCGCCGGCTGCCTCGGCGACGAGCAGAACCGCTGCAACCTGTGCAACGTCGGCCGCTGCCCGCGGGGGATCACGACCCAGAACCCGCGCCTTTACCGGCGGCTGGATCCGGAGAAGGTGGCCGAACGGGTGGTGGACATCTTCACCGCCGCCGACGCCGAACTGAAGAAGATCTTCGCCCCCATGGGCCGCAGCACCGAACTGCCCATCGGCATGTCCGACGGGCTCAGCGTCGCCGACAAGCGCATCGCCGAGCGGCTTGAAATCGACTACGCCTGCTGAGATGGAGACCTGTACGATGCACGAAATTCACGGTCTGGAAGACGGCCGCCGGCGGTCATCCAAGGATTTCGAGGAACTGATCCAACGCCACCTCCGCGAAGGTCGGCGGCAGCTCAAGATCGTCGCCGACGGCCAGCACGGCATCGGCGGCCGCATCTGGCCGGCGCCCGAAAAGGCGCGGCTGGAGGTCCACGGTCCCGTCGGTCAGCGGCTGGCGGGGATGGGGATGCCGGGTACCGAAATCATCGTCCACGGCTCCTGCTCCGACGACGTCGGCTGGCTCAACTGCGGCGCGAAGATCACCGTGCTCGGCGACGTCGCCAACGGCGCCCACAACGCCGGCGCCCAGGGCATGCTCTACGTCCAGGGCGGCGGCGGTGCCCGCTGCGACACCATGACCAAGTTCAACCCGCGTTTCGACCCCCTGCAGTCGTGGTACTTCCGCGATGTCGGCGACTCCTTCGCCGAATTCAAGGCCGGTGGCATCGCCGTGGTCTGCGGGGTCGAGCCCCGCCATCCGGACAGCGTGCTGGGCTACCGCCCCTGCGTCGGCATGGTGGGCGGCACCATCTACTTCCGCGGCCAAGCCACGGGCATCAGCACCAAAGACGTCAAGGTAGCGGCCCTTGATGACGCCGACTGGCAGTGGCTTACCGGCGGCCTGAAGCCCTATCTCGCGGCCATCGACCGGACGGCGTATTACGACGAACTCACCGCCGATCGCGGCCAGTGGCACAAGATCATCGCGCTGACCCCGGCGGAACGCGACGACATCCACGTCCACCGCCAGCCCATGGGCCGCTTCCGCCGGGAAACCTGGGAGGCCGAGGTGGGTCAGGGCGGCATCGTCGGCGACCTGCTCACCGAAGACCGCTCTCTGATCCCCTACATCGCCACCGGCGACCTGCGCCGGCGGGTGCCGTCGTGGGACAACGGCCGCGCCACCGCGCCCTGCGCCTTCAACTGCCCCACCGCCATCCCGACCCAGGAACGCACCCACCTGCTGCGCGAAGGCCGTTACGACGAGGCGCTGGAGCTGGTGCTGAGATACTCGCCGCTGCCGGCCACCGTCTGCGGCCGCGTCTGCCCCAACCCGTGCATGGACGCCTGCAGCCGCGGCGTGCTGCTGAAAGAGCCGGTGGACATCGCCCTGCTGGGCAGCCTCAGCCTCAAGACCCCGGCGCCGGCAAAGGCCCCGGACCGGCCCGAGAAGGTTGCCGTCATCGGCGGCGGCCCGGCGGGCATCGCCGCCGCCTGGCACCTCGCCCTCGCCGGGGTGCAGGTGACCCTGTACGAACGCGAACCCGAGCTGGGCGGCAAGATCTACCAGTGCATCCCCGAAGACCGGCTGGAACGCGACATCCTCGCCGCCGAACTGGACCGCTTCCGCGGGCTCGGAATCACGGTACGCACCGGGGAAGGCATCGGTCGCGCGGCCTTCGCCCGGCTGCGGGATGAATTCGACGCCGTGGTCCTGGCCACCGGGGCCCACGCGCCGCGGACCATCCCCTTTCCGGGCTATGCGGATGTCATCCCCGGGATCGTCTTTCTGAAGGGCGTCAACGCCCGCCAGCCGATGGATCTCACCGGCAAGCAGGTGGTGATCATCGGTGCCGGGAACGTCGGCATGGACATCGCGGTGGAGGCCTGGAACCACGGCGCGGCATCGGTCACCGCAGTGGACATCCAGGAACCGGCGAGCTTCGGCAAGGAACAGGAGATGGCCCGCGCCCGGGGCACCCGGATCCTCTTCCCGAAATTCACCGAACGCTATGACCGCGGCGCCGGCAAGCTGTTTTTCAAGGACGGCACCGATCTGGACGCCGACGCGGTGTTCGTCTCCATCGGCGAAAGCCCGGAGCTGGACTACCTGCCGGAAGAATGCGAGCTGTTCCGCGGCTACATCAAGGCCGGCACCCGGTGCCACACCTCGCTGCCGAACGTCTACGGCACCGGCGATGCCTGCAAGCCCGGGCTGGTCACCGACGCGCTGGGCACCGGTCGCCGGGCGGCGCTGACCATTCTCGCCGATCTCGACGGCCGCACCGCCGTGCCCCCGGCGGAGGAAATGGTGGATTACAACCGTATCCGCTGCGAGTACTACGAGCGCGACCGCATGGGCCAGCCCAAAGACGGCGACACCGAAGCGCTCAAGTGCATGTCCTGCGGCCTGTGCCGCGACTGCGGCGTCTGCGAGCAGAGCTGCTACCACGGCGCCATCACCCGGGTGCAGCACGAGGAGGGCGGCTACGCGTACGTCGTCGACGACGACCGGTGCATCGGCTGCGGTTTCTGTGCTGCCGTCTGCCCGTGCGGGATCTGGCGGATGAACAGTGTCGACGAAACGAATTATTGACGGGATGGCTCCGCAGAAGGCCCTCTTCTTCGTGGCGCGGCAACCTGAAACATGAGCCGGACGATTATGTTTCGGGTTGTGCGCGCCGCAAAACCGGAGACAGGAAAACACCGCGCACCGGCCACTGCGATATTCCGACTCCTGACAACCGCATGCTGACTCCTTCCAGGTGTTCAGCGGTTGTAATTCCCCGGCGCTGCTGATATAAGCAGGCTTCCCGCGACCGACGCGGCATTCCATCCATTCTCAGCGATTCGCCGGCGCCTCCAGGCGTCGGCGGGCATCGGCGGCAGACAGCGGACATGTGCGGCATCATCGGCGTCTTCAACCACCCGGAAGCAGGTAACCTGGCCTATCTCGGCCTCTATGCCATGCAGCACCGCGGGCAGGAGAGCGCCGGCATCATCGCCACCGACGGCATCCAGTTCAACGTCCATAAGGGCATGGGGCTGGTAGCCGACGTCTTCTCCCCCGAAACCATCGCCAAACTCCGGGGCAATCGCGCCATCGGCCACGTACGCTACTCCACTCAGGGCGTCAGCAGCCTCGAAAACGCCCAGCCATTCATGATCAACTATGCCCTCGGCACCCTGGCCATCGCCCACAACGGCAACCTGGTCAATGCCGAGGAGGTCAAGCGCGAGCTGGTCGACAGCGGCTCCATTTTTCAGTCGACGATGGATTCCGAGGTCATTATGCACCTCGTCGCCCTGTCCCGGGAACCGAAGCTCATCGGCCGCCTGGCGGACGCTCTCAAGCGGGTGCGGGGGGCATATTCACTCGTCTTTCTCAACGAGCACCAGCTCATCGCCGCCCGCGACCCGCGCTCCATCCGCCCGCTGGTCCTCGGCCGCATCGGCGACAGCCACATCATCGCCTCGGAATCCTGCGCCTTCGACCTCATCGAGGCGGAATACGTCCGCGAAATCGCCCCCGGCGAGATGCTCACCATCACCCGGGACGGGATGAAGTCATACTTCCCCTTCGCGCCGGAGCCGGCGGCCCACTGTATCTTCGAATACATCTACTTCGCCCGCCCCGACAGCGTCGTCTACGGCGAGACGGTCTACGACGTGCGCCTGCGCCTCGGCCGTCAGCTCGCCCGGGAACATCCGGTGGAGGCCGACATGGTGATTCCGATCCCCGACTCCGGCACCCCGGCGGCCATCGGCTACGCCAAGGAGACGGGCATCCCCTTCGAACTGGGACTCATCCGCAACCACTACGTCGGCCGTACCTTCATCGAGCCCCAGCAGAGCATCCGTCACTTCGGCGTCAAGATCAAGCTTAACGCCATCCGCAGCATCCTCAGGGGCAAACGGGTGGTGGTGGTGGACGACTCCATTGTCCGCGGCACCACCTCGCGCAAGATCATCAAGATGATCCGCGCCGCCGGCGCCCGCGAGGTCCACGTTCGCATCAGCTCACCGCCCACCGATTATCCCTGCTACTACGGCATCGACACCCCCACCCGCAGCGAACTCATCGCCTCGAGCCACTCGGTGGAAGACATCCGCCGCTACATCACCGCCGACTCCCTCGGCTACATCAGCACCGACGGTCTGCGGCAGGTGACCCGCTGCCGGGAATGTTTTTGTGACGCCTGTTTCTCGGGCACCTACCCGATTACCTTTCCGGCCATCAAGGAGCCGGAACAGCCGGCGCTGTTCTGACGATGAAGATCGCCCTCATGCAGCTCAACCCCACTGTCGGCGACCTGGCCGGCAATCTGCGACTATTACAGCAGGCACTGACCGACCTGCCCGTGGACCCCGACCTGGCAATAACCTCCGAGCTGTTCCTCACCGGCTACCCGCCGCGGGATCTGCTGGAGCACGACGCCTTCATCCGCCGGGCCGAGGACACCCTGGCGGAGTTGGTGTCCTTCTCCCGCACCCTGACGGCAACCGCCATGCTCATCGGCACCGCCCGGCCCGCACCGTCCCCGGCCGACGGCCGCCGCCTGCTGAACACCGCCGTGCTGATCTGCGACGGCGAAATCGTCGCCACCCGCGCCAAGACCCTGCTGCCGGAATACGACGTCTTCGATGAACGGCGCTACTTCCGCCCGTCGGCACCCAACAAGCCGGTGGAATTTCGCGGCGAACGGCTCGGCATCACCATCTGCGAGGACGCCTGGAGCGGCATCGACCTCGCCGGCCTGCCGGGCTATGCCGGCGA
Organism: Candidatus Anaeroferrophillacea bacterium; assembly: GCA_016933675.1. Lineage (GTDB taxonomy): Bacteria > Desulfobacterota > Anaeroferrophillalia > Anaeroferrophillales > Anaeroferrophillaceae > JAFGAM01. Next base: position 7,503 of record JAFGAM010000020.1, read on the forward strand.
CCCCCTGGGCCGGCTGACGGAACAGGGCGCCACCCTGCTGCTGAACCTCTCGGCCTCACCCTTCCAACTCGGCAAGTCCGGCTTCCGCCGGGAACTGTTCCGCCGCCAGGCGGCCCGTCTCGGGCGCCCCCTGGTAATGGTCAATCAGACGGGCGGCAACGACGAGCTGGTCTTCGACGGCCACAGCCTGGCGATTGACGGCAAGGGATGCGTCGTGCTGGAGGCCGCCGGGTTCACCCCGGACGGCCCGGTGGTAACGGTGACCGGGGGAGGAACGATCACGGTATCCGTCAACGCGACCGGGTCGGCGGCGCCGGCAACCGGAATCGAAGCGGCGCCGGAGGAAGCCGCGGCGGCAACCGGGGCGGTGGAAATCGGTGGCGTGGAAACCGCGGTTCCGGGTACCATGAACGCGGGAAGCGGGGAAGCGGAACCCGGAGAAGCGGCTAAGTCAGCCGCGGCGCCGGCAAAACCGGGAACCGCGAAGGCGGCACCGCCGGCGTCTCCGGCTGACCGGGGGGGACTGGAGGAACTGCGCCGCGCCCTGGTGCTGGGCATAGCCGACTACTGCCGCACATGCGGTTTCGGCACTGCCCTGGTGGGTTTATCGGGGGGCATCGACTCAGCCCTGGTGGCGGCCCTGGCCCGGGACGCTCTGGGGGCGGACAACGTCCGCGGCGTCGGCCTGCCGTCGCCCTATTCATCGCCGGGCAGCATCGAGGACGCCCGCCGGCTGGCGGCAAACCTCGGCATCCGCTTCGACCTCGTCCCCATCAGCGCGCCCTTCGCCGCCCTGAACACCGCCATGGAACCGCTGTTCGCCGGCCGCGCCCCGGATCTCACCGAGGAAAACCTGCAGGCGCGCATCCGCGGCACCATCCTCATGGCCCTGTCCAACAAGTTCGGTCACCTGCTGCTGGCCACCGGCAACAAGAGCGAGCTGGCGGTGGGCTACTGCACCCTCTACGGCGACATGTGCGGCGGCCTCGCCCCCATCGGCGACCTGCCCAAGACCACCGTCTACCGACTGGCGCGGCATCTGAACCGGAACGGTGAGATCATCCCCGAAAGCACCCTGGTCAAGGCCCCCTCGGCCGAGCTGCGCCCGGATCAGAAGGACGAGGATTCCCTGCCGCCCTACGCGCTACTGGACGAGATTCTCGCCCTACACCTGGACGAGCGCCAGGGGCTGGAGGCGATCGCCGCCCGCGGCATCGACCGGGAAACCGCCGCCTGGGTGCTGGCCGCGGTGCGCCGCAGCGAGTACAAACGGCGCCAGGCGGCGCCGGTACTCAAGGTCACGGTGAAATCCTTCGGCAGCGGTCGGCGCATGCCCATCGCCGCCCGCTACGAACTGTGACCGGATTCAGGAGACAGGATCCGGGCGGCAGGAGGCAGGAAACAGAATTCAGCAGGCAGCAATCAGCGGGCGTCGCAGACCGGCAATCCGGACGCCGCTGCTGTTCCCGGTCTGCCGACTTCCCGATAAAACTCCGCGACGGTAAAACCCTCCGGCTCAACCCCAACGGCGAGATCGCAAAGGAGTATCGCACCATGACCGCACCGCAGCAGCCCGCGGCAAAACGCTACACCCTGGAACCGGGCCTGGTACTGGCCTACAACGAGCGCGGCTGGGTCCTGCTCAAGGATGGCGACCAGCCCATCGGCTCCGACCTCCACAAGGAGAACCTGCAGATTCCCTACGGAGAATACCCCACCCTGCAGGCGTACATCCAAAAGATCATCGCCGAAGGCCGTGAGGATCCGGTCAACTGATTCCGACCGAAAACCCCCGGACTTCAACGGCAGACGATGGGAGTTGATCCCGGTATCGCCCCGTCGTCCCCGAGTTCCTGCAGGGCGAGAAGGGCGGCGCCGCGCAACGCCGTCCGGGGGCTCAGCGACACGTTGACCGGAATGCGCCGCAGCAGCCCGGCAAGCCGGCCTTTACCGGTAAACGCGTCGAGGAAGCCGGGGGTCTGGAGGAAGGGCAGGATGCGCGGCGGGATGCCGCCACCAAGCCACAGGCCGCCGCGGGCCATGCCGGTAAGCGCCAGATCGCCGGCCACCGCGCCGAGGATCGCGACGAACCGCTCCACCGCGGCGCGGCACAACGGATCACCGTAACGCGCCGCAGTTTCGGCAATAACCTTCGGCGGATCGCCGGCGCCGACGGCCTGGGCGAGCCAGACCGGTTCGGAAAAGCGGCCCCGCTCCCGCAGCCACTGGTAGATGTGGTACAGACCGGGGCCGGAAGCCACCCGCTCGGCACTGACATGATCGAAGCGGTCGTGGAGCCACTCCCAGAGATCGGCCTCGTCCCGGCCCCGGGGCGCGAAACCGACGTGGCCCCCTTCGGAAGCGACGATCACCTCCCGGCCGTCCCCGTCCCGTACCACCAGCGCCATCCCCAGGCCGGTTCCCGGCGCCGCCACCGCGACATTCCCGGCAATGAGCCGCCGCCCCCGCTGCAACCGCGCGGTTTCCCCCCGGCCCGTCAGCCGCAGGCCGGCGGCAAGGGCGACGATGTCGTTCACCAACCGCACCCGCTCCCAGCCGAAGCGCCGCCCGAGCCTCGCGGCGGATACCCTCCAGGGCAGATTGGTGGCCTGCACCCGACCGTTTTCCACCGCCCCGGCGATGCCGATACACACCGCCGCCGGCGTCCTATCCACGGCGCCGAGAAACTGCTCCAGCAGCGTTTCGAGCGACTTCGCCGAGGGACTGGAAAAGGTCTCGGAAAAAACCTGCCGAGGCCGGCCACGACCGGGAGCGAAGAGGCCGAAACAGCTCTTCGTCCCACCGACGTCGCCGGCCAGCACCAGCGGCTCAGTCATCGAAAAATTCCCGCAGCCGTTTAATCCCGGCGGCGGGCTCTTCATGGAAATGAAGCCGGCAGACCCGCCGGCCGGCATCCCGCAAGGCTCCGTAATCACCGCCGGCCTGGGCGCTGATGAGGGTGGCGAAATCGTAGTCGGTACCGGGTACGGGCAGCGGCGCACCGTCGGCATCGGCAGTCAACTGGATGATGAGGCCGCGATTGCCGTCACCCTTGTGCAACTGACCGGTGGAATGGAGAAAACGAGGTCCGAAACCCAGGGTGACGGCGGCACCGGTTTTCCGCCAGAGTACCATCCGCAGCTGTTCAAGCTCCTCGGTAATCTCCGCCAGTGCCGGCAGGAAGGCCGCCACGGTGACGTAATCCCCCGGCTGCCGCCGGTCGATAAAAGCGGTCAGCGCCGTCACGCCGGTGGCACCGTAGTCCGTCGCTCCAAGGCCATGAATATCCCAGAAGGCACTGGTGAAATCCGCCGCCGGCGCCGGCAGACTGCCGGTCTCGGCGTACTGCGTCATGAGTTCCCGGGCCTTGATTTTTGCCGCCTCGACGTCGGGCTGATCGAAGGGATTGATGCCCAGCACCGCCCCGACCGTGGCGGTGGCCATCTCCCAGCGGTAGAATTCCTGCGCCAGGTCGGCGATCTCCGGCAACTCGATGGTAATCAGCGGCAGTTCGCGGCGCGCCGCGGCGGCGGCGTATACCCGCGGCAGATCGACGTTCTCACCCGCGAGGCGCAGGATGACGACATACTGATCGGGCGCCGGGGACGCCGGCAGTTCGGCCGGCAGATCAACCACCGGCAGGATGCCGCGGCCCTGTTTGCCGGTGCTCTCGGCGACGAGCTGCTCGACCCAGGCACCGAAGGGCCTGAGCCGTGGCGCGGTCACCAGCAGGAGCTTGTCGCGGCCCGCCAGGGCCAGCTCGCCCAGGGCGGCGCCAAGTACCAGACCGGGGTTCTCCGCCGCTGGCCGCGGCGCGCCGCAGGCGACGGCCATGGCCACCGCGCGGGCGGCGAAATCGGCAAGATCCATCCCCAGCAGCGCCGCCGGCAGCATGCCGAACGGGGTGAGCGCCGAATAGCGGCCGCCGACCTCCGGCGGGGTCGAAAACACCCGGAAAAAACCCCGCTCGCGGGCGGTTTTCTCCAGCTTCGAACCGGGATCGGTGAGGGCGACGAACCGGGATCCGGGCTCCTTCAGTCGGGACGCGGCCAGCCCGTAAAAGTATTCCATGAAGGAGAGGGTTTCCGTCGTCCCCCCCGACTTGCTGGCAACGACGTAGAGGGTGCGCTCCGGCGGATGGGTTTCCGCCGCCCGGAGCACCGCCGCGGGATGGGTACTGTCCAGCACGGTCAGCGACAGGCCGCGTTCGCGGCAGCCGAAAACCCGCATCAGCACCTCCGGCGCCAGGCTGCTGCCGCCCATGCCCAGCAACAGCACCCGGTCAAGGCCCGCAGCACGCACTTCGGCAGCAAAGGCGGTGAATTCCGCGGCCGCTTTTTCGAGCTTTGCCGGAGCCGTCAACCAGCCGAGGCGGTTTTCCAGGTCGGAGTTGGCGGCGGCGGCAACGGGATCGGCAATCCAGACGGTGCCGTCATGCACCCATATCCGCCGGGGCACCCCATCCGCCTCCCAGCCGCCCAGCCGGCGGTCGATGTTCTCCTGCAGAACGCCGAGGTTCAGGTGCTGTGCACCGATGCGGATACGTGACATGGGCCAACCTCCCTGGATTGCGGGTTGCAGATGATGCGCGGTTACGGTGCCATTCCCGGATCAGCGTCGGAATCGGAATCGGTGTCGGTGTCGTTCCCAGACGCAATTGCGGGTTTTTTCGATCTCGATTCCCCCAGCGAACCCCGACCTCGGACAGAAGATGGAAGTCAGGAGACGGGAGAATACATCGAACCGGCCGCGGCCGGATTCCGACTTCCGTATCCTGACTTCACCAACGGCATATCAGGCGGCGGAGCAACGAAAAAGATGGAGTTGTGCCGAAGTCGTCATCAGTTCGTGCGCAGCAGTCCTCGCGCCCGTTCGGCCACCGCCGCAGGGGTGAACCCGAAACGGCGGTACAGCTCCTGGTACGGTGCCGAGGCACCGAACCGGTCGATGCCGACAACCGCACCGCCGCTGCCGGTGAAACGCTCCCAGCCCATGGTTGCGCCGGCCTCCACCGCCACCCGGCAGGTCACCGCCGGGGGCAGCACCGCGTCCCGATATCCCCGCTCCTGGGCGGCGAAAAGCTCACGGCAGGGCATGCTTACCACCCGTGTTCGCACCCCATCGGCCGCCAGCAGCCGCGCGGCTTCGAGAACGATGGCCACTTCCGAACCGGTGCCGATAAGAATGACCTCGGGATCACCGTCACCATCGCCATCGGCAATCACGTAGCCGCCGCGGGCGACCCCGGCGCGGAGGGCTTCGAGGTTGATATCGATGGTCGGCACGTTCTGGCGCGTCAGCGCCATGGCGGTGGGGCCCGCGGCGCGCTCCATCGCCGCCTTCCAGGCGGCGGCGGTCTCGTTGGCATCCGCCGGGCGGAACACCCGCAGGTTGGGCACCGCCCTGAGCGCCGCCAGGTGTTCGACGGGCTGATGGGTGGGACCGTCCTCACCGAGACCGATGCTGTCGTGGGTGAAGACGTAGATCACCCGCAGACCCATCATCGCCGCCAGGCGGATGGCAGGCTTCATGTAGTCGGAAAAAACGAGGAAGGTACCGCCGTAGGGGATCAGGCCACCGTGCAGCGCCATGCCGTTCAGGGCCGCGGCCATGGCGTGTTCGCGGACGCCGAAACGAAGGTTGCGGCCGGTGTAGTCGGCGGCGGAAAAATCAGCCTCGCCGTCGATGAGGGTCTTGTTGGAGGGGGCGAGATCGGCAGAACCGCCCATGAGTCCCGCCAGCCGCGGCGCCAGGGCGTTGAGTACCTTCCCCGAGGCCGCCCGGGTGGCCATGCCTTTTTCATCCGGTGGAAACACCGGCAGCTCCTCCGCAATCCGGGAAACCGCATCGGGATCGTGCAGCTCATCCCACTCCCGGGCGAGGTCGGGATGGTCACGACGATATGCCGCAAGCTTGTCGTCCCATTCCCGCTCGGCGGCAGCACCACGCTCCCGCGCCCGGAGGAACTGCGCCGCGACGTCGTCGGGGACGACGAAATCCCGGTCCGCCGGCCAGCCGAGGCACTCGCGGGTAAGCCGCACCTCGTCCGCCCCCAGGGGCTCGCCGTGGGCACTGGCACAGTCCTGCTTGTGGGGACTGCCGAAACCGATACGGGTGCGCAGGGCAATGAGCGAGGGCCGCTCGTCGTTGCGGGCGACGGCAATGGCGGCGGCGACAGCGGCGGTATCGTTACCGTCGGACACCTCCAGCACCTGCCAGCCGCAGGCACGGAAACGCGCCGCACGGTCCTCGGTGAAGGCCAGGTCGGTACTGCCTTCGATGGAGATGTGGTTGTCGTCGTAGAGGTAGATCAGCCGCCCGAGCTTCAGGGTCCCGGCCAGCGAGGCGGCCTCCTGGGAGACGCCCTCCATCAGGTCGCCGTCACCGACGATAGCGTAGATGTAATGATCCACCAGGTTATAACCCGGACGGTTGAACCGCGCCGCCTTGTGGGCCGCGGCGATGGCCATGCCGACGCCGGTGGCGAAACCCTGGCCCAGGGGACCGGTGGTGGTCTCCACTCCGGGGGTGTGACCGTATTCCGGGTGCCCCGGGGTGCAGCTGCCCCACTGACGGAAGTTCTTCAGGTCGTCGAGGCTGACGTCATAGCCGGTGAGGTGCAGCAGGGCATAGAGCAGCATCGAACCATGCCCGGCGGAAAGTACGAAGCGGTCGCGGTCGAGCCAGGCGGGATTGGCCGGGTGGTGGCGCAGAAAATCCTGCCACAACACCGATGCCATGGCCGCCGCGCCCATGGGCATCCCCGGGTGCCCCGATTGCGCCCGTTCCACCCCGTCCACCGCCAGCATGCGGATGGTATTGATACACCGCTGTTCAAGGGTCTGTCGCTCGTCCGTCGTCACCATTGCCTCCATCGGGTCTGCTGTTTCAGGGTGTCATTCCGGTTGTACCGATCCGGGCGAATCCGGTGCGGGCGGGCTCCCGCGGGTTTCCGTTCACGGGTGAATGCCCCCATGTTCATCCCCCCACGGCAGGCAGCGAAGCACCGATCACCGCCGCGGGTGGATGCTCATTCGTATCGCCTCCGGATGCCACATCTTCGTGAGCTGATGATTATAGCACAGATGCCGACGACTGCAACGGCTTTACGCCCCCGAACGGATACGAAACCGGGCAGTACGCGGCGGTCACGGTGCACCCGCACGGGCAACTTCGGGCGTTTGCATCCGGCCTGGCCGTGTCATAACGGTGTTTTCCGGCATATTTTTAGTGGAGTTGCTACGCGGCCATTGACATTGGCATCATGACGGCACTCCCGCCGCGGCGCAAAAAAAAGGCGTGCATTGCGCACGCCGGGCATGTTCAGGGATCAGGAGCCAGTACCCCACAACACTGTTTTCGGCAGTGGTTTATCATCAGGTAACTGTACGCTGCACCCGGTAAACGCCATGTATCAGGAACGATACCGGTACCGATTCCAACCCCGACACCAATATTGAAATCACCGGCAACCGCTTCATCAATCAATCAGTGATCCACCTCCTCCCAGCCGGTAATCATCGCCTTCGTGTAGCTCCAGACAGTGCCACCGGTGGTGGTCAGATAGGAATGGATGATGAGGAAAGCGAGCATGGCGAAGGCCGCCGCGGTATGCAGGATGGCGGTGCCGCCGAAGGGCACGGCGAAGCCCCGGGCCTGAAGCCAGGGGGCACCGTAGAGCAGGGCGCCGGTCACCAGTACCAGGGGCAGCAGCGCCACCTTGAGGCTCAGGTAGGCGAGCCGCTGCAACGGGTTGAGTTTGGCTTCCGGAACCTTGTGAAAAGGGTGCGGCTCGCCGCGGAAGATGCCCACCAGATAGTGGCGCACTACCCGGGGAAAACCGGCAGCGGTAGGCACATACTGGCGCCACTGGCCGGTGGTGGCATGCCAGAAGACGGCAAACGCGGTAAGTACCAGCAACGCGATGCCGGCGGTCAGGTGAACCTCGTGGGCGGCACCGAACGGCATCAGCGGCAGGGTACCGTGGAGGACGAAACCGGTGTACAGCAAAACGATGATCAGCAGCGCCTGGAGCCAGTGCCAGAAACGCTCGAAGCGGGCGTACATCTTCAGTTTGTGGCCGTTCATGGTTTTTATCTCCTTCCCCGCCGGCGGGCGGCATACCAGCGGCCGCCGCCATGGATCAGCACCCCGATGACGGTGGCCAGCACCACCAGCCAGCCGATACGGTCCACCAGCGGCGAGCGGTCACGCCCCGGCAGGTAGAAACCGGTGAGCTGCGCCAGGCGTCCTTCCTTCGCGTGGCAGGCATCACAGTCAAGAGCATCCTGCGCCGGCGCCACCATGTGGGTGATGGGCCAGTACATGGCGGTGTCGACAAAACCGATGCGGCCGCTGAATTTCTCCTCGGCCTCGGCCATGCCGACCTCCACCGCCCTCTGCCAGTCGTATCCTCCCCAGAAGGCGCCGCTGCCTTTGGGCCCGAAGAGTTTCGGAATCACCAGTTGGTTGTCGCCGGCATCGTAGACCTGGCGGCCGGTATAATATTTGAATGGAAAGATCCGCGCACTGCCGTCGCCGTATGCCCCCCCCGGCCGGTTGAGTTCCACCACGGTCGCGGGATCGATGGTATCGGCAAGATCGACGTAGCTCATGCGGCCGTCATACCAGGCATAGACCGGCGCGACATGCTCCTCCCAGGCCATGCCGCCCTTCATGGTATGGTAGGTAACCATGCCGCGCTCGTCCTTCTCGACGATCATCTTGCCGTCGGCGGCGAAGCGACCGGCGGTGGACCAGTCCCACCACATCTTGGTGGGCACCCCGCCGCGGGCGAAGTGCGGAATGTGACAGGTCTGGCAGGCCACGGTGTCGGCATGGTCGTTGAGCTTGGCGGTTTTGCGGTGCGGCCGCGTCCCGTGGCAGGACTCGCAGGCGAGCCGATTGCCGTCGTCCTTCGGCAACGCCAGTTCACGTTTAGCCGGCGCCGGCTCGGTGTAGTAGCGCCCGGAGATGCGGTGGTTGACGGTGGTATGACAGGCGGTGCAGCTCATGTCGGCGCCGTCCACCGCCATGTGGATATCCAGTTTCTTGTCCGGCCGCAGCAGCGATGAATCCAGATCACCGTGCTTCACCCCGTCGGCGCCGCCGCCGTAGAAATGGCAGACGCCGCAATTGCGGCGCGTGGGCAGCCCAACTGCCTGCGCCGCCTTGTTGAGATCGACCGGGGCAAAGATATCACCGCCGAATTTTTTCTCCTCGTAGGCCGGGTGGCCGCAGTCGGTCGGAAACTTGCGATATTCCCCCGACCGGTCGTGACAGACCAGGCAGTCGACGTTCTCCGCGGCGGTAAAGTCGAAGGATTCATCCTTCCAGCCGTAGCCCGCGTGGCAGCTGGTGCACCTGCACCAGTTCGTGCGCGGGGTGATTCAGAAGCTGTTGAGGATGTGGGCCTTGCCGATCGCCCCCTCGCCCTCCGGCTTCTTCCCCCAGGTCCAGTGAATCGATCCCTGCACCTGGGCGGCGGCCTCGGTATGGCAGGAAAGGCAGACCCGGGTGGCGTCCGGCCCCCGTTGCATCGGTTCTTTCAACTGGTTGAATTTCTTGTGGTCGGCGGTGGCCCGGCGCACCAGGACGCCGTCATCACCGGCGGCGCGGGCCGCCGGCGGCCGGTCCGCCATGCCGGATACGGTCGCAAAGACCGCGATCAATGCCGGCAGCAACCATGTTCGCTTCATGTCACATCCCTCCCCGTTTGCGCAGTTCTTCGAGCAACCCTTCCCTGACCGACCGGATGCCGAACAGGAATTTGGGGTTCGCGATTCGATAATACATGGTGCGGCCCTCCCGCCGGTTGGTCACCGCCGCCAGATCACGCATCACCCGCAGGTGCTGGGAAATGTTGGCCACCGGAACATCCAGTGCCTCGGCCAGCTCGGTCACGGTCTTCTCCTCCTCTCCCAGCGCGTCCATGATCTTCAGCCGCACGGCGGAGGAAAAAATGGTGCAGAAGCTGGCATGGAGCTGAAATACATCGATCTCCACGACCGGCGCCACAGCAGCCTCACTGACCGGCTTGACGGCCGGCGCCGCAGTAACTTTCCCGACCGACTTGACGGCCGGCGCCGCGGCGGCACTTTCGGCCCGGCGTTCCCCTAATGAAATCAATCCGCACCTCGATCTGTATCTTTAAGATACAATAGTGTATACCAGAAAAACATGTGACTTTGTAACCACTCCATCTTCCTCACGCCAAACATACCCTCCTCGTAGCGACCCCATCCTCCTCGTCGCGCCACAATCTGAATGATTTCGCCAAAAGCATCCGGTGACCCGGTAGTGTCCGGGATGGTTTATACCGGGCCATCATCAGCGGGCCGGCCGGGGAACCGCCGCGGATCGAGAGGGACGATTCGCGTCTCGCCCCGGCGGTGCCTCCCTTTACGACCCATGTAGCCGGTGCTTGCGGTTCCGTCATATTTGCGCGATTCACTGCATAGTTGTTGCATAGTTGTTGGAATATGAAAATATAAATAACAAAAACGCCCCCGAACGTCAAGCATGATGTTCGGGGGCGAAAAAATAGATTTTTGCCCACCGCGAATGTGGCTGCCGCACCGGCGGCCGGGACCGGCAAGACCGATTGCCGGTCATCACCGCCCGGCTTTGCGGCGGCGGCCGGCGGAACCGCTACTGCACCATGGTCAGAAACAGGCCGGCGGCCACCACGGTACCGATGACGCCGGCGACGTTGGGCCCCATGGCATGCATGAGCAGGAAGTTGCGCGGGTCCTCCTGGGCGCCGACCGTCTGCACCACCCTGGCGGACATGGGCACCGCCGACACCCCGGCGGCGCCGATGAGCGGATTGATTTTATGTTTCGAGAAGAGGTTCATGAGCTTGGCCAGCATGATCCCGCCGATGGTACTGAAGGAGAAGGCGACGAGCCCCATGACGAAAACCAGCAGCGCCTTGGGCTGGAGAAAGTTCTCGGCACTCATGGTACCGCCGACGGCGAGCCCGAGGAAGATGGTGATGATGTTCATCAGCTCGTTCTGGGCGGTGCCGGACAGCCGCTCGACCACGCCGGACTCGCGGAACAGGTTGCCGAGCATGAACATCGCCATCAGTGCCGCCGACGCCGGCACGAACAGACAGATGAGCAGACAGGTGACCAGCGGAAAGATGATCTTCTCCTTCTTGCTCACCGGTTTGAGCTGCTTCATGCGGATGAGGCGCTCCTTCTTCGTCGTGCACAGCCGCATGATGGGCGGCTGAATGATGGGTACCATGGCCATGTAGGAATAGGCCGCCACCGCCGTGGCGCCGAGGAGGTGGGGTGCCAGAGCGACGGTGGTGAAGATCGTCGTCGGGCCGTCGGCGCCGCCGATAATGCCGATGGAACAGGCCTCAGGGACGGTGAAGCCCAGCAGCAGCGCCCCGAAAAAGGCCATGTACACCCCGAACTGGGCCGCGGCACCCAGCAGCAGGGTCTTGGGATTGGCGATCAGGGGACCGAAGTCGGTCATCGCCCCGAGACCGAGGAAGATCAGCGGCGGAATCATCTCCCATTCCAGACCGTAGTGGTAGAACACCGCGAGGATCTGATGACCTTCCATCAGGTTGGTCAGCGGCAGATTGACGACGAAGATGCCGAAACCGATGGGCAGCAGCAGCAGCGGTTCGTACTTGCGATGCACCGCCAGGTAGATAAGCGTGAAGGAGACCAGCCACATGAGCATGTGGCCCACCGTCAGGTGGTAGATCCCCATGGAAAAAAGCATTTTATGAACCAAAGAGTCCATCCCGTACCTCACTGAGAAAAATGTTTAGCAACTCCCTACCCCGGCAGTCCCGCGGGCACCGCCGGCGGCTCCGGTTTCGTCGGTGGCCCCCACGCCCACATCGGGCCTCCCCCCTCAACCCTGTTTTGCCGCCGGGCGGTTCAACCGCGCCAGTATCCGGCTCACCCCGGCAAGGGAGACCACCAACAGCCCCAGCAGGGCAAAGACACTGCCGAATCCGACCATGAAGATCTGTATCGCCGTCGACCACGTCCCCATCCGCAACTCCTTTCGCTTCGCGACCAAAGTCTGGTGCCGGATCCAGCTCATCGAGTGCCCCCCCCGGCACCATGGCCCACCATGGGCATGAGCGTGGCTCACGGCCGTAATCGTTACCTGCAATAGATGTGCCAGCGTCAATGCCAATCGCGCCGCCGCAGTCAACCGCCATCGCCCGCGGCACCGAAAAATAAAAACCGTTTTAATCCCCGCCACCGGCACCGCCGAGGGAAAGAAAACGGTAGCGGGAACACCGGCCGATGCCTCACCGGGATAGGGTATCAATCGCATTTTCAGGTAATTTTTGCAATAGGGTGGTCAAAACTTAACCGGGGAAGACCGCCGGCGCACTTGACAGATGTGACGAAGTGTGGTTTGTATCCCGGGTTCTCCCCACGGGTCGAATGTGACGCAGCGAAGCGCACCCCGGACACTCCGCGGGAGGATTACCGATACGACAACGGCCTGATTGATGTCCGGGCTGCCGGCGGCTCCTGCCGCAAGCGCCCTGAACCATGCCGGCCGAAAACCGGAACCCGGCGATAGACACCGGAGCCACGAAGGTTCGCCCGAGTACACCGCGGCAATCTCGTGGTTTTTTTATTGCTGTCTGACCCCATGAAACGAATGGTTTGCCATATGTTGCTGCTTCTGGCACTGGCGGCGCCCGCCGCCGCCGGGGAGCGCACCATCACCGACCTCAGCGGCCGGCAGGTATCCCTGCCGGCGCGAATCCACCGTCTTGTCGCCGTTGGTCCGGGCGCCCTGCGGCTGGTGATGTATCTCGGCGCCGCCGACCGCGTGGCCGGCATCGAACGGCTGGAACGGGACCTTGACCCGCGGCAGAGCGGCTTCCGCCCGTATGTCCACGCCTTCCCCCCCGGCTTCGCCAAACTGCCGGTAATCGGCGCCGGCGGCGCCGGCCGGCTGCCGAACCCCGAGATGGTGGCCACCTGCGGCGCCGCGCTGGTGGTCGCCGTGGGCATCGACGCCCCGGCGGCCGACCTGCTGCAGGCCCAGAGCGGGGTACCGGTGGTCGTCCTCTCCTACGGCGACCTGGGCGTCCTGCGCGAAGCGGTATTCTCCTCACTCGAACTTCTGGGAACCATCCTCGACCGCCGGGAACGGGCGGCCGAACTTACCGCCGGCATCCGCCGGCAGATGGACGACATCCGCCACCGCACCGTCGACATCCCCCTTAAACGACGACCGACGGTCTATTTCGCCGGCATCGGCTACCGCGGCAGCCAGGGGATAACCAGTACCGAGGCCGGCTACCTGCCGGGCCGGCTGGCGAACGCCGCCAATGTCGCCGACCGGGCGGAAGAGACGGGGCACCGGTTCATCAACCCGGAGCAGTTGCTGCTATGGAACCCCGGGGTCATCTTCCTCGATCTCTTCGGCCTGCCGAACATCACCCGCGACGCGGCCCGCAACCCCGCCTTCTACGCCGCCCTCGCGGCGGTACGACAGCAGCGCACCTACGCCCTGATGCCGCACAACTCCTACAACACCAACGTCGAGGTCGCGCTGCTCAACGCCTGGTACATCGGCACCATCCTCTACCCGGAGCGCTTCGCCGACATCGATTTTTCCCGCTGCCGGGAGGCGATCTACCACCTCTTCCTCGGCATCGGCATACCCGAACAGCCGCCGGCATACACCCCGGTACCCCTGGTGCCGGCGGTACCGGCGGCGGATCGGGAAAGGGGCTGACGAAATGTCCTGCACTCCACCGCGACCCGCGGACCTCGAGATCCGCTACCGTGAACACCGGCGTCGCAATCTCGCCCTGATCCTGCTGACGCTGGTCGGCGCCGGGGGTGTTTTCGTCCTTTCCCTGCACTGCGGCAGTTTCCCGTTGCCGTTTTCCGCCCTCGTCGACGCCCTGCTGCAGCGCGGCGGCGATACCACCGCAGCCCATGTACTGCACCACATCCGCCTGCCGCGCACCTGCGCCGGCCTGCTGGCGGGCGCCGGGCTCGGCCTCGCCGGGGCGGTGATGCAGACGGTACTGCGCAACCCCCTGGCCTCCCCTTTCACCCTCGGGGTCTCCCAGGGGGCGGCCTGCGGCGCCGCCTTCGCCATCATCGTCCTGGGCGCCGGCAGTCTGCAATCCGCCGATGCGGGGCCGGCGGTACTGCTGTCGCCGTCACTGGTGGTGGGCACCGCCTTCCTCGGCGCCGTGGTGACGGTTGTCGTTCTCGTCCTGCTGGGCGCCGTCCGGGGACTGAATCCCGAATCACTGGTCCTCGCCGGCGTCGCCCTGAGCGCATTCTTCGGTGCCGCCACCATGCTGCTGCAATATTTCGCCAGCGACACCCAGGTGGCCGCATCGGTGTTCTGGACCTTCGGCGACCTCGGCAAGGCCCGCTGGCCCGACATCGCCCTGATGGCCGCGGTCACCGGCACCGCGTTCCTGTTCTTCCACCTCCACCGCTGGGACTACAACGCCCTGCTGTGGGGCGACGACACCGCCAGAAGCCTCGGCGTCGCGGCCGGCCGGCTGCGGTTTCTCAGCCTCGTCGCCGCCTCCCTGGTGTGCGCCGTAACCATTGCCTTCCTCGGCATCATCGGCTTCGTCGGCCTCCTCGCCCCCCATCTCATGCGGCTGCTGGTGGGCCAGGATTACCGCTATCTGCTGCCCGGCGCCGCCCTCGCCGGCGGCGCGCTGCTGGTGGGTGCCGACATCCTCGCCCGCCTGCTGCTGGCGCCGGTGATCCTGCCGGTGGGCATCCTCACCTCATTCGCCGGGGTGCCGATGTTCCTCTATCTGCTCATCAGTCGCCCGGGGGGAAGCCGATGAGCCTCGATGTCCGCGGTCTCGCCTACGCCTACGGCCGCCACCAGGTGCTTACCGACATCGCCTTCTCCCTGCCGCCGGCGGCGCTCACCTGCGTTCTCGGCGTCAACGGCTCGGGCAAGTCGACCCTGCTGAAGACCATCAACCGCATCCTGCGCCCGGCCGCCGGCACCGTGCTGGTGGACGGCACCGACATCGCCCGTTGCGGCCGCCGCGAGCTCGCCCGGCGCATGGGCTACATGCCGCAGCAGACCAGGGGCATCCGCACCACGGTCTACGACGCGGTGATGCTCGGCCGCCGGGCCCACATCGGCTGGGACCTGTGCGCCACCGACCACGAGATCGTCCGCCGGGTCATGCGCACCATCCATCTCGAACACCTGGCCCTGCGCCATACCGACACCCTCAGCGGCGGTGAGCTGCAGAAGGTCGCCATCGCCCGGGCACTGGCCCAGGAACCCCGGGTGCTGCTGCTGGACGAGCCCCTGAACCATCTCGACGTGGTTAACCAACTCGAGGTCATCCGCCTGATCCACCGGGCCACCCTCGAACTGGAGATCGTTTCCGTCATGGTGACCCACGACCTCAACAGCGCCCTGCGCTGGGGCGACCGGTTTATCCTCTTGAAAAACGGCGCCGTACATGCCTATGGTGACCGGTCGATCATCACCCCGGCGGCGGTCCGGGAGGTGTTCCACCTGGAGGTGGTCATCGACGAAGTCGCCGGGATGCCGGTGGTCGTTCCCCTCGACACCGTCGCTCCGGCCGCCGGCGCCTGAACCCTTTTCGCTTCCGAGGCCCATGCTCAACCAGCGCCTGACGGCATTCATCGCCCGCCCACGGCGGGCGCTCTTCCAGCTCGCCCTGCCGACGGTCACCGCAATGGCGGTGCAGACCACCTACAACATGGTGGATACCGCCTACGTCGGCCGTCTCGGCACCGCCGCGCTGGCGGCCCTGACCTTCTCCTTCCCGCTGTTCTTCATCCTCGTCTCGATCAACACCGGCATGGGGGTGGGGCTCAATTCACTCATCGCCCGGCAGCTCGGCGCCGGCCGTCATCAGGCGGCGGAGAACAGCGCCCTGCACGGCGTCGTCATCGCCCTCGGCACCGCCACGGTACTTTTTGCCGCCGGTATCGGCGCCGCCCGGCCGCTGTTTCTCCTGCTGGGCGCCGAGGGGCGCATCCTCGAGCTCGGCAGCGCCTACATGAACATCATTCTTGCCGGCAACTTCTTCATGTTCCCCGCCTACGCCCTGCACAGCATCTTTTCGGGCCAGGGGGACACGGTCACGCCGATGCAGGTGCAGATCGCCGGCCTGCTGCTCAATATCGCCCTCGACCCGCTGTTCATCTTCACCTTCGATCTCGGCGTTCCGGGAGCGGCCCTGGCGACGGTCATCTCACAGGGCGCCGGCCTGGTACTTTTCGCCCTCTTCCTGCACCGACGCTCGCTGCTGCGGCTGCACCCGGGAAGCTTCCGCTGGCACGGCAAAACCGTGCGTGAACTCCTCACCGTCGGCGGCCCGGCAAGCCTCACGATGCTCCTGATGGCGTTCTACATCATGTTTCTCAACCGCTTTATGGCCCACTACAGCGCCGCTCACGTCGCCGCCTTCGGCATGTCATCGCGGCTCGAGAGCGCCGTGGTCATGCCCCTGGTGGCGCTGGCCATCGCCCTGTTGACCCTCACCGGGATGTTCCACGGCGCCAGCGAGTTCACCCTCATGCGCCGCATCATCCATTTCGCCATGAAGATCAACCTCGCCTACGCGGCCGCCGTCGGCATCATCTTCTTCGCCCGGCCGCGGTTTTTCCTCCGCACGTTCACCGACAACCGGGAACTTCTGGATATCGCCGCCGCCTACCTGCGCGTCGAGGTTTTCACCTTCCCGCTGATGGCAATAAACATCACCGCCAACCGCGCCCTGCAGGGCATGGGCTTCGGCCTGCCGGGGATCGCGATCAACTTCGTCCGGGTATTCATCGTCGCCATCCCGCTGGCCTATGCATTCGTCTACATCCTGGAGTTCAGTTACCTGTCCATCGCGGTGGCGATGATCGCCGGCGGCATCGCCGCCGACATCACCGCCATCGGCTGGCTGCGGGCCACCTACCGCGACATCGCCACCGGCCGCTCCCCCGCCGGTGGCGATATCGGCAGGACGAATCCAGCCGCGCTCGGGCGCCGGGATTCCGGCGCCGGGAGTCGGAATCCGGAAGTCGGAAGTCAAGATTCCGGAAGTCAAGATTCCGGGAGCCGGGAACCGGAAGCCGGAAGAAAAACCGTCTGATACCTGACCGGAATACCATCGGCAATACCCGCGCCGACGGGTTTCCCGTCCGGGAAAGGCCCATGTACCAGAACCTCATCGTCTACCTGGTGGTCATCCTCGTCTACACCACGCACCTGCCGCCGGAACAGCCGCTGCTGCCCCCGGGGCTGGCAGCCGTCCTGCTGGCGGCATCTTACCCGCTGTACTACCTGGCGGCGCGCCTGCGGTTCGTGCTCCCGACCCGGAGACGGTTGCCGGACCAGGCCCTGGCCGCCGCCCTCGACCGGGAGCAGACCCTGCTGACCGCCGCCGCCGTGGCGCTCTTCACCCTCGCGGTCTACGTCCTCAACCTGAAGGCCCTCCTGGGCACGGTGCCGCTGCTGACGGCAAGCAACGGGCTGGCCACGCTGGCGGCGTTCCTGCTTTTCCTGCTCTATCAGGTCATCATCTGGAACGCCGGACACCGGGCGTCGGCAGGGCGCTTCGCCCTCCCCGCGAGCCCGTGGGAATACTGCCGGCGCAAGGCACTGTTCGCCGGGGGCATCATCGCGCCCTGGCTGGTACTGCTGCTGCTCACCGACCTGCTGGAGGCCGTCTTCCCGGCGCTGATGCCCCGGCTGCTGGCCGCACCATGGTGGAACATCGCCCTGTTCGGCTGCTTCATGCTGCTGCTGGCGCTCTCGGCCCCGCCCCTGACCATCCGGCTCTGGGGCTGCCGACCGCTTCCCGAGGGTCCGATACGACGGCGCATCGCCGATTTGTGCCGTCGGGAAGGTATCGGCTATCGGAAAATCATGCTCTGGCCGGGCACCGACGGCCGCATGGCCACCGCCGCGGTGATGGGCCCCCTGGCCTGGGCACGCTACCTGCTGGTCACTCCGGAGCTGCTGGAACTGCTGACCCCCGACGAGGTTGAGGCGGTAATGGCCCACGAAATCGGCCACGTGCGCCACCGCCACCTGCTCATCTACATGCTCTTCTTCCTCTCGCTCTTCCTGCTCAATTACGCCTTCCTCGACCTTTTCATCGGCTGGCTGCTTACCGCCGCGCCGATCCACCGGCTGCTGCACGCCGCCGGCGGCCAGCAGACCTCGGTTCTCTCGCTGCTCACCATGATCCCGCTGCTGGTGATCTATCTGGTCTATTTCCGCTACATCTTCGGCTTCTTCCTGCGCCACTTCGAGCGCCAGGCGGACCTCCACGTCTTCGCCGCCCTGGGCACCGCCGCCCCGCTGGCCGGGGCCTTTGCCAAGCTGGCATGGCTGACGGGAGACGACGGCTCGCGGAGCAACTGGCACCACTACACCCTGCCCGAACGGCTGGCGTTCCTCGAGCACTGCCGCCGGCACCCGGAGGCCGTCAGCAACTATCACCGGCGGCTGAAAACCATGCTCGGGATCTTCGCCGCCGCGGTGGTAATCCTCGGAATTTTTGGCTACCGGCTCCATGCCGCGGGCATCCGCCAGTCGCTGGACAACCGCTACCTGCTCACCGCCATCGAGCGCCACCTGGCGAAGCACCCCGATGACGGCACGGCACTGTTCGCCGCCGGGTCACTGGCATACGAGGAAGGGAATCAGGCGGAAGGACGGACGTACTTCGAGCGGGCACTGGGGACCGGGTTCCGCGACCCGGAACTCCTGAACAACCTCGCCTGGCTGCTGCTGACCGCGGATAAACCGGAAATCAGGGACGGGGAACGGGGCTTCGCCCTGGCCCGGGAGGCGGCGGCGCTGAAACCCGCGGCGCACATCCTCGACACCCTGGCCGAGGCCTACTGGCGGCGCGGATTCCCCTGCACCGCGCTGGAAATCGAACGGCAGATCCTTGCCGGCGGGCCGGAGAACAGGGACGTCTACCACGCCCAGGAAGAGAAGTTCGCCCGCGACTGCGGCGGCCAGCAGCCGGCGGCGGCCCCGCCGCCGGAACGGTGACAGATTCCAACCGCCGGGGCGGCCTTCCCGGTCGCCCCGGCACCACCCGGGGCAATCATCTCACGGCCCCGGATTGTTCCGTCACCGCATTTGTTTCACCCTCAGCGGCCGGCATCGAGCCGGCAGGAGATGGCCAGCATCGTCAGGTCATCGGGAAAACGGATGTGCCGCGACCAGCGCAGCATGTCGGTTTCCAGTTGCCGGAGGCTGTCCTCGCTGCGGGGGAAACCGCGCTCCCCGACCAGGCCCATGAGCCCGTCGATACCCAGCATGTCGCCATCCCGGTTGCGCACCTCCAGAGCCCCGTCGGTCACCAGCAGCAGGTTGTCCCGCGGATGGAGGGGCCAGCGTCGCGATTCGTAACCAGCGGCAACGATCATGCCCAGCGGCATGCCGGTGACCTCTCGCACCGCGGGTGCGGCGGCGTCGGGAAAGGACATCACCGCCGGCCCGCCGGCGCCGGCAAGGGTCAGGGTGCCCTGACGCAGATCCAGCACCCCGTGGACCGCGGCGGCATAGGATTCGTCTCCCTCGAGGAGAGTGCAGAGCCGCCGGTTCAGCGCGCCGAGAAACACCGCCGGTTCCCCCAGGTGCTGACGCATCTCCTCCCACAGGGCGTGCAGGTGCATGGTATAGAGCGCCGCGGCGACACCGTGGCCCATGACATCGGCGACCATGAAGGCGTAGCGGTCGGCATCGAGCCGCTCCAGGCGGTGATAGTCACCGCCGATGATATCCACCGGCACGGTGCGCCAGGCAATACCGATGCGGGGATCGTCGTCCACCAGTCGGCCGTGGGTCAGCTTCTGGATCTCCTTGGCCCGCAGCAGATCGCGCATGACGCCGCTCATGTCGCGGAAGGTCTCGACGCCGCCGACCACCCGGCCGGCCGCATCCCGGATGGGGGCGACGGACACCTGCAGCGGAATCCGGCCGCCGTCGGCTTTCACCGCGAAGACGATAATCGGCAGGGTAGAGCGCTGCGCGGTCTCCATCGCCCGGTGCAACGGGCAATGCTCTTTGCCGCACAACGGCCGGTCGTCCTTATCCACATGGCAGAGCACATCGTCGTAACAGCTGCGGCCGACGATCTGCTCCGCCTGCCAGCCGGTGATCCGCGCCGCCGCCCGATTCCAGAAAACGATGCGTCGCTCCCGGTCGGTAATGTACAGCCCCTCGGTAAGGGCGTCGAGGATCTCCACCGACAGGTTCGCCTGCTGCAGCAGGGCAAAATTGCCGGCCGCCGAATTTCCGTTTTCCGTCATTTTCCTCCGCTTCCTTCTTCGCCGGGCCGGGTTTGCCGCCGCGACCGCGAAAACGGCATGGTCAGCGGTCAGATACAGCATGAACCGGCGCTTCCGGCAACAAAGATGAGACCGTAACCGCGGCCGAAAAATACGGCAGCGGGAGACAACACCACAACGGCTCCGGATTCACGGCGCGCAAAGGCTCGGAAATGGCGGCGCCGCGTCACCTGACAGCGAATGACTCAGCCGGCAACACCGGCAGGCAGGTGGAGTGGTTACGAAGCCGTCGGTAAGGATAATCGACCGGGCCGGATAATGCAAACGTCCGCGGTGAAAACCGCCGGGGTCAGGAAAAAACGGGCGCCGACCCGCCGGTGGAGAAAACAAAAAGGCGGCAGCCCGCCGGCCGCCGCCCGATTTCCCCGCGGTATCCACCCGGCGCCGCAGGCCGTGATCCGTCACTTCGGTTCCAGGGATTTCACCAGTGCCCGGATCATGCGGTTGTAGGGGGTGTCGACCGCCGCCTGGTCACCGTAGGCCACCAGCTTGCCGTTGATGAAGTCGACCTCGGTGCGCCGCCGGTTCTCGATATCCATGAGCATGGAGGGCTTGTGATCACCGGCGCTCTTGAGGTAGTTGATGCAGTAGGGATAGTAATCCCAGCCCAGCTCGATTTCATTGGCCCGGGCCACGGCAATCCCTTCCTTGATGAGCAGATCGACGATCTGGAAGATGATCGGGTCGCGCATCACCTGGGCCATGGTCATGCCGGTAACGGCGCAAACCGGGTTCATGCAGGCATTCATAATCGACTTGCGCCAGACCATGTTGACGATGCGGTCGGTACGCTCGGTGGCCAGGCCGCTTTCGGTGAGCGCCCGGGCGATGGCTTCAGCCGCCGGCCGCGAAACCGGGTCCAGCTCCTGCAGGAAATGCGGCGGATGGTGAAAGGCCATGTGCACCCGTCCCGGCGCCGCCAGCCCGCAGCCGTAGTTGACCACCGCCCGCAGCACCGCCTGGCGGCCGAGGTTTTCGGCCAGCACCAGCTCGGTATCGATGCCATTCTGCCAGCTGACGACGTACATCCCCTCGCGGTAAAAGCCCTGGATCGCCGAAGCGATGAGCGGCAGGACGGTGGCCTTGACGGTGATGATGATCACCTCGGGAGGATCGTCGGCGAGTTCGTCGATCCGGGTGATGCCGCGGGACACCTTCGCAGTGAGTTCCTCGGCGCCGTCGATGGTAATGCCGGGATCCACCGCCGGCTGCACGAGTTCCGAAACAATGTCGCACAAGGTCACGTCGTGGCCGCCCCGCGCCAGGAAAGCGGCGACAATACAGCCTACCGGCCCGGCGCCGACCACCGCGAACTTACGAAAGGGAACCTCTGCCGTTGTCATGATCAGCTCCTTCTTCCCGATGACCGTGCCTGCGCGCCATCCGGATTCCAGGGGTTCGTTCCAAAAGGGTGCCGCGAATCCGGCACCGTTCCGGTGCCGTCATAACGGCTACGGCACGCCGACCTCCGTTACGGTGCCATAATCCGCGGATACTCAGCCGGCGCTCTCGCGCATGCCGAAAGCGGCGGCATCCAGCATCTCGATACCGCTGGCCCGCAGCAGGTCGATGGCCCGGTCGGGATCGCTGAACGAGAAGATCATCACCGCCCGGCCGGAAGTGAAACCGGTAAAGGCGTACATGTAACGGACGTTGATATTGGCGTCGATGAGCGGCTTGAGAACACGGGCGAGGCTGCCGGCGCGGTCGTCGATTTCCACCGCCACCACCTCGTCGATGCGGGCGGGGAACTGCTTCTCCATCATGATCCGCCGCGCGGTGGCGACATCGGAGACCAGCAGCCGCAGCACCCCGTAGTCGCTGGCCTCAGCCAGGGTAAGGGCGCGCAGGTTGATGCCCGCATCCCCCAGCGCCTGCGTCGCCTCGTAGAGCCGGCCGGGGGCGTTTTCGAGAAAAATGGAAATCTGTTGCAGTTTCATGGCGTCCTCCTCCAGCAACGGTTTTCACCGGTCTACTATCAACGGCAAGGCAAAGTCAAGCCCGCCGACGGGAAACCAGGCCGCGACCCGACGCCGGCATTCCCGCTGCGGGCCTGCAAAATATGTACCGCCATCCGGCAGTAAACCGGGGAACTTTTTTGCCAAAAAGTGGATCGAATCCCCCCACCCCCGCGGAGATGGAAGTCACGCGGCAACCCCATGCCGGACATCACGGGGTTTCGACCGCGACAACATCCGCGACCGCCCACCGGGTCAATGTAATGGTGACTCCCAGTCCTTGAAAAATCTGTGGGGGGGGTGGGTAGGCGTTTTCGCTATGGAACAGCACGTGAACGTCAGCAGCATTGCGGATCGGGCACCGGCAGCTGGAAGACGGCACGCTTACCGGGCTGGAACCGCGGAATTCCGGCGATTCCCTGCCGCCGGGCGGTAGGTTTTCGCCTCTTCCGCCGTTTGGCGGCCGACGGGCACGCGCCTCAGGATACCGCCGCGGTCAGCGATTCGCAACGGAACTTCCCGTCCAGCCGGCAGGGGTTGTAGCCCGTCTTCGCCTGCCGGAGGCCGGGATCGCCGAGATCCTGCTCGCGGTTGACATAACGGTACACGGCCGGCAGCGCGGCGCAGAAATCCCGGTTGATGAGCGGTGCCAGGCCGTCCCGACCGGGCTCGGTCTTCTCGAAATGGACCACGAAGGTCTCCTCGTCCAGCGGCTCACCGAGGCAGAAGGCCCGGACCCGGCCGTCACTCACGATGACCCCGCCGGCCAGCCCGAGGCGGTGCCGGTAAACCAGCGCCTCGTCGGCGGCGCGGGTTTCCTGAAAGGTCGACGGCCGCTCCAGCGAACAGCGGATATCGCACCAGCCGGCGGCCAGTTCGCGGCACTGTTCGTGGTGTTCGTCGCCCAACGGCGCATAGGTGTAGTCCCACACCTCCTCCCGCAGCAACTTGGCGAGCCGGTTGCGGCGCTTGTGGAAACGTTTCCCCGGAAGGGTCGCCAGCTCCTCCCGGAGGTAGACATAGTCCGCCTGGTCCCGGTCGTCCGCCGCACTCCAACGATCCGCCGGGAACCAGTCCCGCAGGCCGGCGGCCACCGGGAAGAAGCGCACCGGCAGGCCGACGTCCGCCAGCCAGACCGCGAAATCCGCCACCGCCGCCCGGCCGTCGCCGGCCCCCAGCGGCGGAAAGGCATAGTGTTCGCCGCCGTAGCCCCGGCCGGTAACGAAGAGAAAGTCGTCCCGGCGGCACACCCGGTAGTCGTGCAGGTCGCGGAAAAGGAAAAGGTTGGTGGCGGTGTATTCGGAAATTCGCGGCCGCACCAAAGCCAGCAGTTCGCCGGCCGCCGGCGCCAGTTCCAGGGTCATGGGAGTGAATTGCGGAAAACGGGGAAGGGACACGGGAACCTCCATGGCCGCAGGTCACGGAATTTTCAGGCCGCGCTGCCGATGTGGCGGTTTTTTTATTTCCCCGCCGTGGTCGGGCTTGCCGGATCGCCGCCGCTGTCGTATGATGAAGCACAGGATAATCGCGGGATAATCAATCGATTCATCCGGCAACCGGACAGCCCGCCGACGGATATACCGACCCGATGAAAAGCACCGCCCCGCCGTCCCCGGCCGACAACCCGCCGGTCTGCGGCCGTTGCCGCCATTACTACGTCACCTGGGATCCCCGGCATCCCCACGGCTGCCGGGCACTGGGATTCAAAAGTGCCGCGCTGCCGTCCGCGGTGGTGCAGCGGACGTCGGGCCGCGCGTGCGAATTTTTCCGCCCGCGACCGGGCCATCGCCGTTGACCGCCGGCAGCCACCAGGGCCACCGCCTGAATATATCAGGGCTAATCCGGGTTGACCAGCGGCACCCGGGGATCACCGCCGTCATCGCCCCGCGCATTACCCCGCCAGGGTGAGCCAGGCGGTGATGGTCAGCGCCGAGGCCATGGTGGTGGCGGAAACCACGGCCACGGCGTAGTCGGCGTCGCCGCCCATCTCGTTGGCCATGATGTAGGTCAGGGTCGCCGTCGGCGCCGCGAGGAGGATCAACCCCGGCAGGAAAACGGCGGACTCCAGCCCCCACAGACGGAAGATCCCCAGGCCGACGGCAGGCAGCACCAGCAGCTTGGCGACGCAGTTCACCAGCAGCATCCCGGCGCGGCCGGAAAGCAGCGAAAAACTCAGCGATGCACCGATGATGAGCAGCGCCATGGGCAGCGCCAGACCGCTGATGATATCGAGGCTGCGCCGCAGTACCTCGGGCAGCGGCAGTCCGGCGGCGGCCCAGGCGATGCCGGTGGCGGCGGCGAGGATCACCGGGTTGCCCGCCACCTTCCAGACCATCGGCGCCACCCCCGGCCGCCCGTCGCCGCGCCTGCGGCCGGCGGCAGTCAGCACCACCACCCCGAGCAGATTCTGCAGGATCATGATGAAACCGGCGATGATGCTCGCCTGCACGAACCCCGCTTCCCCGAGGTAATAGAAGGATACCGCAAGACCGATGTAACCCAGGTTGCCGTGGAAGGAACTCTGGACGAAGGTACCGAACAGCCCGGCCGGCAGCCGTGCCGGCCGCACCAGGAACCAGGCGAGCAGCGCCACCGCCACCACCGCCAGCAGGCAGCTGCCGATGACCGCGGGGTTGAACTGTTCGCCAAGGCGGCTGCGGGCGATGGCACGGAAGATCATCGCCGGAATGGCGATATAGAAAACCAGGCGGTTGCCGGCACGGACGAATTCAGGCGGCATGAACCCGCGCCGGCGGGCAAAGCTGCCCAGGGCAATGACCGCGAAAATCGGCGCGATGGTGCTGACGACCGGGCTCATCGCGCTTCCCGCCGCCCGGCGATGATCCGGGCCAGGGAAGGTTCACCGCGGCGGTCATACCAACCGGCGATGAGGTGATGGGACATGGTCCCGGGAGCGGGCAGCCGCAGGCTGCCCGCCGCCAGCCCGGCGGCGACCTCGTCGCGGGTGAACCAGCGGACGTCCTCCAGTTCGCCGTCGGCACAGGCCACCGCGGAATCCGCCGTCCGGGCGGTGAAACCGACCATCAGCGACCGGGGAAAAGGCCACGGCTGGGAACCGGCATAGACAACCTGGTCCACCCCGATCCCGGCCTCCTCGCGCACCTCCCGCACCACCGCCTGCTCCAGCGCCTCGCCGGGCTCGACGAACCCGGCCAGCACCGAATAAAGCCCCGGCGACCACGCGGACTGGCGCGCCAGCAGGCAGTGACCGTCGCGTTCCACCCGGACGATCACCGCCGGATCGGTGCGGGGAAAATGCTCCAACCCGCATTCCCGCCCGGTGCAGCGGCGCTGGTGCCCCCCGTCCTCACTCACCGTCGGGGAACCGCAGCGACCGCAGAAGCGGCAGTGTTCATGCCAGTGTACCATCGCCGCGGCGTAGCTCAGGATACCTGCATCGGCAGGGGTCAGCAACGCCAGCCGCCGGCGCAGCGAACCGAAGACGCCGCGGCCGGCCAGCGGCGGACCGCCTTCCGGCGCATCCCCCAGGGCACCGGCAAACCATGCCCGCCCGGCGCCGTCGATACCGAGGAAGATCACCGGCGCCGTGCCCGCACCCATACCGACGGAACCGGCCTCGCCGCCGGCAAGGAACACCGCCCAGTGGTCATCCGCCGCCCGGAACAGACAGCGGCCGTTCCACACCGGCACCACCCGGGAGCACGGCTCCGCCAGGCGGCGGCGGAGCCGCTCGGCATCGGCCCGCAGCCCGGCGGCGCGATCGACAATGCCGCCGGGAACCGCCACCACGCTCCCGGCACCCGCAGCCGGCGCGAACACGACCGTGCCGGTGCCATTGCCCTTACCCGCAGGCATCGGCGTCCCCGTCCAGCACCCGGCGCACGGCGACCGCGAGCCGGGAGATCGACAGCGGTTTGCGGATCACTGCCGCCACCCGGCCGCGGCATTCCCGGGCGCCGCCGTCGAAGCCGGTGCAGATGATCGCCGGCAGCTCGGGACGGAAGCGGGAACACCGCTCCACCAGACCGTCCCCGGTCATGCCCGGCATGGTCAGGTCGGTGATGAGCAGGTCGACCGTCTCCGGGTCCCGGCCGAAGGCTTCCAGGGCGTCGACCGGGGACTGGTAGCCGCTGACCCGGTAACCGAGATGCTCCAGCATCCGGGTACCCACGGCGACGATATCCTCCTCGTCGTCCACCAGCATGATGTGCTCCGTGCCCCGCGGCAGGGAGGCGGCATCGGCCTTCACCCGGCCGGCGGCAACCGCCGTTTCGCGCCGCGGCAGATAGATGGAAAAGATGGTTCCGGCACCGGGCTCGGAGGTTACGTCGATACCGCCTTCGTGGCCCTGCACGATACCGTAGACCACCGCCAGACCGAGTCCGGAGCCGTTTTCAAGCTCCCGGGTGGTAAAATAGGGATCGAAGATGCGTTCCATGATCTCCGGCGCGATACCGCTGCCGGTGTCCGCCACCCGCAGAACCACGTAGGTACCGGGGGACAGGCCGCCGGCGACAACGGTGCCGGCGGCCACCTCCGCCTCATCCA
>JAFGAM010000021.1 GCA_016933675.1 Candidatus Anaeroferrophillacea bacterium
GTATTTTGGCGGTTGTCACAGTCCGGTCAATGGTCATGCGTACGTTCTTCGTTTTTGTGATCGGGGTGGTCGTGGTCATGATGGCCATGTCCCCCGGCATGACCATGATCAGGCGCCGCGCCGTCGTGGTATGTTCGCGGGTGCGAAGATGCCCGTGTTCGTGGGCGTGCTCATGTGTGTGTTCGTGCGCGTGGGTCACATCTTCATGCATATGCTCATGCTCATGGATATGCTCATTGACATGCGTGTGCTGATGGGAATGCTGATGGCTGTGTTTCCCTAATTCATTGGCGTTTTTCCTTTTCGTCAGGTGCTGAATTATCCGTTCATTCAGGGGGTACCGCTTCTCCGGTGGCGGGGTAGCGTTTTGTCGTATGCCGGTACTGGTTATGGTTTCATCAATTCATACCGGTTCGCGCCGTGCCTGCCAGCCATAGAAAAAGCCGCAGATGCCGAAGATCACGGCCATTCCGGTGATGATCTTGACCGCTCTGGTCAGGCCGCCGTCGCGGGCGCGGGGTGTTGCGTGAGGTTCAGCCGTGGTCGGGTCGGCTGCAGCCTCATAGTCGAGGGCCAGGCGGTGCCCCATGCCGTCGTTGACGACCACCTGCCAGCGGCCGGGGCCGTCGGGCCGGAACATGAAGCAGCCGTTGCGGTCGGTGCGCCCGGTCTGGAAGGCCAGTTTGGCTCCTTCCGGTCTGACCTCCACGGCGGCGTAGGCCATCGGCTCGCCGTCGTCATACCCGGCGTACACACAGGCGCCGGTGATGTTCTCGATATAGCCCTCGACCCCGTGTGCCCGGCAGGGAGCGGCCGACAGGGCCAGCCCCAGCAGACAAACTGATAGATGCAGCCATAATCTCATTGGGCAAGCCCCTTATTGATCACGATTTGATCCGGTCTCGGTTCGATCCGGCCGAACGCTCCCTGCCCGAAAAAGAATGGACGGCGGCCTGCTCAGCCTCCTTCAGGTCATCGATGATCCGATTCATCCAGGTGGAGAGCCGGGCACCGAGAACGGCATAGTAATGGGGCAGATACGGCTTGATATCGAGCACCGGGCTGCCATCGACGGCATCCAGGCCGGCCACGAGCAGGCCGCTGCCTTTTCGTTCCAGAATTTTTACGGCGATTGCCAGGATCGGGTTGGGGCGCGCCGGGCTGCAGGTTGCAAAAACTCCGACCAGCGGCAGATCCTTTCTGCCCAGTGGATGCACCCTGGTGAGGGCCCGGCCGGCAGCATCGACGCGATGGGCCCAGTAGAGGATGAGCGCATGGGAGAAGTCCTCGATCCCGTCAAGCAGGTTCATGTATTCGGGATGGATAAGTATCTCGGATACCGTTTCCGATGCGTCGTGCGATCGCGGGCCGTCGTCATCATCCCAGTGTAAATCCCCGGCGCG
Source organism: Candidatus Anaeroferrophillacea bacterium (assembly GCA_016933675.1). Taxonomy (GTDB): domain Bacteria; phylum Desulfobacterota; class Anaeroferrophillalia; order Anaeroferrophillales; family Anaeroferrophillaceae; genus JAFGAM01. The sequence goes on from JAFGAM010000021.1 coordinate 1,404, forward strand.
GGCCACCAGACACGGTTTCTCGATTACGCTTCGTACCACGCCCACCGGCGTCAAGTTCATATCGTTCATGTTCATTTTCAACCTCCAAAAGCAGGGAACCACGGGCGGCCTTGCCGCTGATGGTTGATCAGCGGACTTCGCAGGTGAAGGTCATGTTGTACATACATGCATCACAGACCGCGGGGTCCGGATAAGGCGGCTTATGGGAAAACATCAGCAGCCAGTACCCGGCGGTGTCCAGCGGCAGTTCGGCCCGGCCCTGGCCGTCGGTAACCGCGGACACCGGATAGTGGTAGGCGTGATGGTGTCCCTTGGCGGCGGGTTGGGGCGCGTTCGGATCGACGTAACCGGCATAGGTGGCATTGATGGCGGTGCCGGCCAGCGGCTTGCCCTCATAAAGCAGTTCCACGGCCAGTTTGTCACCGGACTTCAAGGAGCTGAGCTCGTTCAGCGGGCGCAGTTCCAGGGTCTGGCCGGTCAGGCGAATACCGGATGTGTCGGCGCCGGCCAGCAGTACGGCCCTGGCTTCGAGGTGAAAGTTGATGCATTTGACGGCGTCGGCAACCTCCTGTTTGTTGCCCCATTTTCGTCCTTCGGGGGTCAGGGTCTTGAAGCCGGACTTGATCCGTGCGGTCACGATGTATGCCCCGGCCTTTTCGATCTTCAGCCGATATTCGGCGGTCGATACCTTTCCCAGGGGTACCTCCTGGCCGTCGGGATCAAGCGCCACGATGTTTTCGAAGCGTTCTTCCGGGACTGTATCGTCATGGCGGTCGGCGGGGTATGTATGTCCCCAGCCGATGCCGATGGACACCGTCGAACCGACCGCGGGAAAATAATTATCGGGATTGAGCCACAGGTAATGGGCCAGTACCGGCCGGGCGAAAAAAGCGAATCCAAGGACCATCAGCAGCGTCAGAAAAACAGGCTTTCCTCTCATTGTCTAAACCTCCATAATTCGTCATCAGATGACAGATGTTGCGGTTGTCCGCCCGATGGTTCAGGCAGTCGATGTTGTTCGGCGGCAAACCCGACAGGCAACAGGTGCTCGACGGTAAAAGTTAACGGATGCCGGGCGCCGCAGTCCGCGCCGGAGTTGCGAGGCGGAGACTGCCGGGCGCCGGTTCCAGACGGCCGTTACTGAGCAGATACACCCGGTCGACAACCTGAGAAAGAAAATCGACCTCATGCGAGACGATCATATAGCTGATTTCGAGATCCCGCAGAAGCTGGATCAGGTGTTGCTTGGTGGTCTCGTCAAGGCCGGCGCTGGGTTCGTCGAGGAGCAGGACTTCCGGTTCCATGGCCAGCACCGTGGCCAGCGCCACCAGGCGTTTCTCGCCCCCGGAAAGTCTGGCCGTTATCCGTTGGTCGAATCCTTCGAGTCCGAGCCGGGCCAGGGTGAGGCGGGATATCGCCAGGGCGTCTTCCCGGCTTTTGCCCAGGTTCAGGGGGCCGAAGGCCACGTCCTCGATCACCGTCGGACTGAAAAGCTGGTCGTCGGCATCCTGGAATAGCAGGCCGATCCGGCGGCGCGCGGCAACAAAATCCTGTTCCTCGACCGCCGGGCGGCCGAAGATCTCGATGCTCCCGGCATCCGGCCTGAGCAGCCCGACCAGCAGGTGGAACAGGGTGGTCTTGCCGCTGCCGTTGGGGGCGATCAGGCCGAGACGCTCACCGGCATGCACGGTCAATTCCAGATCATCCAGCACGGGCCGGCATCCCGGATAGGCGAAACGGAGGTTGCGCACGGCGATGAGCGGAGTTTGGTTCATGGCAGGAATACCTTGCCCCATTCCAGCAGCGCCAGGCCGATGAGCAGCATCGCCATGCCCAGGGCGAACTGCCGCTGGCGCGGGTGGGCGGGAAAATCGAACAGACAGTAAAAGCGTCCGTCAAAACCCCGGCAGCGCATGGCCTGTTCCACGCGTTCAGCCCGGGCGGCGGCCCGCACGAAAATCATCGCCGCCAGATAGGCGATGGTCCGGTAGGTATGGAGATCGGTGCGGGGTGTGAATCCCCGGACCCGGACGGCCCGCAGCAGGCGCCGGTATTCGTCCTCGATGACGAAGATGTAGCGGTAGCTGAACAGCAGCAGATGTACCAGCTTGAGCGGCAGCCCCAGGCCTGCCAGGGCATGGCCGAGAACGGCAAGATTCATGGTTGCCACCAGGGCGATGACGGCGGTCAGAATGGCCATGGATTTCAGGGTAACCTGGGCCGCCAGTGCGATTCCCGGTCGGCTGATGGCCAGCGGCCCCAGCCGGCAGAGAACGGGACCGGAAACACTGACCGGCAGCACCAGCCACAACAGCGCGAGAAATCCCGCCACCGCCAGCAGGCGGCGCATGACCTGCAGGAAATCGAGACGGGCAGTCCACACCAGGATCGCCGCGAGCAGCAGGGCCGCGCCCAGGGTCGGAAAATGGCGGGAGACGGCAACCAGCAGGGAGAATGCGCCGGCGACGACCACTCGGATGCGCGGGTCGAGGCGAAGCAGTGGTGCGTCGCCGCCGGCGAACGGTTCCTCGATCATCGCGCCGGCTCCGGGCCGGCCAGCATTTCCGGCCGTACATGTTTGATGAACCGCACGCCGAACACGGTGATCAGCCCTTCGATTACCATCACCGGCAGGTGGGCCAGCATTACCAGCTTGGCCACCCCGAGAAACGCCTCGCCGGAGAAAAACAGGGACAGGGCCGCCAGCAGGCCGGCCAGCAGAACCGCGAGGAAGCCACAGAGAAAGGCCGCCGTCGAGGCAATCAGTTCCCGTCGGCTGCCGACCATGGAACGGAACAGCAGACCGCAGATCACCGCCGGCAGGGCCATGTTCACGGTATTGACTCCCAGGGTGGTCAGGCCGCCGAATTGAAAGAGTACCGCCTGCAGCAGCAGCGCCGTAAGGGCGGCGGGAAACACCATCCAGCCCAGGAAAAGGCCGAGCAGCCCGTTGAGAATGAGATGAACACTGGAGGGGCCGATGGGCACATGAATGAAAGAGGCGACAAAAAAGGCCGAGGTCATAATCGCCACCCGGGGCATCTGCTGATAGTCGATTTTCTTCAGACCGACCGCGGTGCCGGCCAGGGTCAGGGTCAGGCCGGCGGCGAGAACCGGCGCCGCGAGCACGCCTTCGGAGATATGCATGACACATCCTTCATTTGTTGCGGTGCGGCAGCCGGTCCCCCGCGAGGGAGATGCCGGCTGCCGGAAGTGAGAAAAGGTTGCCGGCCTCAGAACTTCGCGCTTATCGAGGCGATGGCGGAAAACGGCGTACCGGCGTAGTAGGAGGTGCCGGTACCATCGTCGGAAGCGGTGATGGCGCCGACGTACTTCGTGTCGAACAGGTTGGTGATGTCGAGACCGATGGCCAGCTCCTCGCACCAGGCGAACCGCGGCAGGGTGTATGTGAGACCCAGGTCGGCGGTGGCATGGCCGGAGATGGACTGGGTGTTCTCCGGGTCGCCATAGCGCCGGCCGACGTATTTCACCGTCGGCGCCACCTCCAGGCTGCCGATGGTCCAGATCATCCCCGCCTTGACCAGCATCTTCGGGGTGTCGGGGAACTGCTTGCCCTCCACGTGCAGCACCGTGCCGCCGCGGCTGAAGTCGTCGTCAAACTCCAGTTTCGTGTAGCTCGGGTTGAAGAAGACGACGATGTTCTCGCTGGGGTAGAGATTCAGTTCCAGTTCGGCGCCCCAGGCGGTGGCGTCGCCGAGGTTCTGGTGGTAGTTGACCCCGACCTCCGGATCGATGGCCTGGACCAGCAGGTCATGGTGTTCGGCATAGAAGATGGTGGGGATGAGATCGAAGTGCTCCCCGTGCCAGCGGCAGCCGATATCGAAGTTGTCGGCGGTTTCCATCTCCCATTCATCGAAGACATCCTGCAGCGTCAGCCCGGCGGCAGTGAAGGCGGCGCGATTGGTGGCGTAGATCGTCGCCACCGGGACGTAGGCGTAGGGCCGCATGTAGGTGCGGCCGTAATTGGCGTACAGTTCCAGCTTCGGGGTGAGCTGCCAGCCCAGCGCCAGGCTCGGCAGCCACTCGTCGAAATCGGTCTCGTCGAGGCTCAGGGCGGCGTCCTCGCCGAGGTTGTTATCCAGGGCGTCTTCGTAGGATGCCGGGGTGCCTCCGCTGGCGCTGCCCTTGTAGGCGGTGCTGGCCGGTTCGGTGTAGGAGAAATATTTGAGGCCCGCCTGGATACTGAAATCGCCGAAACGCCGGCCGACCTGCAGCCAGGGGCTGTGGATGTCGCCGTCGCCGTGGTTGTCGGTGAGGTACTTCCAGCCGGCGTAGGTGCGCCCGGCGGCGGTGATGTTGTTCGCCCGGACGTATTTCTTCAGATCGTGGGCTTCGTACCAGTAGCCGGCGGAGACGGCGCAGCCGCCGATATCGCCGCGGTATTCACCGACGGCGCCGAGGCGTTCGAGGTCGATCACCTTGTCGGCCTTGCCGTCCAGCAGGGAGCTGTCCTCCTCGGTGTAGTAGGGCTTGATGGTGATAACGTGCCCCGGTGCGGCGGTGAAGGAGGCGACGGTCATGAACTCGGTGGTTTCGTAGTCACCCCGATGATAGTCGTAGTAATTGACGTCGGCGGTGGGGTCACCGGTGCGGTGCTCGTTGTAGTCGCGGCCGTCATTATGCTTGATGTCGTCCGCCTGGGCATAGGTCAGCGGCATGAAATCGTGGCGTTCCATGTCATTGTAGTTGTAGAACATCTCGATCTTGAAACGTTCCCCAAGCGGTTGGGAAAGGCCGGCGGTGAGGTGTTCCCGGGGGCCGAGATCGCCGGCGCCCTTCCATTTGTCCAACTCGCTGTATGACGCGGAGATGAACGCCGCGGTGCCGGTGGGCAGGCGGCCGGTGTCGAGCCGCAGGAAGCTGCGCCGGGCGTCGAAGCTGCCGTAGCTCTGGCGCAGGTCGGCGCTGAACTTTTCCGCCGGGCGGCGCCACTGGAGCGCGACAGTGCCGCCGCGGTTGCCCGAGCCGGTGCCCAGCCCCGGCGGCGCGGTGCCCTTGTAGAGACCGATGGATTCCATGTTCTCCATGTCATAGAGAAAATCCCGCGGGCCGATGGGCATGATACCGTAATTCGGTAAACCCTCAATCGACATGCCGGTGAACATGCTGTCGATGCCGCGGATGCGCACACTTTTGGCGGCGATGCCGAAGGGATCCTGCAGCTCCACGTCGATGCCCGGCAGGATGTCGAGGGTCGCGAAGGCGCTGGATGCGGCGCCGCTGCCGGCCAGCGCGATGCCGTCGGCGGTGACCTCGGTGCCGGTGTAGAGCAGATCGCCTTCTTGGCAGGTGGGGGTGGCCAGGGATTGCCGGACGGTCATCGGCGCCAGGGTGACGGGCCTGTCGGTGCCGCCGGCGGTTTCACCGGCCGCGGCGGAGCCGACGACGGCGGCAGACAGCAGGATGAGCGCCGTGAGGGCGAAGATAACGTTGCGGTGGTGCATGATGGGACGCAGGTTCATATCAGTTTCCTCCGGTTTGCTGGTGGCATGGCAACAAATCATTGATGGTTGTCGTAACCACTCCATTTTTATCGGTGCGCTGCTTCTATGTCCGCCATTCCTCAAACAAGGAAGCGCCGCGAATCTGAAAGGGCGATTCGCGCATCGCCCCTACTGTGCCAGCCCTTTTCGGCGTTTTTTGGCAGAGTTGTTACGGTTTCATCATGGCTGATGCAACCGGCATTCGGAATTGCTGCATGCGGTATCTGGGCGACCGAGGGCGCGCTGGGGCCGAAAATCGGACCGGAAATCCGATCGAAAACGCGGCCGGAAATGCGATCTGGCGCGTAACAGGCCGATAAAAACGGCACTAAACGCGCATACGCCGACGGCGCAATACCGTTACACGGTCGGCAATGCCGGGGAAACCTTCGTGGTTTGATTGGGGTATGTACTGCGTGTGCGGCGGCTGCCGCCGGCGGCGCCTGGCCGCTTCACGGTCGGGCAATGCCGGGGAAACCTTCGTGGCTTGATTCAGCTACGTGGTGATTCGGTTGCGGCGGGTGCCGCAGGTTGGTGTTGCGCGGTGCGCGTGCCTTCAGACACGCAAGTTGAATCGATGATTAAGGGCTTCTAACGTTCTGGCTGATGGTTTGTCAAGCGAAAAATAACGAGTGTGTCGCGCAAATGGAACTTCGAGAGTGCCATTCGGTATGCGCTGCCGAGCGCCCGCGGGTTCAATGAAATGATCGTTGCTCCAGCCGCCGGACGGCCTCCTCCAGGGTCTCCCATTTTTTGCAGAAGCAGAAACGGACGATGTTGCGGCCGGCCGCCGGGTCGGCGAAGAAGCTGCTCCCCGGCACCGTGGCCACGCCGCCGCTACGCACCAGTTCGGTGGCGAAGGTGACGTCGTCGGTATTACTCAGGGTGCTGAAGTCGGCCATGATATAATAGGCCCCCGCCGGCTTCACGCAGGCGAAGCCCCGGCGGGTGAGGACGTCCAGCAGGAAGTCGCGCCGTTCGCGGTAGTCCTGGGCCAACGCTTTGTAATAGCTGCCGTTGCAGCCGAGCATGACGGCGGCACCTTCCTGTAATGGCGCCGGGGCACCGACGGTGAGAAAGTCATGCACCTTGCGGATCGCCCCGGTGATCTCCTCGGACGCGATGCAGTAGCCCAGCCGCCAGCCGGTGACACTGAAGGTTTTCGAACTGCCGCTGATGGTGACGGTGCGTGCCGCCATGTCCGGCAGGGTGGCCAGAGGGATATGGACGGCGTCGTCGTAGACGATGTGTTCGTAGATCTCGTCGGTGATGGCCAGGACGTCGTGGCGGCGGCAGAGATCGGCGATGAGTTCCAGTTCGGCGCGGTTGAAAACCTTGCCGGTGGGGTTGTGGGGGGTGTTGACGATGATCGCCCGGGTCTTTTCGCTGAACGCGGCCGCCAGTTCGTCGGCGTCGATGTGCCACTCGGGGGTATGCAGGGTGACATAGCGGGGAACGGCGCCGGAGAGGACGGCGTCGGGGCCGTAGTTTTCGTAAAAGGGGGCGAAGACGATCACCTCGTCGCCCGGATTGACGGTGGCCATCAGGGTGGCGATCATCGCCTCGGTGGCGCCGCAGGCCACGGTGAGATGCTTGTCCGGGTCAACCCGCCAGTCGTAGAATCGCTGTTGGTGGGCGGCGATGGCCTGCCGGAACGACGGCGAGCCCCAGGTGACGGCGTATTGGTTGATGTCGGCGTCGATGGCCCGCTTGGCGGCTTCCTTGATCGCCGTCGGCGCCGGGAAGTCGGGAAACCCCTGACTCAGGTTGACGCCGCCCTCCTCGGTACAGATGCGGGTCATGCCGCGGATTACCGATTCGCCGAACTGCCGGGCCTTGAGTGAGGTGAATGATTTCATTTGGTTATTCCTGTTCGGGTATGCTATTCGAGTTCGCGGGGAAGGAGGAAAAACTCCGGGATATGCCGACGGTTGGCCGGTGCCCGGGGTTTCAATCGATATTGGGAAGAACTGTAGGAAAATTAAGCCGGCAGGTCAAGGAAAAGCTTTCGGGCCCATTTCCACAACCTTGGACTGATCCTGGCGGTATTTTGAAAAACTGTTTTTGATGAAGAATAATGGGTTGTTACGGAGCAATCATCCAAGGCGGAGACGCAGCCATGAAAACACGCTCGGCGCACGTCCTTTCCATCATGCTGATCTGGTTGTTGATTCTTCCATGTGCCGGCTGGGCGGCAAACCATTTTGTCACTCCCGGCGGCAGTGACGCCGCCGCCGGCAACCAGCTACATCCGTGGCTCACGCTGCAGCATGCGGCGGACAGCGTCGGTGCCGGCGACACGGTTTCCATCGCCGCCGGTACGTACGTTGGCTTTCGGACGACGTCCGGAGGCAACGGCACCGCGCCGATCACCTTCCAGGCGGACGGCAGCGGTCCGGTACAGGTCACCGCGCCGAGTACCAGGTGCCGGCACGGCAGCATCATCGAGATCGAGGAGGCGGACTACTGGGTACTCGACGGTCTGGAGGTGAGCGGTGCCCCGACCAATGCCGGCATCGATGTGCGGGTGGCGAACTTCGTTACCGTACGCAACTGCTATGCCCACCACAACCGGAATTGGGGCATCTTCACCGCCTTTGCCGAATCCTTCACCGCGCTGGGCAACGAATGCAGTTACTCGGCGGAGGAGCACGGCATCTATCACAGCAACAGCGGCGACAACGCCGTGCTGCAGGGCAACACCTGCCATCACAATGCCGGCGCCGGTATCCAAATCAATGCCGATCCCTCCATGGGCGGCGACGGCATCTGCAGTAATGCCCGGGTAATCGGCAACATTCTCTATGAAAACGGCAGCGCCGGCGGCGCGGCGATCAATCTTGCTTCGGTGCGTGACAGCGTGATTGCCAACAACCTGATCTACGCCAACCATGCCGGCGGCATTGCCGCCTGGGACGACGACCAGGGGGAAGAGTGGGGCAGTCGGAACAATGTCTATGCCTTCAACACGGTACACATGCCGGCCGACGGCCGCTGGGCGCTCAACCTCGGCCACGGCAGCAGCGGCTGCACGGTGGTCAACAACATTTTGCTGCATGAATCGACCGCGCGCGGCGGCCTGGAGATCGACTCCTCGAGCCGCGCAGGACTGAACAGCAACAACAATCTTCTCGCCCCGGTCAGCGTGGACGAGGAGGTGCTTGCCCTTGCCGAGTGGCAGGGGCGGTACGGTCAGGATGCCCGGTCATTCGGTGCCGCGGCGGCATCGACCTTCATCGCGCCGGGAAGCGATTACCGGCTGGCCGCCGGCGCGCCGGCGGTTGACGGGGGCGTCGCGGTGGCCGGTATCGACGTCGATCTCGCTGGAAACGCGCGGTCGGTGGGTGCCCGCCCCGATATGGGGGTCTATGAACTGGCCGCCGGTGTCGATCCGGTACCTCCGACACCCGGCGATCAGTCCGCCTGCGATGGGGGGGTGCGGAACGTGGTTCCAACCGCACCTGTATGGGGTACGCTCGGCGAGGATGTCATTGCGCCCGCAGTGCGGACGCTGGAGGTGGTTTCCTGTGAGCAGATCGTGGTGAATCCGGACGTTGAGGTTCGGCCGGAGGACGCGGGGAAACCGGCCGAGTTGCTGTTGTACCTCTTCTTGCCAAATCTTGGATCGGGTTTCATGCTCCCCGGCCGTCACCTGGATGCCTTGCGGGCGGCCTCTTTTTCGCTGGATATACTCACGGAACCGGTGCCCATGGACGGCCTGGACGGCTGGAATATCGATGTGTATTACGGTTATGCCGTGGGTGCCGTGATCAGATATTCCGCCTACCGGATAGCGGTTGTTGATGCTGCACCGCCCGATACGGACCTGGCGACCGGCACCATCACCTATACCCTGGGGGATGACGTATTCCGGGTTGCCGCAAAGGGAGGGGCAACGCCGGAAAATATCAGCACCGCGCTGGATACCCTGTCGGCCCGACCGGCCGGTAGCCGTGACGACCAGCTCAATATCTCGCCGGACGGTAACGCGGCGGAAATGGTGCCGACCGGTGCCGACGTGTGGGACACGGGTATCGGCTGCGGGCGGTACACGGCTTGTGCGGCAATGCTGAGTCGGGGATGTTGAAAAAGGAAAAACCGGCACCCTGTTGCGGCTGCCGGTTTAATCTTCGAGGCGGCATTCTCCCCTGAAATACTGCCATACCTCGCATTTTTTCCCGTTTGCCGGATTGCAGCAGAAAGAAGCGGTTGGCACCCCGTTTTCAGTTACGGTTGACAACTGGTAGCCGTCTTCAATGCATTTGACCGCGGCGGGATTCGCAATGGCGGGGGGTTCTCCGCCGTTCGTTCGCTCGGCGGTGGCGCCGGGTACGCTGGTATGACTGCAGGAGGCGACGATGATTCCCACACCGGCGAAGAGCACGACGATGGCATATTTCCATGTCCGTGGTGTTGAACCCATCATAATGTTCCTCTTTGTTCGGTCAAGTTCTGATGATGAAACCGCAACCATTGCCTAAATGTGCCGAAACGGGAATGTTTGCTCTCGGTCCGTCATGCCGCGAAGAATTCCCCGCGGCATGACGGACTATCCGATGGTTGGGGTTTCCCTTCCGCAGGTCAGTTATCGTTTTCCGTTATACAGCGGCCTGATGTGCTCGGAAAAATCAGTCGTGCCCTGGCGGACATGGTTTTTTGGGGGATTGATTCGCCGGTATGTACCTGCGGGTTGTCTTCCGCCGCCATGACCCGAACGGTCCCGTCGTCGTTGCGGGTAACCGTCACCTTCTTCCAGATCAGGTCTTTGTCCGTGGCGGCGAAGCCGTTGCCCTGCCTTGTCGCGTTCGCCGGCAGGCTTCTGCCGTTGTAGGCATTCATGGTCGGTACCGTCGCCGCTTGCTCCGCGCCGGCAAAGGTGTTGGTCGAGGCCCAGGAATTAGACACCGGGAAGGTGCCCCAGCTGTACGAGCCGTTGTTGATTTCATTGCTTTCCGCCACGCTGTTCAAATCGTCCACCCACAATGCGGCGTAGTAGCTGCCGGAGGGTACCGTATATCCATCCCAATCCTCATAGAGATTGAAATAAGCGCGGGCATTCCAGTCCCGGTAAACGCAGTTGCCGGGCTCGAGAGTGAAGTCTGCCGTTTCGTAGAAAAGAAAAATTTCGTTCCCGTTTCCGGTAATCTGGTCCGGGTCCAATATCAGGTTAACATACCAGTCGGTGCTGGATACCGGTGCCGCGCCGGCGTTGCAGACCTCGTACACGAGGTAGCCGTTGCCGTAATAATCGAAGGTGTCCGCGTACCAGGAGTTGACGATCAGATCCGGTCGGGTGTTCTGCAGGGAGATGGTGCCGTTGCCGAGAGAAATGTTGTCGTTTTCATTGGCTTCCTGCATGGCGTCCATGGTGTCGACGCAGAGGGCGGCATAGAAGGTGCCGGAGCCAAGATTTTCGGGAAAAGTGAACTGCAGGGCGCTGGCGGTATCTCGATAGGCGTATTCCCCCGGCGCGAGATCAAAGGGGATGAATTCGTAGACGACTAGCTGGTCGTTGCTGCTGATGTTCATGTCGCTCGATAGCACCAGGGTGACGTCGGCGCCGCTGGGCGCGATTGCCGTTCCGTTGTTGTCGATCCTGAACGTCAGGGTGCCGGCGCCGCCGGGGCGGGGATCGTAGTCCATATCCCAGGAGGAAACGGTGAGATTGGGCAGGGTGTTGACGTTGGGTTCCGGTTCCGACGGATCGGGGGTGTCATCATCGGGGGTGCCGGTGTTCTCGGCGTCTTCGAGGACGTAGGCCTGGGTCATGATACCGTTGGCGGCGAAGCTGTAGGGCATCCAGAAATAGCCGTTGTCTCCCCAGCTCCGACCCCAGGAGTTGATGAACTTGAACGCCCCGCCGTAGCGGTTGTCGTCATAGCCCACGATGGTGACGGCGTGACCGCCCTGGGGGTTTCCCGTGGCGGTGTTGTAAACCGAGTTGCCGCCCTGCAGGTTCATCAGGTCGTTGTAGACGGTGATGCCGGCGACCACCGGTTTGCGGTTGGCGATACTGGCCTTGATCTGGGAGGTGTCGTTGACGCGGAACCAGGAATTAGCCTTGAAATATGCGGCTTCCGCACGGGCCTGACCGGAGGGCTGAGTGTTATAGTCGGTATCGGAATAAGGCATGGTAGCCAGGGTGGCAATGCCCTGGCTGACGGCCAGGTCGAGGGCCTCGTTGATATAGGAGCCAAGATCCTGGCCGCCGTTGATCTGGTTGTAGACATACGCCGGGCTGAAAAGATGACCGGGGGTGTTGAGGGCCCAGGCTTCCTCCACTTTTTCATGGTAGGTTTTCAGCGCGTAGGCGGTGGCCCAGCCGACGCAGCTGCCCTGATTGCCCTGGTCGCCGACGGCGGGGAAGTTCGCGCTGAGGTCCATGGACGTCGGTTGCGTCGCCAGTGCCCCGGGGGCACCCAGCAGGTCGCTGCCGAGGTAGCTCATTCTGAAGGAGGCGTAGGTTTGTGGGTCGACCTCGTTGAGGCCGGTATTTCTTTCATTATCGGAAAGATAGTCGACCTGTATCCTGACGGAAGCCGGAGTGCTGAAAAGCAGCCCGTCCGTCACCCGGTAGGAAAGGTTGATGGTGGTGTCTCCGGTGACATCGGTGGTGACGTACAGCATGCCGCTTTGCGGATTGATGTAGGCCGAGGAGTATCCAACTCCGCCGGTAGGGGAGATGAGTTCGTAGGTCAGGATGTCGTTGTCCGGATCGCTGGCGGAGAGCTGTTTGGTGAGGTACGGTACGGACGAATCCGCCGTCATGGTGAGCGAATCGGCCACCGGCGGCTGGTTGCCGTCGGTATTGCCGCCGGCGACGGTCACGCTGTAGGCATTGTATCTGATGGTACCGTCAGATAAAGCGTAGCCGGCATAGACCCAGAATTGCAGACCGCCCTGAGCGGAGAAATCCAGACCGTTGGAGAGTATGGTATACTGTGCCGTCTGCCCGAGGGTTGTCTGCTGCGAGGGCAGGTTCAACCCGAATCCCGGATTGGGCATCCAGACGTAGCATATCAGGGTGGCCGTTTTGCCGACATCGGCGGCGGCGACCTGAAGTGTTGGCATGATGGTGATGTTTGTACAGGCTCCGACGGATACCGGTTCGTTTTGTGGATTGACCGTGCCGGCGGAACCGAAAATCACGGTGCTCAACGCGTGGTCCGGATGGGCAGCGGTGCTGCCGGTACAGGCGGCGCCGGCGGAAAATGTCACAAACCCGACAAGCGCCAGAATGATCAATGACAGACACAGGTTACGCATTGTACGACCTCCCTTTTCTCTCGTTGGCGTGTTTTCGTTTAGTCAGTTCTGATGGCTTCGTACACAGCTCCATTTTCTTCGTTGCGCTACAACCAGAGTCGTTCAACGTACGGCTAAGTACGCCTTACACCTCAGGTTTTGCGCGCCTCAGATCTGGAGTTGTTACTGTGCCATCCCGTTTTGTCGTACTTTGGCACTTGATACGGTTTCATCAGTTCTGATTTGAGACTAAATTTTCCCTGATCATGCCGGAAAAAATCGCAAAGATTTCCGGATCGAAATGGCTTTCCATCTCCTGCATGATTTCCAGTGCCTTTTCAGTGCTGAAGGCGGCTTTCCTTCCCTGGTCGTCTCTGCGGTAGACTCGGGGGGTTGTAAGGGCACTGAAAACATCGGCAATCGCGAGGATTCGGGAGAGCAGGGGGGCTTCCGTTCCGGTCAGACCATCGGGATAGCCGGTGCCGTTGTATTTTTCATGATGATGTCTGATAATGAGGGATATTTGTTTGAATCCTGGGATATTGTCAACAAATCCAGCGCTGTCGACGGGGTGCTTCTTTATGATGTCGAACTCCCACGGCTCAAGTTTGCGGGGGGCATTGAGTATTGATTCCGGTACCTTGATCTTGCCGATATCGTGGAGGTCGCCGGCAACTTCAAGATCCTGCAGATCGGACCTGGTGAGCCCAATGTGTTTCCCGAGCTCCAGAGCTATCCGAGTGGTATCCCGACTATGCCGGAAGGTATAGGAATCCTTGCTGTCGAGGGCTTTTTTAATAATGTCCAGATAGAGGAGTTGTACTTTAATGCTTCTTGTTCTTATTTGTTTCAGGACCTTTTCAAGCGCTATTACCATGCTGGGGTTGTAAGTCGTGCCGGACATCGCCTTGATCCGGTCCAGTGCTTCTTCATGGGTCAGGTTGAGATAGGCCGGGTGAACCATTTCCTGGTAGTCGTTGGCAACCCTCAGTATCTGTGCTCCCAAGGGCATTTCACGGTAGTTATCGGCGAGAAAATAGTGGATAAAATCAATCTTGTTTTCCAGTGACTCTATGGCGCCGATGATTTTTACCGTGTGATTTGGATAGTCGTTGACTTTTTGCAATTCATCGGCGGAAAGCTGTCCACCGGTTCGATGCTTGAAGATGAGCTCTTCATCCAGGGAAATCTTGCCGACTTCGTGAAAATAAGCGGCGAACATGACGTCATCGCCAAGGTAGGGGCAAAGAATATTAGACATCTCTCGGGCCAGGAAACCGGTTTCCCGACAATGTTCTAGTTGTTCCCTGCCCCCGGTGTCTTCATTCAGCTTGAAGAGGAGTTCAAACAGAGGGATTTCATCGCCTTCAAATCGCGGTATTTCCGGTATGGATCCTCCTGCTTCAGGAAAGGCATCATTCTTTTTCTGCTGCCGTGAAAAGGATTGCAACTTTTTTTCACGAAAAAATGCTTCACTCAACGAGACTCTTTGTTTTTCAAGCGTTTCCAGACTATGGCCAAATTTATGATGCTTCTGCCGCAGTTTTTCGAAGTGATCCCGGCTTAACTCGAGAACCGTTGTCGGCTTGGTGGTGGTGATCGTGGCGGTCCGTTTTTTTTCCGGGTGTAACAGGGCAATTTCTCCAAACCCTTCGCCGGCATCGAGGTAGGCGAGGATTATCTGTTTGCCTTCAATGTTTTTCGATACCTGAACCTTGCCGCTCAGGATAAAGTAGAACGCATCTCCCAGGGAATGTTCATGACATACAATTTCGCCGGATTCGTAGACGATTTCTCTGAAGGAGGGCAATATGCTCTCGACCTCATGAATGCTCAGGTCTTGAAACAGAGGAGATTGTGAGAGCCGATCTGCTACGAGTTCAGATGGAGAAGTTGTGGGTTTCATGTGCCGTGTTCCCGTATGCTTCATGTTAACCGCATCTGTAGACAACTCTGCTTGCGATAGGCGGTTGACAAAATATTCATAAAAGATAGTTGTATCTCAATCCTTTGTCCAGAATTTTCTGTATTATTTCCAATAAACCATTGTGCAACATTGTCATTCGTCGTCTGGTTTCATGTTACTACCGTGCTTGCCGGGTGGGATTCCACAGGCCGGCCTGTTCCAGCAGGCCGGACCAAGCCTTGGCCAGCTCGGGATTGTCCGGCCGGGCGGCAATTTGCCGGGCGATGGAATGCAAGGCGTCATACCACAACCCCGAATCTGCATAGATATGCGCCGCCATGTCTTCACCGCCGGCCAGCAGTGCTCCTTTTAGAGCCGGCAGTGCATCGGTCATCTTGATGGCACCGCATGTAACGACATCCTGCGAGCGGTGTTCATCGTCTGGAACCAGGGCCACGAACCATTTGTAGACTATTCCTGGTTGCAGGTGAATGCCGAAATCCGCGAGGTGAATAGCATGGGTTCCCGCAGTTTGTGGTGGCTGCCAGCGGAGTTCCAGTGTTGGTGCTGCCGCCCGCAGGGGACTGATGGCGAATTCAACTGTCACGTCGGAGTTTTCCGATAGAATGTAGTACAAGCTCGGTTGCGGATTGATTGTCAAACCAACATGTCCCGGGGAGAGGGCCTGCAGAAGCGGGAGTTCGTCATCGGTACCGCGGGTGCCCCCCGCTACCCGTCCTGCCGGGGCGCCCCGTAGCGGGGGGCGGTATACCGGTGCCGGCAGCATTTTGCGGACTGTCTGTGTAGGAGCTGTGTTGCCGTCGGCTGGGGATGGCCGGGAAACTTCGTTTGCAGCTGATGTATCAGGAGAAGCGGATATGGGTGCTCGTGGTGTGGGATTAACCCGGTCTGTTCCCGCCGTGACCGAATTATTGTTAAGGCATATGAAAACGAGAACGAGGATGATCAACCACGACCGCGCAAATACTGTTCTCATGGTTCAGTCTCCACCCATCTTC
Organism: Candidatus Anaeroferrophillacea bacterium; assembly: GCA_016933675.1. Lineage (GTDB taxonomy): Bacteria > Desulfobacterota > Anaeroferrophillalia > Anaeroferrophillales > Anaeroferrophillaceae > JAFGAM01. Next base: position 17,078 of record JAFGAM010000021.1, read on the forward strand.
ATCTATGGAATTGTCATTCTGATGGCTTTATAGCAGCTTTATCTTGTTACGGTGTCGGTTGTTGAGGTTACCTGATATATGGTTACCGCACGGCTCTTTCCTTTGAGATGTTCTTCCCCGACACGTTGCACCTGGAAGCGGTTGTCAAGGTACTGCCGGGTGTTGTCGCCGATCAGAACCCGCCAGCAGCTTCCGGCGGCGGCAGCCTTATCGAAGCTTTCCAGTCGGGCGGCAATATTGACTGTATCACCGACAGTAGTATATTTCAATCGGCGCTCGCTGCCGATGGCGCCGGCAATTACCCCACCGGAATAGATGCCGATACGAACTCCCCCGGAAGGCAGACCGCGGGCTTCCCAGCTCCGGTTGAGTTCCTCCATGGCATCCCCCATGCGCATGGCGCAGATGACTGCCTGCTGCGCGTCCCGTCTGATCTCCGCATCGGTTTCCCGGGGCAGGGGGATGCCAAAATTCGCCTTGATGCCGTCGCCGGCATAGTCGTCCACCACTCCGCCGTGGGCGATGATCACATCGGCCATGGTTTCCAGGAATGAATTCAGCCAATCGATCAGTGCCGAAGGATTCAGCTTTTCGGCGGTGGATGTATACCCCCTGAGGTCGGCGAACAATACCGTGGCTGCCACTCTTTGCGCCCGCGGGCGCCCGCCGTCGAAGAACTGCTCGCGCTGCTGCCAGATTGCCGTTGCAACCTCACTCGAAACGTGTTTGGCGAACAAGTTCATGAGCACTTCGCGCTGTTCCTTCTCACGCCGGACCATGGCTGCGGTCACCAGTGCCGCCGAAAGCAGAAATGCCAGTGCCGGTGGGACGGAAGGATACCACAGATCATGGAGAAACATGGTATAGGTGGCCAGCCAGATGGCTGCCAGGCCGATCATGCTGCCGAGGGAAAACATCCAGGAAGACCGCAACCTGATTCCCAGAGTACCGCCGATAATACTCCAGAGCATTATCCAGAACCATTCATACTCCCTGTCGGCGGCTTGTACTGGTCGACTCTCACCGAGAGCGAGGTGAAGCAGTTGATTGATGATATGGGCGTGCACATAAACGCCTGGAATTGCCTGGTTGGCGCCCATGATTCCCCGGCTGTAGGGGGTATAGAACAGATCCTTGACGCTCTGGGCGGTGACACCGATCAGGACAATCCGATTTTCGATTGTTTCCGGCGGCATCTTTCCGGTCAGCAGTTCACCGAGGGGCAATACGATAAATGGTTCTCGCTGCCGGCCGAAGTCCAGCATAAACTGGTATCCGTTGGCATCGGCCCGCACATAGCCGCCGTCGTTGGCCTCGAACGGAGGGATAGTGGTCACCCCCAGCTTCAGATGCCGGGGGTTCTCTTGGTCCGGTGCGGGGTAGATTCCCTCTGCCTGCAGATAGCATTGGGCCAGGAGGAAGGCAAAGGAGGTAAAGACGGTCTCGCCGTCATCGAGATACAGTAGTCCGCGGCGGACAATGCCGCCCGGATCGACGACGACGTCGTTGAACCCGACCTGCGGGGTGTCGGCGAGAGCCGGCGGAGGCCCGACGCCGTCCCGGCCGAATTTCATGACCGCGAAAATGTTCGGGTTGGTGGTCAATACCTGGTTGAGATGAGCGGTTCCCGGCGGGACTGGCAGGTCACGGTAAAAGTCCATGCCGACCGCCTGTGGGTGGTAAGCGAAAATTTTCGTCAGGATCGTGGCGGTGATGTCGTCGGTCAGCGGCCACGTTCCCATCCGCTGGATGTCCTGTTCAGTGATTTCGACGATGACGATGCGGGGATCGGCGGGCGAGGCGTCGCTGATACTCGTTTTTATGAACCAGTCGTAGGCCGCCAGCTCAAGATATTCCAGCCTGCCGCCGGAGCGGAGTGCCATGACGACGGCAAAGGAAAGGATGCAGAGCGCCATAGTGGCGAAAACCGGTGAGCGGGTAGTATGACGGACTGGTTTCATCTTCTTTCCGCCTTGCATCCTACTGCCAGTTGCTGATCAGCAGGAATGCCGACCAATAGGCCGGATGTTCGTAGCGGGGGTCGTCCATCAGTTTCAACTGCGCTTGCTGCAGGGCGGCGGCGCGGGATACCGCCGGGTTGTGAAGCTGCCGGTAGAATTCCTCGATCAGGATAGCGGTGGCGGCGTCGTTGATGTGCCACAGGGTGGCGAGGGCACTGCGCGCCCCGGCTTTCACCGCTACGCCGGCCAGTCCCAGAGCGGCGCGTTCATCGCCGGCGGCAGTTTCGCAGGCGCTGAGGGTCAACAGTTCCAGCGGTTCCCGGCGGAATTGCAGAAAGCCGATGTATTCATCCAGGGTTGCCATCGTGACCCGACCGTCAGAGGCCAGGATGAAGGTTTGATCGACCGTGCCGCGAAACTGGCCATGGGAGGCGATGTGGAGCGTATTGAACTGTTCTTTCCGAATTGCCTCCCGGAAGGCGGCCACGCTGAAGGCTTCGTCGGTCAGGACCGTGGCGGGAAAGGTATTGCTGATGGCCGCCAGTTCCTCCCGGACGTAGGGCAACGCAGGAAAATCCTGGGTCGACTTGGTCAGTCCGGCAACCAGGATATGCATCGTTTCCCGGTCGAGCGGCCTGGGGTCGGTGAGGTTCAGGCCGGGGGTAATCACGGTGGCGAAGGTGCGGTTCAGAAACCGGCTGCCGTCGTGCAGCGCCGCCAGGGGGATGGTGCGCAGGACGCCGCTGGGGACGATGATCAGGGTGGACACGGAGGTTGCCCGCAGATCGGGTTCCAGGGGGCGGATGAGGTCGTCATAGAGCTTCCGCGACAACGGTAGAAACTCCCAGGTGGTTCTTTTCTCGAGGGCCCGGCGTAACGTCGATGCGGTGTGGACCAGCGTTGGCCGGTCCAGCGGCACTGTGAACTGTTTCAGGCCCGTCGGCAGGCTGACCAGTAACTCGGTCCGGTCCGCGAGCACGATGGGGTAGATGACCGCGGCGGACCGGCAGAGGTCGTCAAGGGGGACGGTCCGGGTCCGGGCGGCGTCAATGCAGTCATCCTTGAAATAGTTCCGCAGTTCGTAGACCCGCAGCAGTTCCACTATCTTCCGTGCTTCCGCCAGCAGTGCGGCGCGTTCATCGCCTGCCGGCATGGTTGCGGTGCGGCGCAGCAGCAGGTCGATCATCTCGGTGCTGACGGTACCGGCGGTGCGGCGGAACGTCTTGAGTGATTTTCCGGCGCAGCCATCCATTTCCTGCCGGATGGACTGCAACGTGTATATCGTTCGCCGGTATGCGGCGAGGGCCTCCTCCGTTTCTCCCCGGTTTTTGAGCAGGCGGGCGGACTGCCATTGCCAGCGATAGAGCGCCTCTGGTGCGCCGACCTTTTGCGCTGCCAGCAGCGCCCGGCGGGTGTATGTCATGGCGGGTTCCGGGTGCTGTTCATTTTCGTGCAGGTTCCCGGTGTGGCCGAGGGCATAGGAAAGCGCCAGGGTATCGTCCAGACGCTCCGCCATTGCGGCGGCGGCGGCGAGGATTTCATGCGCTGTACGGCTGGCGGTGATGCTTTCTTGCTCCGGCAGAAATTCCCGGAGGGTGGCATACAGAAGTCCCATGCGGATGGTGGTGTATGCCTGTTCGTGCGAATCTTCCACCGATTCGAGTTCGGTGCGGGCGGCATCGAGCACGGCCGCCGCTTCCCGATGCTGCCCGGCATGGATGAGGGCGTCGGTGCGGTTGATCCGCGCGGTTGCCCGCATCATGGTGTTGCCGGCAGCGGCAAGGGTGATACTGCGCTGATAATCCATGGCAGCATCCGGGTACCGTTCCGCGGCCATGGCGAGATTCCCCAGGTCGTTATAAATCGATGCCGCGGTATTGTGGTCGTTGGCAGTCAGAGCGAGGTCCAGTGCCCGGCGCAGGTATTGTCCGGCCTGCTCATGGTCGCCCATGGCCTGGAACAGAGTGCCGTGATGATTGAGAATGACCGCCTGCAGCCTGCGGTCGTCGATTTTCTCCGCCAGGCGGAGTGCCGTTTCCAGGGATTCCTGTGCCCGGGTCATGGCGCCGAGTTCCCGGCAGGCCCGGGAGAAGCGGATGAGCGAGAGACAACAGGGGAGATGGCGGTGCTCCGCCCTATGGATGCCGGCGGCCGTTCCCCAGTTACCGGCAGCAGTGGCGAAATCGCCCTGCCGCCAGGCCCGATTTCCTGCTTCGTCGTGGGCGTCGGCATCGCGGAAAAACGGTGCCGACTCCGGTGCGGCCTCTACTCGGGGTGTTGTCGGGGGGGAGGGTGCCGCCGCACCCCGGTTGAACAGGGTGCACCCCGAGGTGGTGAGAAGGAGAATTCCTGCCGACAGCAGCACCGCAATGCAACGGCAGACAGGGGGCGGTTGTATGCCCTCCGAAGGACGATCATCCGGAATCATGCTTTTTTCTCCCGTGGTAACCGGTACGGCAATATTGATTCGTCAACGGTGCGCGGATATTATCGCATATTTTGCCGTTGGAATATCATGAAGGCGCCGGCACGGCGGTTGTCATTGTTTTCCGCCAATTTATGCCCATCTCCACACTGTTTTAGCGTGATGCCGGAAGGATGGCCAATGCCGAATTGACGATCGGTTGGCGGCTAAAATCCGGCCAGGGCAAACTGCAGGTGGATGCCGTTATCCTGCAGGTCGTGTTCCGGGGTGCTCAGCCGCCGCAGGGGAACGCCCCAGTACACCTCCAGCCGGGGCTTCAGGGTTCTTCCGGCGATCTCCCAGGTGGCCCCCCAGCGGAGCCCCAGCCCGGCGCCGGCAATGTGTTTGACCGCCGGGGTCGGCAAATCCCGGTTCCAGGCGCGGCCGTAGTCGAAAAAGGGGGCGAGCTGCAGGTAGTCGGCCCATCTGGTGTTGCGCGCCAGAAAGATCCGCGACTCCAGCGAGGTGATGAACCCCTGGTCGCGGACCAGCTGGTTTTCGCGATATCCCCGGACGCTGTAGCGGCCGCCGACGGCGAACTGTTCCAGCGGCAGCAGGGATTTGTCGGCGAGTTGCAGGTCGGCACGGAGAATTACCTGGATATCCCATGCAGTGAGTACCCGCGCCCATTGAAACTGGCCCAGCCAGGAAGCGAAACGGCCGTCAGGCGAATCACCGCCGTGAATGGTGGCGCCGAGGGCATTGAGACCGCAACTGAAGCGGGAACGGGCGGCGATGACTTCCCGCTGGGTGTGATAGGTCCATTCCTGGGCGCAGCGCAGGGCGGTGACCACCGCCCTGCCGTCTTCCGAGCCGGAGGAGAAGGAGAATGGTTCGCCCAGCAGGGAGGTCTGGTGGCGCAGCCGCTCTCCGTACAGGGAAAGGGAGAATTCGCCGGTGGGCCGGCGATAGAGCGGCTGGCTGATGCCGAGCTGAAAGATCTCCGATTCGCTCTCCACGTCCAGGGGGTCGAAGGGTTCTTCCACGACGTCGAAATCGTTGCGGCGATAGCGCAGGGTAACGGCGGTGCCGGAAGTGGTGAACGGCAGGGTGTAGGAAATGTCGATCTGGGGGCTGGTGCCCTCGGAGGTGCCGTAGACGCAGCGCAGTACATCCCCGTGGCCGCTGAGGTTCCGATGGGCCGCCGACAGCCAGCCGTGCCGCGCGCCGACCGAAGGCGACTGATAATTGTCGTATCCCAGTTCGACGATGATCGGCTGCCGCTCCTCGACCTCCAGGTGGAGCACGCTTTCCCCCGGCACCGATCCGGGTTTCAGGCTGCCGTGGACGCGATCGATCAGCTCGTCCTGCATCAGCATCCGGAGCCGTTCCTGTAATGCGGATATTTCGAGGGGACGGTCGGCGTGAGCCAGGAACGGCCTGCCGATGAAGCCGTCCCGGAACCAGCGGTTGCCTTCCACCTCCACGGCGGTCAGGTGTCCCTCGATGATATGTACTCTGACAGTGTTGTTTTCGATTCGCTGATCGGGGATGACGGCACCCGAATTGATGTAGCCGCGGCCGATATAAAAGACGGTCAGCGCCTGACGGAGGGCGTCGAGATCCTCCGTGGTCAGCACGCGACCGGTGAACGGGGTGGTGACCGGTTCCAGCTCCGCGGCGGAGAAGACGGTATTGCCGGTGATGACGACGCGTTCGACGAAGACCCTGATATCGGCGGCGTTGGGGATGCCCCCGGCGGTCGCGGGCACAGATTCAGGTGCATCCAGGGGCCCGGCGGCGCACGCGGCCGGAGGGGGTGACGAAGGGAGGGGAACCGTTCCGGATTCTCCCCCGGCTACCGCCGGACCGAATCCCGCGGCAATCAGACAGAGTGTCGTGACCAGCAAACGGAGAAATGTACACCTTCGCCTTTCATGCCGGTGTTCATGGAGGGTATCGGTGTTCATAAGCGCTCCGCGCCGCCCACGGCGGCGGTTTGTCATCGGCGGCTATCGTTTGATTGCGAAGAAGGTCGCGATGCTCCAGAGTTCATGAGAGGGCTGCTTAGAAAACCGTCCGGGCCGGCGGGAAGCCCCTCGCGTCCGTGGACGGTGAAACTGCTGTACCTTCCCTGCTGGATGCGTGCCATGCAGGGGGTCTGCAGCAAGGTGACGGCGCTGGTGAAATCACCCGGCAACGGCGCGATGGTGCCGCTGACGCTGGTGATTGGTGACTGGATGTCCACGCTGCCGTCGACGCCGAGGGCCGAGGATGCGTCGAGGACGCTCAACGGGTCGGCGAGAAACACGTCGGCGGCAATGCTGATATTGCCGCCCGTGCCCTCCCAGGCGTTGGCGATGATGATGCTGTTGTTCAGTACCAGGTATGCGGGGCTGATATCGATATTGCCGCCCACCGTCGCCGCGCCGCCGCCGACGCTGGCGGATATGTCACTGTCAACCAGATGTAACAGGTGCCGCGGTCCGGAAACGGTGATGTTGCCGCCATCGGCATACCAGGATGCCGTGCTGATGCTGCTTTCATGCAGGCGCACGGCATTCGTTGCCGCGAGGGAAATATTGCCCGCATCTCCCGTGCCGAGGCTTTCGGACGAGATGTAGGCGCGCTCCGACAACTCAAGGGTGTCGACGTGTGCGGTTATTTCGCCACCCGTTCCCGGCGAGGTCGTCGAACTAGTTATCCGTCCGCCATCACGCAGGGTCATATCACCCGCGTCGATATCGATGCGGCCGCCGTCGCCCGTGGCCAGGTCTCCCAGGATGTCGGAACTGGCCGCGGCGCTGATTGCCGCGGCGGCATTTCGTATATTCCACCCGTGCAGGATGAATAAATCCCGGAGATCGGTGTTTGTGCCGGAGACGAGCATGTTTCCGGCGCGGATATCGATATCGCCGGCAGTGCCGCCGCCGAAGGTGTCGGTGGTGATACTGCCGCTGTCCAGCACCCGCAGTGATTCGGCGCGGATGGTGATCGAGCCGCCGTTGCCGCCGGATTGCAGCGCCTGGGATGCTATCGACGAGGCGGACAGGGTTTCACCACCTGCCGGGTCCAGCATCTTCTCCGGATGGACCCCCGCTACCAGAATGTTGTCGGCGGCGATCACGATGCTGCCGCCGGCACCGCGGCCCAGGGCGCTGCTGTTGACGTTGGCGCCGTTCAGGATGTCGATGGTGCCGGCAGCGATGGTAATGTCGCCGCCTTGCCCGGGACCTCTGCTCAGGGCTTCGATGGTGCTGCGGTCGGTGAGCAGCAGCGTATCCGTGTCGATATGAATGTTGCCGCCATCGCCGCTCAGCGGACTCGATGAGGTGGAGATGAGTGCGCCTTCGGGACCTCGGAGGCTGATGTCTTTCGCTGTCAGGTTGATGTCACCGCCCCGACCGCCGGTCCCGGCATAATTCGTGGCGGTAATCATGGCGCCGTCGGTCAGTTCAAGAGAATCGACCGTGATCGATGTCATCCCGGCGTTCCCGGTGGATGAGGTGGTGCTCTGGATGCCGCCGAGGTGATGGATGGCGAGGTTCCCGGCGGCAATGGTGACATCACCGCCGGCGGCGCTGGAAAAGGTGTGGCTGACAATGCCGGTGGCGATATATGCCGTTTCCGTTGCTTCCCGTTCAGTCCCCGTTATGAGTAGGTCGCCGGTGATATCCAGGTGTATATCTCCACCAGGGCCGTCGGCGAAGGTATCCGCGGTAATCATGGTATCCGGCCGCATTTCCACGCTGTCCGCCCGGATGTCAATGTCCCCCGTCTTTCCGGTTGCCGGAACATCGTTGACCGAACTGATACCGGTGTGATAACCCGGCTGCTCCTCGTTGGCGAGGAATATGCGCCCGGCGTTGATTTCGATGTCACCGCCCCCGCTCGCACCACCGTAGAGCTGCGAGGCGATTTTTCCGCCGTTGCATATCTCGAGATTTCCGGCGGTGATATGGATGTCCCCGCTCGCTTCATTGCCGCCGCTGAAGGTGTAGATGGCGCCGAAACCGTCCAGCAGTAAATGGTTTGCGGACAGTTCGATGTCGCCGCTGCTGCCGGTACTGACGGGGGTGGTTTCGGTCCCTTCCCAGGTGACGGACATGATCCGGGATTCACCCCGCACCGACACGCTGTCGGCGGTGACCCGGATGCCGCCGGCATCCGCGGCGACACCGAAGGAAACACCGCTGGCGATGCAAGAGAAGATGTCTAAGGTGATATCACCGCCGGTTTCGATGTCAATGCCCCGCCCCGGTGAGGCGGCACCTTGTGGTCCCAGGGCGCTGGAATCGATGTACGCTGCCAGCATCTCCAGCCTGCCGCCGCGGACGACCACCGTACCACCGCCGTTGCCCTCCGCATCGATCGCGGCGAGGGTGAGGTGGATGTCGCCCAGGGCGGTGAAACCGGCGGGGTCGATACCGAGCGGCATATCCGCTGCAGCGATTTTTATCTCGCCGGGTGACGCCGTGCTGAGAAGGTTGATGCGGCCGCCGGGAGCTGCCACGAAGGCCAGGCCGGCGGTTTCGGAGCCGGAGATATCGATGTTGCCGCCGACCAGCGACAGGGTTTCACCGGCCGGTACCAGAAGTCCGCTTTGCTGTATGGAGATGGCGGCGGGGTGATTGCCTAAAAAGCCGAACGCCGCCGGCGGAGCGATGGTCAGTACCGAGTTTCCGGCCGGGTCCGCATACACGATGCCGGTTTCACCCAGGCGCAGGTAATCCGCGGTGGTTACATGGAATGAACCCTGAACATCCAGGGCGGCGTGGGGGCCGAAGAGAAGCCCGGCGGGATTGACCAGAAACAGGTCGGCACCGGGGATTGCCGAGCGCAGGGTGCCGTCGATGGTGGAAAGGTCGCCACCGGTGATGCGGCCGATGATGGTGTTGATGCCGTCCGGGCCGGTGAAGGTGGCGCTTTCACCGGCGGCGATATCGAAGCGGCCGAAGCTGTGGAACAGGCTGAGCCGGTCGATCAGGGTGCCGTCCACGGCATCGATGACGAAATCAGGTCCGGGCAGGGATTTAGCCGGGCCCAAGGAGCCGTCGAGGGTGATGCCGGCATGCGCCGCGGTACTCAGGAGCAGGGCGAGGAGCAGGAGCGGCAGCAGGGGGAGAAACCCGTGGATCGTCACCGGACATGAAAACGCGGCGGCTCGAGATGGCAGGGGATGGTGTGGGTACATGCGTGCTCCGGAACCGTGCCCGGACGTGCCGGGTTGAGGTTAGTGATCCAGAGATTACAGGCAAGGGCCTGCCCGGCGTAAGCCTGAAGATGAGCGAAAATGCCCCGGGGAGTCTCGCTGCCCATCAGACGAACCGGAAAACCGGCATTGCCCCGGTGAACTGAAAACCAAATATATGAAAACTCAATATAGTAACATTTTGTTTGATTCTGCTAAAGTCTATGGCATAGTATGTTATTGTATCGAAGTCAACATGGTAAGGCTCGTTCAGAGCCTTTCCGTGTCGGCTTTTTCCACATTGCAATTTTTTTGATGATGTAACGTGTATGAATCTCGATGATATTGTTGGCCGGGCTTCCCGTTGGGTAGGCGAATACTTTCAAAATTCACCCGGGCTGATTCCGGTTTTTCATGATTATGCCCATACCGCGGATACCGTTGCTGCAGCCAGGATGATTGTCGCCGGAATGCAGGTCACGGGTGAGGATCTGGAAACGGTTCTCCTGGCCTGCTGGTTTCATGATGTCGGGTTCCTTGTCGCGTCGGAATCTCATGAGGAAAGGAGTGTCGAGACGGCGAGAGCGTTTCTCGGTGCGCAGGGCGTGGACGGCAGGAAAATCGATGTGGTTGCCGCCTGTATCCTTGCGACCCGGATGCCGCAGAAACCGGTGGGCCTGTTGGAGGAGATCATCTGTGACGCCGATCTGTCCCATCTTGGCGGAGATAATTTCCTGGCGCGCAATATGCTGCTGCGGCAGGAGCGGGAGTGGCGGGAAGGAAGGACTTTCACGGATCGGGAATGGTTGTTAGTCAATCAGGAGTTTTTCGACGGTCACCGTTATTTTACGGCTGCCGCGCACCGGCTGTTTGACAATGGTAAAAAGCGTAATCTGGCCCGTCTGGCCGAACTGCTGCGCGGAAACTGCAAGTGATTACGCAAACCATCGTTGCATGAGATTCTCGGCATGCAAGGCAGGAAAGCGATACGGCGGTTTCATATGCTCACGCAAGTTTTTGCATAGTGCCCTGGGATTTGCCCCCCGGGGGGGTCACTCCGGAAACAGTTCCCGTACGCGCCGGGTTAAGGGTCCGGGTTTCCCGTCGCCAACCCGGTGGCGGTCGATTTCCACCACTGGCATGGCGTCCATGGTGGTGCTGGAAAGGAACACCTCGTCAGCGGCCAGCAGCTCGTCGCGGTTGCAGCGCCGCACATCCACCGGTAGGCCGGTTGCCGCCGCCCGGTCGAGGATGAACCGGCGCGAGATGCCCGGCAGCAGGTAATCACCCAGCGGCGGGGTGACGAGGGTGCCGCCGGCGGCGAAGAAGATATTCGATGAGGTGCCCTCGTGAACCTCCCCGTCGCGGTCGACGAAGATGGCCTCGTCGCAGCCGGCGCGGGCCGCCTCCTGCTTCATCATGACGTTGGGCAGCAGCGCCGTCGACTTGATCCAGCAGCGGCGCCAGCGGATCTCTTCGACGGTGATTACCCGCTGGCCGGCGGCAAGCTGCGCCGCGGTGAAGGTCGGCCGCGGCCGGAAGGTTATTACCAGTTGCGGTTCGAGATCCTCGATGGCGACGTGGCGCCGGGGCATGACCCCGCGGGTGAGCTGGATGTAGACCATGGTTTCGGCGAATCCCGCCCGCTCGATGCCGCCGGCGATGATTTTCGGCCAATCGGCGTAGTTCGCCGGCAGCCTTAGACCGATGCCTTCAGCGCTGCGTTCCAACCGCCGGAAATGCTCGGGCAGGAGAAATGGTTGCCCGTTGCGGGTGGCGATGACCTCGTAGATACCGTCGGCGAAGGTGTAGCCGCGGTCGTTGACGGAGACCACGGCGCTTTCGAGGGGAATGAAATTGCCGTTGATGTGGGCCAGATCAGCCATGTCGGTACTGTTGCTCCCTGTCGAAACAATAGTGTCGGGCCGGATGCCGCTTAAGATACGGATGTCGTGCCGGCACGCGGAGTTATGCCGGGGCGATAAAGATGCCGCTCCGGTAATCCGGAGGAAACCATTCATCTTTACCGTTCCGGTTGTCGGCTAGTCAAGGAAAAGATGTTTTGCGGGGTGAGATAACCGGTAAATCGGCGGGGTGTGCCGAAGTTGTAGGGGCGACCCTTGCGGTCGGCCCGGTTTAGCCGGCAGCCGGTCGATCTTCCGTTCGGGGTGCAGATGCAAAGTGTTGCGCCGCCTGTTCTATTCTGAAAAGACAGTATCTCGATCTCTAATTTGCCAGGTATCTTTTCGGTGTGATGCCTGTAGCTGAACATTCTGCGCCGGTGCCGGAAAATACCGGGACCAGGAACATGGATTCGGCGCACGGGTCGTCTTTTCCTCTTGACAGCCCCGGTGCGGTTCGGGTATGGGTGCGGATATGGGGATCTTGAGCGTTACGGCGAACACGTGGTGGTGGTGCATGGAAGCCCGATAGAGAGGTGCATCCGCCGGTGCGCGCAGACGTAGCAGTATGACTGAACGGCCGTGGATGACCTCCACGGCCTTTTTGTTTTCTTCGTTTTGCCGGCGTGCCGTATCCATCCACCGGGCCACCGGGAGCGGCAGCCGGCGCCGCCGGGCTGCTGGAGACAAGCGACAGGGAAGGAACATGAACCGCGAGATATTTCCGACCGTCGACGAATTCGTCCAACGTGCCGCGGCACACCGCTGGCAGCTTATGGGCCGCGAGGTGCCGGCCGACCTCGATACGCCGCTCTCCCTCTACGCCCGCTACGCCGGTCGTTCTCACTCCTTTTTACTGGAAAGCCTCGAGGGTGGTGAACGCTGGGGGCGCTACAGCATCATCGGCGCCGAGCCGGTGGCGGTGCTGCGCCAGCGGGGTACCGAACTGACCCTGGCCCGGGGAGAGAACGTCGAATGCCGCGTCGTGTCGCCCGACCCGCTGGTGCCGCTGCGGGCGCTGCTGGCGGAATTCGACCTGCCGCCGGTTTCCGGCCTGCCGCGTTTTTTTGGTGGTGCCGTCGGCTGTCTGGCCTACGACACCGTCCGCGCCTTCGAGCGCCTGCCCGACGAGCCGCCCGACGACGCCGGGTTCCCGGACTCGCTGTTCATGATCCCCGGCCTCCTGCTGGTGCACGACAATCTGAAGAACAGCCTGCTGGTGCTGGTGCTGGTGGATGCCGCCGCCCACGCGGATCCCGCCGCGGCCTGGGCCGCCGGCCGCCTCCGCCTCGACGATCTGGGTGCCGAACTGCGCCGGCCGGCGCCGCGGCCGGATGCCGCCCCGGGCGCCCGGCCGCCGGAGATTTCCTCCAACCTTGACCGCCCGGCCTACGGCGGTCTGGTGCGTCGGGCGGTTGACTACGTCCTTGCCGGCGATGTCATCCAGGTGGTGCTCTCCCAGCGTTTCCACGCCCGCCTCGACGGCTTCGACCCTTTCACCCTCTACCGTGCCCTGCGGCTGGTGAACCCGTCACCCTACCTCTACTACCTGAAGTTCGACGACGAACTCATCGTCGGCTCGTCCCCCGAGTTGCTGGTGCGCCTCCAGGACGACCGCGTCGAGGTGCGGCCCATTGCCGGCACCCGGCCCCGGGGCGCGGACGAGGCCGCCGACTGCGCCCTGGAGGCGGAACTGCGGGCCGACCCCAAGGAGCTCGCCGAACACATCATGCTGGTGGATCTCGGCCGCAACGATGTCGGTCGTATCGCCGAATACGGCCGCGTCGAGGTGGACGAGCTGATGGTGGTGGAACGCTACTCCCACGTCATGCATCTGGTGTCCCACGTCCAGGGGCGGCTGCGGCCGGGGCTCGACATGTACGACGCCTTCCGTGCCTGTTTCCCGGCGGGTACCGTGAGCGGCGCGCCCAAGGTCCGGGCGATGGAGATTATCGACGAGCTGGAACCCTGCCGTCGCGGTCCCTATGCCGGCGCGGTGGGCTACTTCGGCTTCGGCGGCTCGATGGATTTCGCCATCGCCATCCGCACGATGATGATCAAGGGCGCTGACATCTACTTCCAGGCCGGGGCCGGTATCGTTGCCGATTCCGATCCCGACCGCGAGTACGACGAGACGGTGAACAAGGCCCGGGCCATCGGCCGGGCGCTGGAACTGGCGGCGGCGGGATTGTGAGAGCCAGGAGTCAGGAGACAGGACCCCAAAGACGGGGTGGGGAAAAACCGGTTATGGCGCGGGGCAACGGCAGTCGGCACGGTGTTTCGAGGGTCTGGCGGTCAGGGAAGAGGATGCGGATATTCCGACTCCTGACTTTCCTGTCTTCCGACCCCGGACCCATGTCGGCTGAATTCTTATTACACCGGCGGAGCTGCACATGATTCGACATTACATCGAGCAACTGGCCCAGCGGCGGGATCTGACCGAGGCGGAGATGATCGCGGCGATGACCGAGGTCATGGAGGGCCGGGCCACCGACGCCCAGATCGCCGCCTTCATCACCGCGTTGCGCATGAAGGGCGAAACCATCGACGAAATCACCGGGGCGGCGCGGGTGATGCGCGAGAAGGCCACCCGGGTGCCGGTGGGTGGTGCCGCGGTTAATCTCGATCGCGACGATATCAACGTCGACGAGGAAACCATCATCGATACCTGCGGCACCGGCGGTGACGGCACCAGTACCTTCAATATTTCCACCGCCACCGCCTTCGTCGTCGCCGGCGCCGGGCTGAAGGTGGCGAAACACGGCAACCGCTCGGTTTCCAGCAAGTGCGGCAGCGCCGATGTGGTCAAACAGCTCGGTATCAACCTCGACCTGACCCCGGAACAGGTGGGCCGCTGTGTCGATGAGGTGGGCATCGGCTTTCTCTTTGCCCCGCTGTTACACGCGGCGATGAAGTACGCCATCGGCCCGCGCCGGGAGATCGGCATCCGCACCATCTTCAACCTCCTCGGGCCGCTGACCAATCCCGCCGGTGCCGGGGTACAGGTGCTCGGGGTCTATGATGAGCGGCTTACCGAGGTGCTGGCCGAGGTGCTGAACCGGCTCGGCAGCAGTACCGCCATGGTGGTCCACGGCGCCGGGAGAATGGACGAACTGAGCCTTGCCGGCGAGACCGTGGTGGCGCGGCTCAAGGATGGCCGGGTCGATCGCTTCGCCGTCACCCCCGAGGACGCGGGACTGCAGCGGGCGCCGATTGCGGCCATCGCCGGGGGCGACGCGGGGGAGAATGCCGCTATCGTTCGTGATGTGTTGGCGGGAACGGCCACCGGTCCGCGCCGCGATATCATCCTGCTCAATGCCGCCGCGGTGCTGGTCACCGCCGGGCGGGCGGGAAACTTCCGCGATGGCGCCGCTCAGGCGGCGGCGGTGATCGACGACGGCCGGGCCCTGGCGAAGCTGGAAGGCCTGGTGGCGCTGTCCAATCGCTTTGCCGGGGAAGAGCGGTGACGCCGATGAGCCGCACGCCGTCGTGTCCTGCCACCGGCACTGTCCTCGATCGTATTGTTGCCAGAAAATACGCGGAGGTTGAGGTGCTGCGACGCCGCGGCCTGCCACCGGCGGTGGCCCGGGATGCCGGGAGTCACCGTTCGCTGGCCGCGGCCCTTGCCGCGCCGTCAGCTGTGCCCTCAGCCGCGCCGCCGGTCGGGTTATCAGCCACTTTCCCGGCGCCGCGGAAAGATATTGACGAAAACCGTTTGTCGGCTGCGGCTGAAGCCTTGGCACCCCGAGAGGAGGTTGACGAAAACCGCATCCTGGGGGCGGACCTCGGGACGCCGCCGGTACCGCGGGTAATTGCCGAGATCAAGCGTGCCTCGCCTTCGGCCGGGGTGCTGGCGGTGAACCTCGATCCCCCCGCCTGGGCGCGGGAATACGCCGCCGCCGGGGCGGCGGCGATATCCGTGGTCACCGACCGTGATTTCTTCGGCGGCACGCCGGAATGGCTGCCGGCGGTGCGCCGGACGGTGGCACTCCCGGTGCTGCGCAAGGATTTTATTATTGATCCGCTGCAGGTGCGGGAGGCGGCACGGCTCGGCGCTGACGCGGTGCTGATGATTGCCGCCATCCTCAATGTCGGGGAAATCAGCGATCTGCTGGCGCTGGCGGCGGCCGAGGGGCTCGAATGCCTGGTGGAGGTCCATGACGAGGCTGAATTGGAGAAGGTGCTTAATACCCCGGCGCTGATCATCGGCATCAACAATCGCAACCTGAAGGATTTCAGCGTCGATCTCGACACCACCTTCCGCCTGCGGCGGCTGATCCCGCCGGGCCGGCTGGTGGTCAGCGAGAGCGGCATCGACCAGCACGACCAGTTGCGGCGCCTCGGCGCCGCCGGAATCGATGCCGTCCTGGTGGGCACGAGCCTGGTGCGGCAGGCGGATCGCCGAAAGGCGCTCGATTTCCTCATCACCGGTTTTTGAAGGCTTCGCAATGACTCCTGAATTCTGATTCCTGAGGTTAAACCATGCGCACCCGGGTAAAAATCTGCGGTCTGACCAATCTTGAAGATGCCATCGCGGCAGCGGCGGTCGGTGCCGATTTGCTGGGCTTCGTGTTTGCCGACAGCCCCCGGCAGGCGTCGCCGCTGGTGGTGGAACGGATCGTTGCGGCATTGCCGCCGCTGGTGCAGACGGTGGGGGTGTTCGTCGATGCCGAGCCGCGGGAGATGCTCCGGACCGCCGTGCGCTGCCGGCTCGACTACGTCCAGCTGCACGGATCCGAATCGCCGGCGGACTGTCTCGTTCTCGGTGATATACCGGTGATCAAGGCGGTCCGGGTCGGCCGTGACGATCCGCGCAAGATTTTTGCCGTCTACGGTGAAGTGGCGCGGCTGTTGCTCTTCGATACCAATGTCGCCGGTATGGATGGCGGTACCGGTATGACCTTCGCGTGGGAGGTGCTGGACGACCTGCCGCCGGGCTGCCGCTATGTGCTGGCCGGCGGCCTGACACCAGCAAACGTCGGCCGTGCCATCCGTCGTTGCCGGCCGTGGGTGGTTGATGTGAGCTCGGGGGTGGAGGCGTATGCCGGCAAGAAGGATATCGAGAAGATGACCGCCTTCATGGCGGCGGTGAGGAAAGCCGATGAAGAATTTTGAGACGTTTCCCGATGCAACGGGGCATTACGGCACCTATGGCGGCCGTTTCGTGCCCGAAACCCTGATGGCGGCCCTGGGCGAGCTGGATGCGGCCTACGAGCGCTACCGGGCCGATCCGGATTTCGTCGCCGAGCTGGAACTGCTGCTGGCCGATTACTGCGGTCGGCCAACGCCGCTCTACCGTGCCGACCGCTTCGCCGCTGCGGTGGGGGTCGACCGGCTCTATCTCAAGCGCGAGGACCTGACCCACACCGGGGCCCACAAGATCAACAACACCATGGGTCAGGTGCTGCTGGCGACGCGGATGGGCAAGAAACGTATTATCGCCGAGACCGGCGCCGGCCAGCACGGTGTCGCCACCGCCACCGCGGCGGCGCTTTTCGGCCTCGAATGCGACGTCTACATGGGCGTCAAGGACATGGAGCGCCAGCGGATGAATGTCTTCCGCATGGAACTCCTGGGCACCCGGGTGTTGCCGGTGACTTCCGGCAGCAAAACCCTCAAGGATGCCACCAACGAGGCCATCCGCGACTGGGTGACCAACGTCGAGACCACCCACTACATCATCGGCTCGGTGGTCGGCCCCCATCCCTATCCCCTCATTGTGCGCGATTTCCAGCGCGTCATCGGGGTCGAAACCCGGCGCCAGGTGATGGAACGCGAGGGCCGTCTGCCGGAGGTGCTGGTCGCCTGCGTCGGCGGCGGCAGCAACGCCATCGGCATGTTCCACCCGCTGCTCGGTGACGAGGGAGTTGAAATGATCGGGGTCGAAGCCGCCGGCGAGGGGATCGCCAGCGGGCACCATTCGGCGCCGCTGGCCGTCGGTCGCCCCGGAGTGCTGCACGGCTGTTTCAGCTACCTGCTCCAGGACGACGACGGCCAGGTGCGGGAGGCCCACTCGGTTTCCGCCGGGCTCGACTATCCCGGTGTCGGGCCGGAACACAGCTGGCTGAAGGACAGCGGCCGGGTGCGCTACATCTCCGTCACCGACGACGAGGCCCTGGCGGCGTTTCACCTGCTGGCGCGGCGCGAAGGAATCATCCCGGCGCTGGAGAGTGCCCATGCCCTGGCCGGAGTGGCGAAGCTGGCGGACGAGCTGCGCGGGAAGCTGGTGGTGGTCAATCTTTCGGGCCGCGGCGACAAGGACGTCGCCGCCGTGGCGGCCCGGGGCGGGGAGGAAAGTGAATCATGAGGGTGAACAATAAACAAATCGCGGCGGCCCGCGGTGGAGAGGGGGTGGGAGCGTGAACATGGACAAGAAACGAATCGCGGCGGCCTTTGCCGGTGCCCGGGAAGCGGGCCGGGCGGCGTTCATCGTCTATATTACCGCCGGCGACCCATCGCTGGCGACCACCGCAAAACTGATTCCGGCCCTGGCCGGCGCCGGCGCCGATATCATCGAACTGGGGGTGCCGTTTTCCGATCCGCTGGCCGACGGCCCGGTGATTCAGGCCGCCTCCCAGCGGGCGCTGGCCGGCGGTACCACCCTGGACGGGATTCTCGGGATGGTCGGGCGGGTGCGCCCGCAGGTGGATGTCCCCCTGGTGCTGATGACCTACTGCAATCCGCTTTTGCGGCGCGGATACGCGGATTTTGCCGAGCGTGCCGCCGGCGCCGGCGTCGACGGGGTTATCGTCCCCGACCTGCCGCTGGAGGAGTGTGGGCCGCTGCAACGGGAACTTGACCGCGGCGGCATCGATCTCGTCCAGCTCATCGCGCCCACCACCCCGGCGGCGCGCCAGGCGGAGCTTTGCCGCGTAAGCCGCGGTTTTGCCTACTACGTCACCGTCGCCGGCATCACCGGCACCCGCGATGCGCTGCCCGCCGGGCTGGCGGACAACCTCGACCGCCTGCGGGCGGTTTCCCCGGTGCCGGTGGCCGCGGGTTTCGGCATCTCGACCGCGGAACAGGCGGAGGTGGTGGGCCGCCACGCCGACGGTGTCATCGTCGGCAGCGCCCTGGTGCGGCGGATCGCCGCAGCTGCGGACGAGACCGAGGTGGTGGCGCGGGCGGCGGCCTTCGTGCGGGAGCTGCGGGGGACGGCGGGTCGGGTCGGGGCGCTGTAACCGTTTTGCGGGAGATGATTCGATGATTCTCGAAACCGTTTCCTGGTCACCCGCGGGTGATCTGCGGCTGGTGTGGTCGCTGGACGCGGCGGATCCGGGGCTCTGGTTCCTGCATCTGCCGGGTGCCGCGATGGTCGGTGATGATGCCGTCAATGACCGCGGCGCCGCGCCGGCCGCCGGTGGTGTCGGTGTCCTCGCCGTTCTCGGCGATCGGCGCCGGCGGGTGCTGACGGCTCTCGAGAATTATTTCGCTCTCGATCTGCCGTTCCCCGGCCGGGATGTCTGTGCCGGGTTGCACCGACTGACGCCGTTCACTAGCCGGGTATTGACCGCGCTGGCCGCGGTGCCCCGGGGCGAGACGGTGACCTACGGCGAACTGGCCGCCCGTGCCGGGAGCCCCGGCGCCGCCCGTGCCGCGGGCCGGGCGATGGCGGGGAATTTCTGGCCGCTGCTGCTGCCCTGCCACCGGGTGGTGGCGGCCGGCGGCAGGCTGGGCGGCTACGGCGGCGGCGAGGAACTCAAGGCGCGGTTGCTGCGACGGGAGGGGGTACGCTGCGAACATTGATGGCTTCGTAACAACCCCATAGGCAAGGAAGCGCCGCGGCGGATGATTTACCGGGTGCTGCGGCGGTGGTCCACCAGGCCGCGGTCGGCGGCGAAGTCGAAGGTCGGGTCGGTGGCCGGGGTGTGGCAGCGGCGGCAGGTGTTCTCGGTAACCGGTTCAAGGGGATTGTTGTCCGGGTTCATCACGTGGCGGCCCGCCGGCCCGTGACAGGCCTCGCACTGGACGTTGAGCATCCGCGGCGAGGTCTCCGGTGACTGGAAGCTGCCGGTGATCGGCGGCGGAAACCCCCCGGTGACGTGACAGGCGACGCATTCCGGATCGTGTTCGCGTTTCATCTGCCGGAGGACGGCGAATGCCCGGGCGTGGGCCGTGGTCGACCAGCCGGCATTGATTTCGGCGTGGCAGCGGGAGCACCAGCCGGCGCCGAGGTAGGCATTCAGAGTGGCGATTTCCTGCCGCTGTTCCTCCGGCTGTGGTTGTTGCCGGAAGAATTCCCCCCGCCAGTGCTCATAGTCCGCGACGGCGG
This sequence comes from Candidatus Anaeroferrophillacea bacterium, assembly GCA_016933675.1. Lineage (GTDB taxonomy): Bacteria > Desulfobacterota > Anaeroferrophillalia > Anaeroferrophillales > Anaeroferrophillaceae > JAFGAM01. Next base: position 36,807 of record JAFGAM010000021.1, read on the forward strand.
CGGCGACGATGCCGTCTTCCCGTTTCGGATTGGCTGCCAGGCGCATGGTGCGGGGGCCGGAGGTGGTCATGCCGCCGCCGTTCACTGCCAGGTCGAGCCAGGCCACCTGCTGGCCGCCGCGGCTGTTGTTGCCGATAACCAGGGGCCGCGGCAGTTCGCCGATGTGGCGGTTGAATATCCCCGGACGGTCGCCGATGACGAGCAGATCGAGGTCGACGATCTGCCGCCCGAGATGGTCGATCTCGGCATCTTCCATGCCGTGAACTACGAGAATGAAGCAATCGTGGGGTACCTGTTGCCGGATGGTGGTGATTTCCGCTTCCGGGTCGGCCAGCCGGCAGCCGGGCGGCAGCAGATTTTCCAGTCGCGGCGCCATGATGCCGGTTATCAGGATGCGCTTGCCGCCGCGGGTGATCAGGGCGTGGGATGTGAATCCCGGCAGCGGTCCTCCCGGCCCCCGCAGATTTGCCGCCGCCAGGGCAATGCCGTGCGCCGTCGCCAATTTACCGAGGAAGTCGATTCCGAAGACCAGGTCGTAGCGGCCGGGCGCAATGACGTCGGTGCCCATGGCGGCGAGGGCCTGGAAAATGACCGTGCCTTTCCGTTCCTCGACCTCACCTTCCCGGAAGAACAGATTGCCGCAGTTGAGCACCAGGGTGTTGTCCTTGCCGGTGTCGCGGCGCAACTCGCCGATCTCCCGGGCCTGGCGGGCCAGACCGCCCGCCTGCTTGCCGTGTCAGCCGCAGGGCTTGATGGTGGCCAGGAGGCCGCCGCCGTAGATCAGCCGCAGGATGCCGGATTCCGCTGCCGGCGTCCTCCCGGCACCCGGCCGGGCGCCGGCACAACCCGGCAGCAACAGTCCCGGAAACAGCAGCAGGAACAGCAGTCGGCGGCAAAAATGATGTCCGGTCAAGAAGTTTTTCACCATGCGGTATATCTATCACCGGTAGCCGGAAAGCTCAAGATATACTCGACATCAGGTAGGTTATCCGATCCGTTTGCGGGTCATTTCATTCATCCGCCTCCCCCCTCCGGCAATCTTGTTAAGAGAGGGAGGGCGGTGTCATCCTGCGGTTTCCCGACCGTAATCTCGGGCCATGACTGCTAGGTGCGGCGAAAGTGCCGCGGTGCGGCGAGCCAGAAGGCCAGGCAGGTGAGCCACAGGGCGGCGGTGAGCAGGATCATCGCCGGGCGGTAGCTGCCGGTGATATCGTGCATCAGGCCGGTGAACCATGCCCCGGCGGCGCCGCCGAAGCCGAGGAAGAGTGACAGCAGGCCGAAGATGCGGCCGAAGCTGGGGCCGTGGAAGATGTCGGCGGCGATTGACGGGAACATCGGCGCCGCGGCGCCGTAGCCGAGGCCGAAGCCGGCGGCGAAACACCACGGGAGAATCGGCAGCAGTTGCGGCCGGCTGCCGACGCCCATCAGTGCCGCGATGCCGACGCTGGCCGCCGCCATGCCGGTGGTGTTGGCTGCCTCCCGGGTCCAGCTGTCGCCCAGATGCCCGAGGGTGATCTTGCCGACGGAACCGCAGATGCCCAGCGTACCGAAGACCGCCGCCGCACGGGCCGGGCTGAGGCCGTTGTCCACCAGGCAGGCGACGGCGTGCAGCAGGGTTCCCTGGATGGCGAAGGGGCCGAGAAAGAAGCCCGCGGCCAGGAACCAGAAGCGGCGGTTGGCAAGGGCGGTGCCGATGGTCCATTCCGGCGGCGCTGCGGCAGGTGGAGAGGGCGCCGAAGAGCAGCCCGGCGGCGGGTTGTTTTCTGTCGCGGAGCTGCCTTTTGCCACCAGGTTGTTTCCTGGCACTGCGCCGGCGTTTGCCACGAAGCCGTTTCCTGCTGCCGGGCTGTTGCCCGCCGCCGAGCTGCTTGCCGTGGTCACCGTGAGCGGTTCTCCATCGCTTGCCGGTCTGGCCGCCATCACCGCCGATTCACGGTTGATGCCGTCCGGTTCCAGCCCCAGTGAGCGCGGGTCGCGGCGCTGCCAGAGGAGATTGACCGGGATTGCCAGCAGGATGACGAGGGCCAGAAAGCGGTAGGCCGGCACCCAGCCGGCGGTGTCGATGATATGCTGGATCGTGGGCGGCAGGATGAGCATGCCGACGCCGATGCCGGCCATGGCAATGCCCACCGCCAGCCCCCGGCGGCGGACGAACCAGCGGGGCAGGAGGGTAGCGTGGGGTACGAAACCCATGAAGCTGACGCCGATGGCGGCGCCGACGCCGTAACGCAGGTAGAAGTCGCCCATGCTGCGGGCGCCGGAGACCAGCAGCAGGCAGACCGCAAGCCACAGGGCGCCGGCGGGGATCACTAGCCGCGGCGACCAGCGGTCGATGAGGGTGCCGGCGGCGAAGGCGCCAAGGTAATGGCAGACGAGAAAGGTGCTGAAGATGCCGGAGGTGGTGGCGCGGTCCCAGCCGAAGTCGCGGATGATCGCGACGAAGAAAACGGAGAAGGTGTACCAGACGCCGAAAGCCAGTCCCAGAGTGAGGAATGACGTGGCGACGATGGTCCAGCCGTAGTAGCAGCGGGGTGAGCGCATGTTTTTTCAGCATTCAGGAGTCGGGAGAATGGACTGAGGATCCGGACGTCGAAATTCAGGCGGTGGAATTCGGTCGGGAAGGTTGCCGTGGTGAAAAATATAAGTTTATCATTCTGTCTCCTGTCCCCGGCTTTTAGGGCTTGCACTGCCGGCGGCGGATGTTCCATAATGAGATCATCTTCCGGCGCGGCAACGAGATGTACCATCGCGGCGCCGTTCCGGCAAGAGGTTTCGTGCATCGGACTTGCCGGCGCCGGCGGGCGCAAATGACTGCCGGATATTTCGGCACTGGATACCGCTTCGAGGTTGCCATGTTACCGCGAAAATCTTTTGGAGTCGCGACTACTTCATCTTTTCCCGGGCGCTGCGGCTCGGCTCGCCTGGCGCACTTCCATGGCTGGCGCATATTCTTTGTTTTCTTGTTCATCCTGGCGGAAGGATGTCGAACCGTGCATGTAGAGAATCTCCAGCATGTTCAGTGTGATCAGCATGCCCACGCTGTCCACCGGGCCGACCCGCACGGCGATACGGATATGCCGAATGGTCAGACCGATACGAATGACCAGACCAACCCCCACGCCTCCAACGTTTCGAGCGATCCGGACGCCCCGATCAGTCTTGACGCCCCGATCGGTCTTGACGCCCAGACCGACCCGGACGAATGGAACCTTCGGACTGCCGGAATGCCCCACGGCGGTTCCCCATACCGTGATCCCGATACCCTTGCCGCCGGCGAAATCCTCCATGTGCCCACCGGCACCGTCGTGGAGCGCGAAGCCTTCCATGATCTGCTGGCGGAACGGCGCATTGTCTATGTCGGCGAAGGGCACGACAATATCCATGATCACCGGTTCGAGCTGGAGATCATCCGCGCCCTGCACCGTCGCCACCCGGGGAAACTGGCGGTGGGAATGGAGATGTTCGGCCGTGCCGGACAGGCGGATATCGACCGCTGGCTGGTGGACGAGCTGAGCGAGCGTGAGTTCGTTCGCATTTTCGGCCGCGATTGGGGGGTGCCGGACTACGCCTACTACCGCGAAATCCTTGCATTCATTCGTGCCGAGGGAATTCCGCTCCGGGCGCTGAACATCGGCCGCGATGAGCGCCTGGCGGCGCTGACGGCGCGCCGGGAGGCCAACGGCGGTGCCTGGCCGCAGCCGGACGACCCCTACCAGCGGCAGGCGCTGGCGGCGATGTTCGCCGGCCACGCCGGGGGGCATGGCGATCCCGGCATGTTTCCGGCGATGCATGGCCTCTGGGAGGATACCATGGCCGCGGCGGTTATCGACTGGCTCGATCGGCCGGAAAATGCCGACGGTCGCATGGTGGTGCTGACCGGAGGTTTTCACGTCGCTCACGGTTTCGGGATTCCCCGTCGGGTTTTTCGGCAACGCCCCTGGTCCTACACCGTGGTGCTGACCCATACCCCGCCGGAACTGGAGGAGAGCGAGCCCATCCGCATGGAGGTCGATTTTCCCGACCTGCCGCTCTACATCGCCGATTGGATCAGTTGCGTACCGTTCCGCAGCCTGCGGGAAGTCCGGCCGCGGCTTGGCGTCACCCTGGAGGAGACCGCTGCCGGTGTTGTCGTCACGGGAGTGAAGGAACACCTGCCGGGGGCGGTGGCGGGGGTTGCGGCGGGTGACGCCATTGTTGCTATTGACGGTGCACCGGTCAGTGAGGTGTTCGACCTGCAGTATGGCCTGTTGCACTGCCGTCCCGGCGGGACCACGACCGTGGTTGTCCGCCGGCACGGGGCGGAATGGAAGCTGACGGTGTCGTTTCCGCCGGCGCCGTGAACGGTGCCATTGGCAACGGTTTCCTCTGCTTTGTTGCCCTGCCTGCGGGTAGCAAGCAGTAGCGAGGGGCGAGGGGCGGGTGAAAGCCACCGCTGTTTCGCCCCTAACCCCTCGTCCCTCGCCCCTGTTGTTCTCAAACTGATGTCGGGATGTGCGTTTGCCCGCTTCCACCATAGATCATGCTCCCGGCTTCTCATTCCGGGGTTTCTCATTCCGGCGGACCGTAAAGCTCTTCGCCTTCGCGGATCATTCCTTCGCTGACCAGTTTGGTGAGGGTTTCGCGTACGTGGTCGGCGGGGAAGGGGAGGCGGGCGGCAAGCTGATCGAAATCCTGCTCCCCATCGCCCAGCAGGGTTTTAATGATCAGCCCCCGAAGCTGCCGGGTGGAACCGGCGAAAGTGGACTGGCGCTGGTGGTGCCGGCTGCGGCGGGACGGATTGGGCAGCCGCTGCTTGAGGGCGACGCCGTAGTCCATCAGGGCGTAGTACCATGAGCGCGGATCGTCGCGGTCCACCGTGGCGGCGACCAGCGGCCGGATTTCACGGTCGTGCACCGTTTCGCGGCCGGCGAAGAAGTGGTGGATGTAGACCGTGCGGATATTGGTTTCGATAAGTATTGCCGGGCGACTGAAGGCGAAGGCGCTGACCGCCGCTGCGGTGGCCGGCCCAATGCCGGGAAGTTGCAGTAATTCCGGCTCGGTTTCCGGCAGGTGGCCGCCGCGGGTATCGACCACTTCCGCTGCCAGCCGCTGCAGGTAGCGCGCCCGCCGGTTGTATCCCAGCCCCTGCCAGTGGGAGAGCACCGCCGCCGGCGGTGCCGCCGCCAGGGTGGCGAAGTCGGGAAAGGCGGCGAGGAATTTCTCGTAGGGCTCCAGCACCCGTGCCGTTTGCGTCTGCTGGAGCATGAATTCGGAGACCAGGATGGCGTAGGGAGCGGTGGTTTCGCGCCAGGGGAAGCTCCGGCCGTGGCGGTGGTAGTGACCGTCGACCAGCCGCCGGAAGGCGACAAATTCCTCCGGTGTCGGTGATGATGGCGATACCGTTGCGGCCGGGGTGGGAGCGTCGGCGGTCCTGTGCGGTTTGGTGGGCATGATGCGTTCGGCTTTCGGGTTTTTCATAAACTTTCGGACTTTTCGGTTTTTGGGCCGGGCGATCCCTGCCGGCAGCGGCCGGCAGCACCGGGTCGCATTCCGTTTGCCGGGCGATCCCGCCCGCCTCCCGCAGGGCGTCATGCTGGTCGCCTCCTTGCGGTGTGGCGCCGTTCAACAACGGAAAGCGGACGCGTTTTCGGCTGAAGGAGCCGATACATGAATGATTTTCGCAAGGGTGTCAAGGATATGCTGCCCATCATCACCGGGGTGGTGCCCTTCGGCCTGATCTACGGTGTTACCGCCGCCAATGCCGGCATCTCGCCGCCGGCAGCGCTGGGTATGTCATCCATCCTCTTCGCCGGGGCGGCGCAGGTGGCCCTGGCCGAACTGATCACGGACGGGACACCCGTGTGGGTCGCCGTGGCTACCGTGGTCCTGATCAATCTGCGTATGGCCATGTATTCGGCCTCCATCGGTCCGCATATCCGGCACCGGAACCTGCTGCTGCGCATGCTTGCCGCCTATCTGATCACGGACCAGGCCTATGCCGTCTCCATTGTGGAATTCAGCCGGGAGACCGAAGTCAATCCCTTCAGATACTACCTCGGGGCGGCGGTCACGCTTTGGATTGCCTGGCAGACCTTCAGTGCGGTGGGTATCTTTGTCGGTGCCACCCTGCCGAAAAACCTTTCGCTGGAGTTCATTATTCCATTGATGTTCCTTGCCCTTGCGGTCCCTTTTCTGCGGCAAAAAGCGTTTATCGTCACCGCCGTCGTCACCGCCGCGGTGATGGTTGTGGCCCGGGGTATTCCCGGCAACGGCGGTTTCTTCCTCGCCGTGTTCGCCGGCGTGTTCTGCGGTATTGCCGTGAAACGGAGGTTTCTCCTTGGAGACTGACGCCGCCGCGGTCTGGCTCATGATTGTCCTCGGCGGCGTCGTGACCTTTCTCATTCGTTTTGTGCCGCTGCAACTGATGGGACGGAACCTGAACGACCGGACCCGGGAGATCATGTCCTTCGTGCCGCCGGCGGTACTGTCGGCGCTGGTTGCCAACAGTCTTTTCGACCACGGCATCCGCTCGCTCTCGCCGCACAATCAGAAACTGTGGGCCGCCCTGGCCGCCCTGCTGGTGGGGCTGCGGTTCAAAAACGTGATTGTCACCATTGTCACCGGGATGGTATGTCTGTGGCTGCTCAATTTCCTGCTGACCGCGTAACCTGCCGTACCATCATCCGGATGAGGGATTGATGGAACCGTAACTACTGCCGAAATACGTCAAAATGGGATGGCACACCGACAGCAGCAGGCTTACGGTGCGCCAATGGGGGGCATGCCGAGCCGGACGTTGAACGACTCAGGTTGGGCGGCGCCTGTCCGTGTGCGGCGCACGCGGGCACGCAACGATGAAGGTGGAGCGGTTACGAAACCATCAAGGAATGAATTGTCGATGAAGTCCGTTGAGAATTATGCCGGCCGGCCCACCGACCCCGAGGCCAGCCAGCGCTACAGCCGTCTCGATCAACTCAACCCCGGCTGGTGGGAGACCGCTGCCCGGCTGGCCCGGACGGGGAGGAATACCCTGCCCGGCATCCGGCCGCGGGGCGGCATCATCGAGCTGGCCTGGTGGGGGGAGACGGTGCTGGTGGCGCCCGGGCACCGGACGATGACCGTCCTCGATGTTCCCGGCGGAATCGGTGCCGGTGCTGACGAAGATGCCGCCGCCGGTAGCGCGGTCGATGATTCCGTCGGTGCTGCCGCCAATGACCCCGCCGGTACCGGTACCGCGCCGGAGGGGGCCGCGCCGCGCCGCATCTCCTATCAGGAGGGTCTGGCGATTCTCGGTCTGCTGATGTACGCCGCCGGGCACGATGCCCTGCCGCCGGCGACGGAACTGGTAAGCGCCGAGCATCTCACCGGCGGCACCACCTTCTTTCGCGGCCCCCACGTTATGGCCTCGGTGCTGGTGGCCGAACGCTTCGCCGCCGACGGTGCCGGGATGCTGGCCGCCGCCCGCGTATTGGGCGGGGAAGAGGCGGATTTCGGTGAATTCGGCGCCCGTTTCACGCTCTTTCCCGGTATCGACTGGATCGTCGCCCTGTGGGCGGTGGACGAGGAATTTCCCGCCGCCGCCCGCTTCCTCTTCGACCGGTCGCTGGAAAGGATCTACGAGTTGGATGTCATCTGGGCCCTGGGCAATGTCGTCGCCCGGCGGCTCATCGCCGCGGCTGATGTCGCGGATCCCGACGCTGGCGCTAATCGTGCCGCGAGCCGAAACCACCGATAGCGCCGAGCGTAGCGTCGGTTTGGACGACACCATCGGCAGTACCGGTTCCGTGGGCGCCGGGGTTGTCATGACGCCTTCGTGATGCGGGTAACCTCCTCTAACCGGTTGCGTGGGCGACGGGGTTGTCGGGGACGACCGCCACCCGGCGTGGCCGGGGGCGGGAGCGGAGACAAACGGAAAGTGAGCGGAAATCATGGCGAAAACGGCACCCTTCGAGGATCACGCCGATGCCTATGAGCGCTGGTTCGCGGCACACCCCGACATATATGCCGCGGAACTGGACGCGGTGCAGCGGCTGCTGCCGCCACCGGGGTTTGATGGCCTGGAGGTGGGGGTTGGTTCGGGTCGTTTCGCCGCGCCGCTCGGCATCGGCAACGGCGTTGAGCCGTCGCCGCGGATGGCGGCCCGGGCCCGGGCGCGGGGCATCCGGGTGGTTGATGGGGTGGCGGAGGCGCTACCCTTTGCCGCCAAACGTTTCGATGTCGTCCTGCTGGTAACCACCATCTGCTTCGTCGACGATGCCGCCGGCGCTCTGGGCGAAGCATACCGGGTGCTGAAACCCGGCGGCAGCGTTTTGGTCGGTTTCGTCGATCGTGACAGCGACCTGGGTGCGGTCTATGAACGCCGCCGCGACACCAGCCGCTTCTACCGCGACGCGGTTTTTTTTAGCACGGCCGAGGTTGTCGCCCTCATCGAAGGGGCGGGTTTTGCCGTCGACGCCGTCCGCCAGACCCTGGTGCCGGGCGAGGCACCGGATGCGGTGCTCGCCGGCAGCGGCCGCGGTGCCTTCGTGGTCATCCGCGGGCGCCGAGCCGGTGCGGATGACCGGTAAACCCGTCGCGACAGCGCTGATAAAAATCTTGCTCGCAGAGGATGGCTTACCTCTCCCGTTTCAGTTCCTCCAGCCAGTGAATGATCCGCTCCCTGATCGCATCCCGGACCTCCCGGGTGCGGGCGAGTTTTTCTTCCCACGTGCCTTTGAATTCGGCCGGGTTGGCAAACGGCCAATGGAGCCGCTGCGTCAGGCCCGGAAAGACGGGGCAGCTGGTGGCGGCCTGGTCGCACACGGTGATGACGTGGGTGTAGAGCTTCCCCTGCTTGAACAGCTCGAACACGCTCTGAGGTTTGTTGCCACTGATATCGAGGCCGATTTCCCCCATGACCTCCACCGCCAGCGGGTTCAGCGGGCCGGGTTCCAGACCGGCGCTTGCGACCATGAAATCATCCCCGCCGATTTTTTTCAGCAGGGCCGCCGCCATCTGGCTGCGGGCGCTGTTGTGCGAGCAGATGAACAATACACGTTTGTCGGTCATCGTCATTCTCCACTGATGTCAAAGCTTTTGTCTATTTTGGTCGCCGGCGCCGGTGCGGCCGGCGGACCACCGCGGTTTTTCGCGCCGTGGCGGAATCGGTGGCGTCCGTTCCGCCGGGTGTATTTGCCCGGTTCCGGCAATTTTCAAGCGCACCTCGGAGTTGGCGGCTTCGCAATGGTCCGGATCCGCGGCTGGCGAGGCGCCATCTTTGCCGTGATTCAGGGTTTCCCCGCCCGTCGCAGAATCTCTTTCAGTTCGTCGACCGACGGCGCCCGGCCGGTCACCAGTACGGTGCCGTCCACCGCCAGGGCCGGGGTCAGCATGACGCCGAACTCCGTGATCCGCCCGATGTCGGTGATCTTTTCAATCTCGTGGTCGAGGTCAAGGGCCGCCGCGGCGGCGGCGGTGGACGCCGCCAGCTTCGTACACTTGGCGCAGCCGGTGCCGAGAATCTGAATCTTCATGGTTTACTCCCTGAATAATTATGCCGTTTGATTGTTGTGGAATCGTGAGGGTAACAAATCCGAAACCATGCCATTTGTTCTCCGGCGCTGATTGTTTTGTCTCTTTCTCCATTATCGCGTCGTGTCTGACGGCGGTACGGTACGGTGTGGCCGTGGCCCGCGGCGGTGCGGCGCTGCCGTAATCAGGCCGGCAGGGCTCCGGCGATGAAGAAGGCGGGCACGAGGCAGAGCGGCACGTGCTCACGGGCGTACCTGCGGGCCAGGTGCAGCGCCGCCATGACCGCCCGGTCAAAGCGGGGATGCCCCGCCGGGAGGTGGTAAAAGGCCAGGAACACGGCGATGATTGGTGCCGGTCGGCGCCAGGACGGGCTCAGGCTCATGTCGTTCTCCGGTAATTTTGGTTATGTCTGCATGATTGGAGATTTGGCTATATTGCCAAACGAATGGTAAAAAGATTTCTCTGCCGGGCGGGGCGCCGCTATCAGGCGATCAGGGCGTTGCGACACCGGGCGTCGGTAACCAGTACCGCCTCGACGCAGTCCATGAAGTTCAGCACGCAGGGAACCCGGAGGCGGTAATAGACCTGTTTGCCGCGTTTCTCACCGGTGATGATGCCCGCTTCCCGGAGGACTGCGAGATGTTTGGAGATGGTGGAAAAGTCGGCGTCGACGGCATCGACGAACTCGCAGACGCAACACTCGCCGTCCGCCAGCCGTTCGGCGATCCAGAGCCGGGTAGGGTGGGCCAGGGCTTTCAGAATCCGCGCCCGGGCGGTATAGCGTTCCTTTTCCATCGGGGTCATGGCAATGCCTTGTTGTCAGTTATGCTATAATATTTGGCAATATAACCAAATGATGAGCTGCTGTCAAGGGTTTTTGCCGCGAGCTGTGTAAACCGCATGGGATCTGGTGTCAGGGTTCATTGTCGTGATGGCTTTATCCTTTGACACGAGTTGTCGATACGGCTATGGTAACGCCAAAAAGGGGCGCCGGCGAACGTTTGAAGAGTGGTATGGAGAGAGACGATCGTGGTTTCTCTGAAATATCAGGCGGGTATGCCAAAACCGCAGTGGTGGAATGACTGAGCCGAACCATGACCCTCCGCCGGCGGAAATCGAGACGGAAGTGGCGCGGCTGGAGTGCGACGAGCACATCGTCGTGGGGTAAATGAAGCTATTCACGAAAATGTATTGCCCTCGATGCGGTTACGAGGGGGCGCCGACGATCCGGGCCTTCACCTATGGTGTCCTCGGTTCGTTGATTGTCTGCCTCTTCATGGTCGGTTCTCTAACCGTCAGTTGGATGCTTTTCGCGTTATCCATTCTTGGTGTTTTCGGTATTGTCGGGATTGTATCGATTGTTCCAGCCTTGCTGTTCTTTTGTGTACCGTTCTGGTTTTTGGGTGTCTGTTGTCCGAGATGCAGATACATTTGGGTAATGTCGTCGGCAGAGCATCAACGAAAAATGAGAAGGGGTAATTATGTACCACCTCATGTTGCGGTTATGGACGAGGTGTATAAAAACGGCACGGTAATACCCTGGAAATGAGACTGGTTCGTTGCCGACCATGATACCGATGAGGTGGTGCGCGGATGAATACTGAGCGAATGTACCATGTCATGGGCGGCGGCCGCTTCGGTACGAAGGCGGTACGCCGGCTGCTGGAACTGGATGCCGGCTGCCGCATCCGGGTGGTGGAGACTGATGCCGCCGCCCGGGCGGGGCTGCCGGACGGCGCGCGGTTGACCGTTATCGGCGACGATGCCGTTGCATATTGTTGCCGCCTGCTGGCGGAACCGGGTCCGGCCGACTGGATCATCCCGACGGTGCCGGTGCATCTCGCCGCCGCGGTGATCCGGCGGTTGGTCGGGCGTGCCTTTCTGCCCTGGCCGGGGTTGCCGGAACTGCCCGGGGTGGCCACCGGCCCCGACGGTACCCTCTATGCCAGTCTGGCCGACTTCATCTGTCCCGACGACTGCCCGCAGCCGGCGGACCATTGCCATCAGACCGGGCTGCCGCGGGAAAAAACCCTTATCACCCTGCTGGCCGACGGCCTCTTCACCCCCGAGCGGCCGGTGTTCATCCTGCCCAGCCGCCAGCTGGCGCCGGGGGTAGGCGGGTATCCGGCGGCGGATTTGCTCAGCCTGCACCGTGCCGCGGCCGAGTTTCCCGATCGTCCGGTGGTCATCGGTACCGCCTGTCTGTGTCACGGCGCCGCCACCCTGATGGGGCCGGCGGCCGATGCGCGGGTGGTATCCGGGACGGGAGGGGAGGAACACGCGGCTGACGATGGTGAACCGGCGGCGACAGGCGGCGACAATTTCAGCTCCGGCGGCAAACCGGTGTCGGGGCAGGAAGCCGATGCCGAAGATGATGCTCCTGCTCCCGCCGGCAGCGGTGAAATTGCCGGCAGGGGGGAGACAAGCGGGAACCGTTCCGGTTGCGGCGGGGCCGCCTGATGACCGCGCGGCGCCGGAACACCGCATCCGCGGTCACCGCCGCCCCCGATCCCGACCGGGTGCGGGCGCTGCTGGCCGAACTCACCCGCATCTGGCCGCTGGCGGAGTGCGGCCTGGTCTACCGTTCGCCCTTCGAGCTGCTGGTGGCGACCATCCTTTCGGCCCAGTGTACCGACGTGCAGGTCAACCGGGTGACGCCGGCGCTGTTTGCCGTTTACCCCGACCCGCGGTCAATGGCCGCCGCCGACCCTGAACGGCTCGAGGAACTCATCCGACCGACCGGCTTCTTCCGCAACAAGGCCCACAGCCTCCTTGCCTGCAGCCGAGTCCTGATGGAGAAACACGGCGGCGCGGTGCCGCGTACCCTGGAACAGATGGTTACACTTCCCGGGGTGGGGCGCAAGACCGCCAACGTGGTGCTGGGCGAGGTTTTTGCCGTGCCCGGCATCGTCGTCGACACCCACGTGAAGCGCCTCTCCCAACGCCTCGGCCTGACCACCGCGAACGACCCGGAAAAGATCGAGCGCGACCTGATGGGAATCATTCCGCAGCCGCTGTGGACCGTGCTGTCTCACCTGCTCATCACCCACGGCCGCCACGTCTGTTTCGCCCGTGCGCCGCTCTGTGACGCCTGCGCCCTGCGCCGTCTCTGCCCCTACGGTTCCGGGGAAGGGGAGCGGATTTCGTGAGGCGCTTTTTCCATCATCGGCCGGCGGTGGTCGGGCTGGCGGTGCTGCTGTTGCTGGTACTGGTCGCGGTCTGCGCCCCGTACCTGGCGCCCTTCGACCCTTGGCAAATCGACCTGCCGGGTGAACTGGAGGGGCCGGGAGCGGTTCACTGGCTGGGGCAGGATCAGCTCGGCCGCGACCTTTTGAGCCGGCTCATCTTCGGCAGCCGGGTGTCGCTTATCGTCGCTTTCACGGTGGTTTCCTTCTCCCTCGTCACCGGTACCATCATCGGTGGTCTGGCCGCCTACCTCGGTGGCTTTGCCGACGCCCTGCTGCTTCGGGTGATGGACGTGCTGCTGGCCTTTCCGGGAATCCTGCTGGCCATTGCCCTCATCAGCATCATGGGGCCGTCGCTTGCCACCGTCATCGTCGCCCTGTCGACCATGGGCTGGGTGGGCTACGCCCGGCTGGTGCGCGGCCAGGTGCTGGCGGAGAAGGAGAAGGAATACATCCTTGCCGCCCGCGCCATCGGTGCCGGGGCCGGTCGCATCCTCGGGCGCCACCTGCTGCCCAATCTCGCCGCGCCGCTCATCGTCGAGGCCTCCTTCGGCGTTGCCGGGGTAATTCTCGCCGAGTCCTCGCTCAGTTTTCTCGGCCTCGGTCCCCAGGACGTGCCCACCTGGGGCGGGGCGCTGAACGAGGGGGTGCGCTACCTGCTCTTCGCGCCCCATGTATCCATCTTTCCCGGCCTCTGTATCATGGTTACGGTGCTGGCCTTCAACTTTATCGGCGACGGTCTGCGCGATGCCCTCGACGTGCGGCGGCAGGCGGGTACAATTTCCACCGTGGCGGGGGGGCGGCAACAGGGGATGTGAGCCGCAGTCCCGCGTTCCAGATACGTGTCCCCGGTGCCGGCGGTTAATCTGTCGCCGCTGAATTCTGACTCCTGATGCCCGGATTCTTCATTCATCATGCACATTATACCTTTTCCCAGCCCCCACCATGATGCGCGCCCGCCGGGCACGGTGGTGGATCTGGTGGTAATCCACGCCATCAGCCTGCCGCCAGGGGAGTTCGGCCGCGACCGGGTACTCGACTTTTTCGCCGGCCGGCTGCCGGCGGGCGATCATCCTTTTTTTGCCGCTATCGCCGGTCTGCGGGTTTCATCGCACTACTTCATCGATCGAGAAGGAACGGTGTTCCACCTGGTTGATGAAGGCCGCCGTGCCTGGCATGCGGGCATCAGTTCCTTTGCCGGTCGCGACAACTGCAACGACTTTTCCATCGGCATCGAGCTGGAAGGGGACGATTTCACCCCCTTCGCCGAGATCCAGTACGAGCGCCTCGGGCTGCTGCTGGCGGAGATCCGCCGGCGGCATCCGGCGGTGACCGCCGACCGTATTGTCGGTCACGCCGATGTCGCCCCGGGGCGCAAGACCGATCCGGGTCCGTTCTTCGATTGGCACCGGGTGCGGGAAGAGCGGATAGCAATGGTGCCGTAAGCCAGGGGTGGGGAGCTCTGGCAACCCCTGTCACGGATGCAGTGCCCGAATTAATAACGGTGGGTTGCACATGTTAAAGGTCGGCACATGCCTGATCATGGGGGTGGAAGGGCCGGAGCTTACCGCCGCCGAACACGAAGTCTGGGCCAGCGACCCGCCGGCTGGGGTTATCCTCTTCGCCCGCAATTGCCCCTCGCGGGCGGCGGTGACGGAACTGCTGGCGGCCTTAAGGGAGACCGGGCGGTACGATGCCGGTGCCGCCGGCCGGCCGCTTGTCGTCGCGGTGGATCAGGAATTCGGCCCGGTGAATCGCCTGCGGGAATTTTCGCCGCCGTTTCCGGGGGCGGCGGAACTGGGCGCGGCGGCCGATGTTCACCATACCGCCGCCGCGGCAGCCGCCGTCGGCCACTGGCTTGCCGAACTGGGGGTGAATCTGAATCTCGCTCCGGTGGCCGATCTCGGGGCTCCCGGCAGTACCGTCCTCGGGGGGCGCTGTTTTGGTGCCGATCCCCGCAGTGTGGCCCGTCACGTCGCCGCGTATGTTCGCGGCCTGCAGGGAGCCGGGGTCGCCGCCGCGGCCAAACATTTCCCCGGCCACGGGGCGGTGATTGCCGACAGCCACCGCGAGCTGCCGGTATCGCCATTGGTTTTGCCGTCATTGATGAGCCGCCACCTGGCGCCCTTTGCCGCCGCCATCGCCGCCGGAGTACGGACGGTGATGGCGGCGCACATCCTTTTTCCCCGCGTTGACCCGAATCATCCCGCGAGCTGCTCCGCCGTCTTTATCGAACATGTCCTTCGGCGCCGGCTGGGGTTCGACGGCGCCGTGTTGACCGACGATGTGGACATGGCGGCGTTGTCGGGTTCCCCGGCGGCACGCATGTCCCGCTGTCTGGCGGCGGGCTGCGACGGCCTGATCTGGGGCCGCAACCTTGGTCCGGTGCGGGATCCGCGGCCGGTGTTCGACGAAATGCGTCGCCGCCTTGGTGCCGCCGACGCGGGACTCGATCAGCGGCTGGCTCCCGCCCATGGCAGGATACGCGGGCTGTGCCGATGGCTATCAAGGGGAAGGGAGAGCTGCAAGTCGAAGTGAAACCTCGTCGAAGACATTCCGCGGCAGATGCCGCCAGTTTCCTTCCTTCAACCCGGGCGGAGATGGATGCCCGCGGCTGGGATCACTGTGATGTCGTCCTGATCACCGGTGACGCCTATATCGACGCCCCGGCCATTGGCGTCGCGGTGGTCGGCCGGGTGCTGGAGGCGGCTGGGTTCCGTGTCGGCGTCATCGGCCAGCCGCGGGTCGATGATCTCGACGACATCGCCCGGCTCGGTGAGCCGCGGCTCTTCTGGGGGGTCACCGGCGGCAGTGTCGATTCCCTGGTGGCCAACTATACCGCGACGAAGAAGGTCCGCAATAGCGACGACTATACCCCCGGCGGCATCAACGACCGGCGCCCGGACCGGGCGGCGCTGGTCTATGTCAATCTCATCCGTCGTGCCTTCAAGAGCACCGTGCCCATCGTTCTCGGCGGGATCGAGGCCAGCCTCCGCCGGGTGACCCATTACGATTTCTGGACTGATCGGCTGCGGCGGCCGATTCTTTTTGATGCCAAGGCGGACATCCTCGTCTACGGCATGGCCGAACGCACGGTGCGTGAGCTGGCCGCGGCCCTTGCCGCCGGGCGGGAGTGGCGCGATATCCGCGGCCTGGGTTACGTTGCTGCGGTGCCGCCGGCGGGGGACGGGGTGGAGTTGCCGTCACATGAGGCATGTGTCGCGGATCAAGAAACCTTTATCGATCTCTTCACCTCCTTCTCGGCTCACGCCGATCCGCTTTCCGCCCGTCGTCTCTGTCAGCCGGTGGGGGATCGCTTCCTGGTCCAGAACCCGCCGGCGCCCTGGCTCACGGAGGCGGAGATGGACGCCGTCGCCGCCCTGCCGTATACCCGTGAACTCCATCCCGTTCACGCCGCCGCCGGCCCGGTGCGGGCGCTGGACACCATCCGTTTTTCCATCACCACCCATCACGGCTGCTGGGGCGGGTGCAGTTTCTGCGCCATCGGGGTGCATCAGGGGCGGACCGTCCGCTCCCGTTCGGCATCGTCAATCGTCGCCGAGGCACGCAACCTGGCCGCCCGCGACGATTTCCGCGGCGTGATCACCGATGTCGGCGGGCCCACCGCCAACATGTACGGTACCACCTGTGCCCGCATGGCGCGGCGCGGCGCCTGCACCGACCGCCGTTGTGTCGGCGCGAAGGGTTTGTGCCCGTCCATGCAGCTTGACCACGGACGGCAGATCGGACTGTTGCGGGAACTTCGGACGTTGCCCGGTGTGCGGCATGTCTTCGTCGCCTCCGGTATCCGCCACGACCTGGTTCTTGCTGATTTGGCGCATGGCGAAGCCTATCTCGCCGAACTAATCCGTCACCATGTCTCCGGCCAGCTGAAGATCGCCCCGGAGCACTGCGTACCGCGGGTGCTGGAACTCATGGGCAAACCTCCGACAGCGTTGGCAGCGGAGTTCAAGCGGCACTTCGACCGGCTTACGAAACGGGTCGGCAAGCGTCAGTTCCTCACCTACTACTTCATTGCCGCTCACCCCGGCTGCACCGCGGCGGATATGCGGTCGCTGCAGTCCTTCGTCCACCGCGAACTGCAGATCACTCCCGAACAGGTGCAGACCTTCACTCCCACCCCCGGAACCTGGTCGTCGGTAATGTATTACACCGGCCTCGACCCGTGGACCCGGAAACCTATTTTTGTCGAGCATGACCGCCGGCGGCGGGAACAGCAGAAGGAGATCGTCGTCGGCAAATCGGCCGCGACCGGCCGGAAGCCGCGGCGGTGATTGCGGAGATGACGGCGATGGTGGCCGAAGTCAGCAAAAATGTCGCCGACGCCAATGCCGCCGCGGAACGGGCGGTGCAGCAGTCGTCCGGAACGTCGGAAAAGGTTCAACTTTTCGGCAGAGCGGCCGAAAAGATAGGGCAGGTCACGGGGGGTCTAGGTGGCGACATCAGTTCCGCTTAATGGCACCATACTGAGGGATACGGCGTGTATGGTGGGCGAGTTTGATATCCGCCCGTAGTACGGCCGCCGTGACACTTGTTTCAGTGCCTGTCTGCGTGCATCGCAGGCAGGAGGCAATGAAGTACGAAGTCATCAACTATTGAACGCAACCAGCCCGGTGAGTTACGGAATTCACTGCGTTGTCGGACGGACAATGTACTGATAATGCATTGGTGAGGTGCTGACGGGCATTGTTGTGCCGGGTCGGTGATACCCGCAAGCTGCATGGACAACCTGAACGATGCTTGATATTTTCGAACGGCAGAAGTTACAGAATAAGATCATTGAACTGCAGGAGAAGCTGGTCAGAAAGGAGCAGGAGGACCACGAACTCAGCCTGCAGAAGAACAGTGATTTCATGCATATTCTGACCCAGGCGGCGCCGCTGATGGTGATGGTCAAGGAGGCCGGCACCGGGCGTTTCGTTTTCTGGAACCGTCAGTGCGAGAAGGTGACCGGCTATCAGTTGGCCGATGTCATCGGCAAGACCGCCTTCGATATATTTCCGCCGGAGCAGGCGGCGGTTTTCCAGGCCGGGGACAGGGAGGTTGTCGACCGCGGGGAGCCGATAGAATTCGATGGTCTTGCGCTCACCCCGCGGTCAGGCCCAACCCGGATCGTCCGTGTCATCAAAACCCCCCTGTTTCTCGATTCAAAGAATCCCCTGGTCATCGCCCATGCCCAGGATATTACCGAACAGCACGAAATGCAGTGTCGGATGGAGGAACAGCGCCTGCTCAAGGATGCCATCTTCAATTCCATTCCGTCCCAGATGGCGGTGATTGACGAAGACGGCAAAATCCTCGCGGTCAATCGGGCCTGGCTCGATTTCGGCCAGGAAAACGGGGCTGATGAGGAAACTCTTTTGGCAGTGGGGACCAACTACCTGGACCTTTGTGCCCGGGTCGGAAAGGACCAATGCGCATCCGGGCAGGATGCCCTCCGGGCGGAACGTGGATTGCGTGAAGTGCTGACTGGAAAACGGTCGCTTTTTTCCATGGAATACGATTGCCATTCCGATCGCCAGGAACGTTTCTACCTGATGAAGGTGACCCCCTTGTGTTCCGATCGCAACCGACGGGGCGCGGTGGTGTCCCATACCGACATAACCGCCCGGCGTCGGGCCGAGAACATCATCCGCGCCAGCCACCGCCGGGTCGAGGAACAGGTTCGAAAGCGTACCGCCGAGCTGCAGCTGTTCGCGAAGATTTTCGGCTCGGCGCTGGAGGGGATGACCCTGACCGATCCACAGGGGACCATCCTCAATGTAAACGAGGCGTTTACCACCATTACCGGGTATGAACGTGAAGAGGTACTGGGCAAAAACCCCCGGGTGCTTAAGTCGGAAAAACACGATGACGATTTCTACCGGCGGATGTGGCAGGAGCTGATTCATAATGGCCGCTGGGAGGGGGAGGTATGGAACCGGCGGAAGTCGGGTGAGGTGTATCCCGAGTGGCTCAGCGTCAATGCCATTACCGGTGACGACGGGCGGATCGAGCACTTCATCGCCGTGTTTCACGATATTACCGAGATCAAGGAGAAGGAGGCCCGTATCACCGAGCTGGCCTACAACGATCCGCTCACCGGCCTGCCAAACCGTACCCTGATGATCGACCGACTCACGGTCGCTTTGAGTCAGGCGCAGCGGGAGCAGCGGCGGGTAGCGGTGTTGTTCCTCGACCTGGACAATTTCAAGATGGTCAACGACAGCCTCGGCCATCCCCTGGGCGACCGTCTGCTGATTGAGGTGGGCCGGCATCTGACCGGAGTAGTGAGGCAGGGGGATACGGTCGCCCGTCTCGGCGGCGATGAGTTTCTGATCATCAACCCCCTGCGGCAGAATGTCGCCGTGCCCTACCTGGCCGAGCGCATCCTGGCGTCATTCAAACAGCCGTTCCGGATCGATGGCCACGATTTTTTCATTACCTCCAGTATCGGCATTGCCATCTTCCCCGATGACGGCGAGACCCCCGATCAATTGGTAAAGAATGCCGATATTGCCATGTACCAGGCGAAAAACGAGGGCAAGGGATGTTTTCGCCTCTTCGACCAACAACTGAACGATCGGCTGATGGAGCAGGTGGCCATAGAACGCGATCTGCGGGCGGCGCTCGCGGAGCGGGCTTTTCCGGTCTATTACCAGCCCAAGGTGGAGCCGACGTATGGCAACATCGTCGGCATGGAGGCTCTGGTTCGCTGGCGGCGGCCGGACGGTATCCTTGTGCCTCCGGACCGGTTCATCCCAGTGGCGGAGGAAACCGGCATGATCCGGGAAATCGGCCTCCAAGTGCTGGAACAGGCCTGTCGTGACACCCTGACGTTACATGCCAGGGGCTTTCCCATGCTGCGGGTGTCGGTAAATATCTCCGCGGTGCAGTTCAAAGATCGGAACCTGGTGCCCCGGGTGCTGCAGATTCTGCACGAGACCGGACTTGACGCCGCATTCCTGGACCTCGAGATCACCGAGACCACAATGATGGCCGATCTCGAGGCCACCGAGCGTAGTCTGCGGCAGCTGGCGGAACATGGTATCACCCTGTCGGTCGACGACTTTGGTACCGGGTACTCCTCGCTCTACTACCTCAAACGCTTCCCTTTCAGAACCGTCAAGATCGACCGTTCCTTCGTCCGCGACATCCATACCAACGAGGATGATGCCGCCATTGTCAGCGCCATTCTGCATATGGCATCTTCGCTGAACCTCGAAACCGTGGCCGAAGGGGTCGAGGACCGGGAGCAGCTCATATTTCTGCAGCGTCATGGGGTAGACCTGGTGCAGGGCTACCTGTACAGCCCCCCCGTACCTTTTGAGCAGTTTCTCAAACTGCTGCAAGGCGGCATGAACTCGACCTGATCAGATCCGTAAACGTCTCATAAGTTCCTGCAGTTCGGCCGCCAGTCGATTCATTTTCCCGGCGCTTTGGCGTACCTGGCCGCCGGCCTCGCTGACTTCGCTCGAGAAATAAGGTCGTTGGAGGCTTGGCCTTTACCCCGGTGTCGATAATGTGTAACGGCACAATATCTGCATATTTTATTCTGCTATGGGATATGCGCAATCAGTATTAGCCGATGCATCAGTTTACCGTCATCGCACACCGCAAGCATCACCTCTCTGGCTCCTGATCGACCGGCATTTGATGATTTTGAACGGCACTATGAGCAGCAGTTTGCGGGCACCTACGGGTATCTTCGCCGGGTGATTCCGGATGTTGTCAATCGTTATCATGCCTGCGGGGATCTGCGGCAGGGATTCGCCCGCATTCGCTGCCCCGAGTGCCACCATGAATATCTCCTGTCATTCAGTTGCCGGGGCCGGTGGTTTTGCCCCA
>JAFGAM010000022.1 GCA_016933675.1 Candidatus Anaeroferrophillacea bacterium
AAGTACTGACAGCCGGCTGGCCGGCACCGGCATCTCCGGCTGGAATGGCAACGACACCCATTACATCCTCTCCGGTCTCGATCTTTCCTTCCTTCCGGATGGTACCGAGTTTACTTCCCACTTCACCATGAGCTGCGGCAACGACAACCTCATGGGCAATGGTGTCGTGGCGCCCGAGCCCGGAACGCTGCTCTTCGTCGGCGCCGGGATCGTCGGCCTGCTGGGCTGGCGCCGCCGCCGGGCGGGGGATGATTGCTGATACGCGGCTAATGAGCGCCGCGGCCGGGCACCGGCCGCGGCGGTACCTCGCGGTGTGCGGCATCGAGAGGCGGTGGAATCCCTGGCCCTCGGGCCGGGAAGGATGTCAAGGAACGGTTCGCGCTTACAGCGGATTGACGGATAAAAAGCAGCCTGCTTCCATGGTGAATGCAGGCTGCTTTTTTGTCTGTTCCGCCGGCGCGGAAAGGTGAAAAATGACTTGATTGTATAAAGTAAAGCCGTTATCGTCTGACCTGTCTGGTCAGATTGGAGCCGATCGCTGGGGCTGCCTGGTTGCGGCGGCGGGACGACCATTGCCGGCCATCGACAGTCTGCTGGCCGCTACCGCCGTTACCCACGGTCTGGTACTTGTCACCAACAATATCAATGATTTCAGCGGTCTGCCGGTTGAAGTCGTGAACCCATGGACGAGCTGATGCGGTGTGCCACCGTGGATGTGAAAGCGCCGGCGACAATAAAGGCAATCATTTGTCTGATTGCTTTGTTGTTATTGCTGCCCCCGGTCACCGCCGGCGCGGCGCTGGAGCCGGACGAGGTGCTGGTCATCGCCAACCGCTTCGTTACCGGCAGCGTCGGGGTGGCGCGCTACTACCAGAAAGCCCGCGGCATCCCGAAGGAAAACCTCCTCAAACTGGATCTGCCGGCGGCGGAGACCTGCTCGCGGGAGGAGTACGACAAGCTGGTGGCCGGGCCCGTGCGTCGCTGGCTGGAGCGGCAGAAAAACCGTCGCCCGGTACGCTGCCTGCTGACGGTCTACGGCATGCCGCTGAAGGTGCGGCCGACGGCGCCGTCGGAGGCTGAACAGCGTGATTACGACGAGGTTAAAAACCTTCGCGAGGATATCCGGCGCGAGCTGCATGATCTGCCCAAAGACGATCCGCGCCGCAAGGAGCTGGGTGAACGGGACGAACGCCTGATGCGGGAGATGCATCTCATCGGCCGCGACAGTGAACTCTCAGCCCTCGATTCGGAGCTGGCCCTGGTCATGGCCGGGGCCTATCCGCTGACCCGGTGGGTGCCCAATCCGTCCTATCTCGGCTCCCGCGGCACGAAGCCCGAGAACCAGCCGGAGATCGCCTACATGGTTGCTCGCCTCGACGGCCCCGATCCCGACTGTGTCCGTCGCATCATCGACGACAGCCTCGCCGCCGAACGCGACGGGCTTGGCGGCCGGGCATATTTCGACGCCCGCTGGCCGCGACCCGCCGCCGACAAGGCGAAGAATCTCGCCGGCTACGCCTTCTACGACAACTCCATTCATCTGGCGGCGGATCGGGTGCGTGCCCAAACGAAGCTGCCGGTGGTGCTGAACGACCGGGACGAGCTGTTCCAGCCCGGCGAATGCCCCGACGCGGCGCTCTACTGCGGCTGGTACCGCCTGAACCACTATCTCGACGCCTTCGACTGGCGGCCGGGGGCGGTGGGCTACCACATCGCCAGCGGCGAATGCATCTCGCTGCGCAACAGTAAGGGCTGGTGTCTCGGCATGCTCTCCGACGGTGCCGCGGCGGTTATCGGCCCGGTGGCCGAGCCCTACGTCCAGGCCTTTCCGCCGCCGGAGCTGTTCTTCTCCCTGCTCACCGACGGCCGCTTCACCCTGGCGGAATGCTACGCCCTGGCGTCGCCGGTGCGCTCCTGGCGCATGGTGCTGGTGGGCGACCCGCTCTACCGGCCGTTCAGACGTTCCGGCGCCCATGCCATGCCGGCACAGCCGGATGAGTGAGGCAGGAGGTTGTCGAGATGCCCATGGTCAAATACGTCGGACCGTATCGTTTCTATTTCTACAGTTTCGACTGTAACGAACCGAAACATATCCATGTGCAGCGCGACAATCTTCTCGGTAAATTCTGGCTCGAACCCCTGACATTAAGCCGAAACCACGGTTTTTCACCGAAAGAGCTGAGCGTGATCATGCGTATTGTCGCGCAGGACAAGGACGTTTTTGTGGAGGCATGGGATGAACATTGCGGTTGATGTCACCGAGCCCAGATTGACGGAAATTCGGGTTACGGACAGCGAGATTGTTGCGTACCTCCTGGACGGTCGCACCATCAGTGTGCCTCTGGCGTGGTCATGGCGATTGACCGGGGCAACCCCGGAACAGCGCCGGAATTACCGCATCCTCGGGGATGGACAGGGCATTCACTGGCCCGATGTCGATGAGGATATCAGCGTCGAAGGAATGCTGGCGGGTACCCCGGCCCGACGTCCGGTAGCGGAATAACAACGGTACCGCGACAACTGATGCCCGCGCCGATTCCGTCCCGCCGAGGATGGAGCGGTAAAAGGTGTACCGGATCTGCCGGCAATAATCCGCTCATAACCCATAACCCTGTGACCAGCAGCGAAGGAAGGGGGCCCGCAGGCATGGAAATGCTGCAGCGGCACTATATAATGTTCATGGCGGGATTCGTGCTCCTGGCCGGGGTTCTCTACGCTCCCATCGTGCCGGGCATGGTGGCCGACTGGAGCCATGACCCCAACTATTCCCACGGTTTTCTCGTGCCCTTCATGGCCGGCTGGCTTATCTGGCAGCGGCGCGAGCGGCTCGCCGCGGCGCCGGTGGAAACCGGCCGGGCCGGACTCGTGCTGGTGCTGCTCGGCCTGGCGCTGCTGGTCTTCGGCTGGGCCGGGGTTGAATTCTTCACCATGCGCGGCTCCCTGGTGGTGCTGCTCATGGGCGTCGTCTGGTTCTGGTTCGGGCCGCGTATCGGCCGCATCCTCTTTCTGCCCTTGGCCTTCCTCTTCTTCATGGTGCCGCTGCCCTACATCGTTTATGATGCCCTCGCCTTCCCCCTGAAGCTTTTTGTAACCAAGGTCTCCGTCGCCGGGTTGAAATGGCTCGGCGTGGTGGTGTGGCGCGAAGGCAACATCATCCAGTTTCCCGACCTCGTGCTCGAGGTGGCCGACGCCTGCAGCGGCCTGCGTTCGCTGGTATCGCTGCTGGCGCTTGGGGTGTTCTACGGCGCCACTACCCTGCGCCGGGGCTGGCCGCTGATCGTTCTCATGCTGCTGGTGGTGCCCATCGCCGTGGTCAGCAATATCTTCCGGGTGCTGGGTACGGGGTTGCTGTCGCGTCATTTCGGCGCCGCCGCCGCCGAAGGTTTTTTCCATGAATTCGCCGGCCTGGCGGTGTTCGTTGTCGCCTTTACCCTGCTGATAGTGACTGGCGGGATTTTGAAACGGATCTCATCATGAAATATATCCGTTTTTTCCTGGTCTATGTGCTGCTGGGCGCGGCCATCGCCTTCATCTACGGGCACGAGAACCGCGCCGTACCCACCGCAGCGCCCCTGGCGACGGGGATTCCGCTGCGCCAGGGCGGCTGGCGCATGCTGCACCAGGCGACCTTCGATGCCCGGGTGCTGGCGGTGCTGCGGCCTACCGACTGCCTGTCGCGGGTCTATGCCGACGCCGCCGGCCGCCGGGTGACGCTCTACATCGGCTACCACGACGGCGGACCCGATGCCGGCCCGATCCACTCGCCGAAGCACTGCCTGCCGGGAGGCGGCTGGCAGTTGCTGTCCCAGCGCCAGGTGCTGGTGCCCCTCGGGGGTGAGGTGGGGGATTCGACCCGTGGGGCGGATTCGGGAAGCGGCAATCCCGCCGCGGCCGCGCCCCATGCCGCAACCACGGCGAATACCATGAGCGCGGCGGGCGTAACGGGGGCCGCGACCGGGGCCGCGACCGGGGCCGCGACCGGGGCAAAGGGTGCAACCGCCGCCGCGAAGCCCGACGGTGGCGTCCGGAATGGTGCCGCCGGCGGCAGCCGGCCGTCAGCCGTGGTGGCTTACCAGCGGGGCGTCGGCAGCCAGCCGGTGGTGGAGGCGGTGTACCAGCAGGGCGACGGCAGCCAGGAGGTGTTCCTCTACTGGTATCAGGTCAAGGGCCGGGTGCTGACCAGTGAATATGCCCTCAAGTTCAGCGAGATCTGGAACTCCATCCTCCACAGCCGGAAGGATTCGGCCTTCATCCGCGTCTCCGTTTCCTGCACCCCGTGGATGAACCTGGACGAAGCGCGCCGCGCCGGAATGGAATTCATTGCCGCCTTTCATGATGCTGTTACCGCATCCCTCCCCCGCTGAGGGAGATGGCTTCGTACCCGCGACATCTTCTTCGTTGCGTTGCGGGTTGAGCCATTCCACGTCCTTATCCGTACGCTTCGTTCCGCAACCTTTGTGCGCTGCGAAGCCGGCGCCGTTACCGTGCCATCGGCATGGTTCTGAAAAATGATGACGCTGCTCTCAGCCCTTTTTCTGGGCGCCGCCGTTCTGATGATCCTTTTCCTGCTGCTGCCGGGGCGGCGCTCGTGGTCCCTGGCGCTGCTGGTGGCGGCGGTGGCGGCGCTGGAGTTCTGCGACCTGCAGGCACTGCGTCATGCCGCCGATGTTGTCGGGGCCGCCGGCGGTGGCGGCGGTTTCGGCGGGGTGGCGAAGGGTTTCGGGGTCGCGGCCGGCGGCGGAGCGGGCAGCGGGTTTGGTTCCGGCGGCATTGGCAGGGTCGCGGGCGGGTTTCCGGTTGCTCCCGGGATGGTCTGGAAATACGGCGCCCTGCTGGTGGAAAGCCTGTTGCCGCTGGTGATGACAATCTTTTCTCTCGACTACTGTCGGCCGGGGAGTTTCTGGCGCGGCGGCCGGGTGGGGCCGCTGATGGTGGCCGCGGCCCTCTTCTTTCCGGCGGCGGTGGTTCGCGGCGATTTCGACGCCTTTCTCTTCTCGCCGGATTTCGCCGCTGAACGGGTGGTTTTCCTCGGCCGCTGGGGCTTTGTGTTCTACTGCGGCATCATGATTTTCCTTGCCCTTGCCCTGGTGCGGCTTGAACGCACCCTGGCGCGGCTCACCGCCCGTGAACGCTGGACGGTCAAGTTCGAGGCCCTCGGCGCCGCCCTTTTCCCCGCGGCCCTGGTGATCTACTACAGCCAGGCGTTTTTGTACCGGTCGCTGGACTGCCGCCTGCTGCCGGTGCGTACCGCGGCCTTCGCCCTCGGCCTCGGGCTCATGGCCTTCGGCCGCCGGCGGCTGCCGGGGAGCCGGCCGGTGGCGGTGTCGCGCACTGCGGCCTTCGGCTCCTTCGTCGTCATCCTCTTCAGTCTCTACCTCTTTGCGCTCGGCATGTTCGGCGAGGGTTTGCGCTACCTCGGCGCCGACCGGGCGCGCAACCTGGGCCTGGCGGCGGCGGTCATGGTGGGCGTCGGGCTGGTGGTGATCCTCTTGTCGGACGCCATGCGCCGGCGCATCAACGTCTTCTTTCACAAGCATTTCTTCCGCGACAAGTATGACTACCGGAACCAGTGGCTGAGCTTCACCGGGCGGGTGACCGGTTCCGTTGGCGAGGTGCGCCAGGCGGTGCTGGATTGTTTTGCCGAGACCTTCGGTTGCGGTGGCGTGGCACTGTACCAGCGCGCCGGCGAGCATGACGGGGGCGGCTTCGTCTGCACCGCCCGCCAGGGCAGCGCCCGCGATGCCGGCTTCGTGCCGGCGGACGCGCCGCTGATCCGACGGCTGACGGAACGCGGCGAGTGGATTCTCAATCTGGATGAGGAAGCCGCGGGCGACGACGGTGTTTCGGGCGCCGGCGCCGGAAATCCTGCCACGGGAATAGTCCAGGGCACCGCTGATGTTTCGGGCGTCGCTGGTGTTTTGGCTGCCGACGCCGGAAATCCTGCCGCGGGGGTGGTACAGGGCGGCGCCGGCGCCGAGTTTGCGCGCCTGCGGGCACTGAAGGCACGGCTGGTGGTACCCCTCGGCCGGGCCGGCGAACCGTTGGAGGGTTTCATCCTCCTGGGTGAGCGGCTGCACGCCGGGGAGGAACTGGATTACGAGGATTACGATCTCATGCGGGTGCTGGCGCGCCAGACCGCGGTGTTGCTCGGTGGTTTTCGCCTTGCCGGTGAGCTGGCCGCGGCGCGGGAACTGGCGGCCGTCGGCCGGGTGGCGGCGTTCGTGTTGCACGATCTGAAGAACCAGGCTTCCGGCCTTGCCCTGTTGACCGAAAACGCCCGCGAATATTATGACGATCCGGAATTCCGTGAGGATCTCTTCGCCACCCTCGAGGGCAGCGTCGAACGCATCCAGGGCCTTATCGGCCGGCTGCGGGGGCTCCGGGAGGCGCCCGCCCTCACCCTCGCCCCCGGCGATCTGCGGGCGGTGGCGGAAGGGGTGCTGGCGGGAATCGGCCGGGACATCCCGCTTTCCGGGCCGCCGGTGACGGCGAACATCGACCGCGGCGAGATCGCCGGCGTATTACTCAACCTGGTGCTGAACGCCGTCGAGGCCTCGGACGGGAAGGTCGACGGTATCGCCGTTGCGGTGGGGGCGGAGGCCGGCCGGCCGTTTGTCCGCGTCAGCGATCGGGGCGTCGGCATGACCCCCGAGTTCATTGCCGTAAAACTTTTTCAGCCCTTCTCCAGCACCAAGAAACAGGGGCTTGGTATCGGTCTCTACCAGTGCCGCCGCATCGTCGAGGCCCACGGCGGCCGCATCGAGGTGGATAGCGAGCCCGGCCGCGGCACGGTGTTCACCGTTCGCTTGCCGGCGGCGTTGTCGCCGTAAATGCTGGCAAAATGGTCGCGATAGTCTGAATTC
>JAFGAM010000023.1 GCA_016933675.1 Candidatus Anaeroferrophillacea bacterium
CGGCAGCCGTAACCAGATCAAAGGAGAGCAAAACCATGTTTCGACCATTCGTGATTCCCCTGAACATTCCCGGCACGCTGGCGGCCGACGTGACCTTCCGCTGGACCGTGCCCTTTGACCTGACCATCAAGCACGTGTCGGCTGTTGCCAGCAACGACAGCGACGCCACCCTCAAGGTGGGCAACAGCTCCGACGACGATGCCTACCTGGCTGCCTGCGTCATCGGGGATTCGGCCGTCCCGGTCGAGAAGGCGCGGGCAGATTTTGTCGGCTCCCAGTACCCGCATCTCAGCGATGGCACCGTGCTCCTCTTGACATTGGACCACGACGGCAGCGGCGGCACCGCCGCCCAGAACGTGTCTATTGTCCTCACCTGCGAGGAAGGGTAATGGACGAGACCGCGCACCGAGCGCAGCAAGCCGCCCGCGCCCTGGGCATCGACACCCCTTACACCGTCCGGGTGGTCGGCGGCCGGCTCGAGCTCCACACCCCCTGGAAGATCTATCAGGAGTTCGCGCCGGGCCCCGACCCCGAGGACCTGGCGCGGATGAGCAAGGCCGAGCTTCGGAACCTGGCCCGCCAGATAAATGCCCAGGTGGCCGGCCGCGCTACCAAAGCGGACCTGGCGGCCGCCATCAAAGACCTTTTGCCGTAATCGCGGGAGCGCGGGCGGTAGGCCCGCGCTCCCCACTAGAAGGAGGTTCAGATGTGGTCTCTCATCATACCGGCCGAGGAATGCGTCTCCATCACGCCCTCTGACGCCGCTAACCTGACCAACCCCATCCGCGGCCTTTACGTCGGGGTCTCGGGAGATGTCAAGATCGTGGATATGCGGGGCAACACCATCACCTTTGCCGGCCTGGCAGCCGGCATCATTCACCCCATCCGCGCCGTCAAGGTCTTTGATACCGATACCACCGCCACCGACATCGTTGGAGTCCTCTAATGCCCCTGTCCCTCAGCCTCGGTTGTAACATGGTAGCCGGCGGCGGCGGGGCCGCCGCCTATTATGTAAACGACGTCTTCTCCTCTGGCGACGCCAGCAGCCCCCGCACCTGCACCCCCGGCCCCGGCACCCTCACCATCACCGACACGGCCGGCGGATCCCTGGCGGTCGGCTCTGGCGTGCTGACCATCAGCGGCTCCGGCACCTACGGCGAGACCGTCGTCACCGGGCCCGCCATCACCCGCGCCAACGGCCTCCGCTTCGAGCTCGACATCAACGCCCCCCTCAACGCCATGTTCTTTGTCGGCTTGCAGTCCAGCGCCAGCCCGGCATCCGCGCCCAACACCGCCACCGTGGAATACGCCACCAAATGGGACAGCGTTGAGACGATAGACATTATCGTCAACGGGGTCGAAGTCTCCTCCGACGTTCAATCCTGGGCGGCCTCCACCCAATACCGGCTTCGCTTTCAACTCAAGGCGGCCGGCTGCACCATCTCCATCTCTGGCGGCGCCTTCGGCGCCCTGGGCGAAGCCTGGACCGAGCTTTACGATACCAGCACCGGGTCAGATGCAACCCTCTACCCGGTCATCAACGCCAGGTTGAGTCCTACCGTGACC